>JAISDB010000152.1 GCA_031265155.1 Prevotellaceae bacterium | reverse complement strand
GAACTGACTGTCTTGCCTGTTTACGACACATTGATAATAGATACAATATGCTTTGGCGACACTTATACCAATCCGACTTATGCCTTTTTGGATACAATGCCAACAGCGCCCGGATTGATTGCATGGGACACAACACTGTACACGATAATCGGCGGCTGCGACAGCATAGTAAGGCTGGAATTGACGGTTCTGCCTGTTTACAATACATTGATAACTGATACAATATGCTTTGGCGATACTTACATAAATCAGGTTTACGCATTTTTGGATACAACGCCGACAGCGCCAGGATTGATAGCATGGGACACTACACTGTACACGGTAATCGGAAACTGCGACAGTACAGTAAGGCTGGAATTGACTGTCTTGCCTGTTTACGATACATTGATAACAGATACAATATGCTTTGGCGACACTTATACTAATCCGACCTACGCATTTTTGGACACAACGCCGACAGCGCCCGGATTGATAGCGTGGGATACGACACTGTACACGGTAATCGGCAGCTGCGACAGCACGGTAAGGCTTGAACTGACTGTCTTGCCTGTGTACGACACCTTAGTAACAGATACAATATGCCTTGGCGACACTTACATAAATCCAACTTATGCCTTTTTGGATACAACGCCAACAACGCCCGGATTGATAGCGTGGGACACTACACTGTACACGGTAATAGGCAACTGCGACAGCACGGTAAGGCTTGAACTGACTGTCTTGCCTGTGTACGACACCTTAATAACAGATACAATATGCTTTGGCGATACTTATACTAATCCGACTTACGCATTTTTAGACACAACGCCGACAGCGCCCGGATTGATAGCGTGGGACACTACACTGTACATGGTAATAGGCAACTGCGACAGCACGGTAAGGCTTGAACTGACTGTCTTGCATGTTTACGACACCTTAATAACAGATACAATATGCTTTGGCGATACTTACATAAATACGAATTACGCATTTTTGGACACAACGCCAACCATGCCAGGATTGATAGCGTGGGACACAACACTGTACACAATAATCGGCGGCTGCGACAGTATTGTAAGGCTGGAATTGACGGTTTTGCCTGTTTATAATACACTGGTAACAGATACAATATGTTTTGGCGACACTTACATAAATCCTGTTTACGCATTTTTGGATACAACGCCGACCGCAACCGGATTGATAGCGTTGGACACAACACTGTACACGATAATCGGCGGCTGCGATAGCACTGTAAGGCTGGAATTGACTGTCTTGCCTGTTTACGACACTTTAGTAATAGATACAATATGCTTTGGCGATACTTACATAAATCCGGCTTATGCATTTTTGGACACAACGCCAACCATGCCAGGATTGATAGCATGGGACACTACACTGTACACAATAATTGGCGGCTGCGACAGCACGGTAAGGCTGGAATTGACGGTTTTGCCTGTTTACGACACCTTAGTAATAGATACAATATGTTTTGGCGATGCGTACATAAATCCGGTTTACGCATTTTTGGACACAACGCCAACCGCGCCCGGATTGATAGCATGGGACACTACACTGTACACAATAATCGGCGGCTGCGACAGCACGGTAAGGCTGGAACTGACTGTTTTGCCTGTATATGACAGAACCGTAACAGCATCAATATGCCTGGGCGATACGTACAAGGACGATGATTTTGATTTAACACCGGCAGCGCCCGGACTTGTAAAAGATTCGACAGAACTGGTAACGGTAATAGGCGGTTGCGACAGTATTATAAGATTGGAATTGACGGTATTGGCGACATACGATACACTGATAACAGACACAATATGTTTAGGCAAACCTTATGACAAATATGGATTTAATGAAGAGCCTGTACAGGTCGGTCTTATGCAGTACTCGAAAAATCTGACTGGAACAAACGGCTGCGACAGCATGGTAAATTTAAATCTAATGGTTAATCCTACTTATGATATCATTATAAATGCATCTGTTTGCGAGGGTGACAGTTATGATGCCAACGGATTTAACATATCAGTATCTCAACCCGGATTTTATACATATACGCACTCTCTTAAAACAACAGATTGCGATTGCGACAGTATTGTTACCTTACAGTTAGCGGTTAATCCCGTTTATGATGAATATGTTTTCGCGCGGATTTATGAAGATGAATTTTACAGGGTGGGCAACTATCAGTACAATACACCGGGTTTACACGTTTCCAACTTGAAAACCGAAGAAGGCTGCGACAGTATAGTAACGTTGAATCTTGATGTTATATACTATCCGTTCATAACGGCATTTTCTCCGTTTAACAAAGATGGAATAAATGACTATTTCATGTCCGGATTTAGAGTTCAGATATTTAACCGTTACGGAACGCCGGTTTACGAAACAAGGACACAGGAAGAACAGGATATGGGCTGGGACGGAAAAAACAGCAGAGGACAGAATGTAGAACCGGGACTGTATTTCTATATTCTGTACAATTCAAGCGGCAAGCCGAGATTAAAAAGTAGCGTGGAAGTGCTGAAAAGATAATTTGTTTGCAGGCATGCCTGTTTTACATGCAAGAACAGTTCGGACGAGGCTTTGCCTCGTCCGAACTTCTCAACCCTGTTTATGAAGCGCAGTATCATCTCATAATTTGTACGTGGTAGAACTTATCGCAACGATGGATATGTTTTCACGAATAATATCGCATTTATTGATTTATTCGCTGCACTTTATGTATTCCCTTTATTTGCTGCAAACGATACAGCACATGGTTTAAAAATTTTGCGCTTGATACCGATATTTGCACTTTACCATCAAATTCTCCCTTTTTAGACGATATGTTTATTGAGCGTATGCTGACGTTTATTTGCTGTAAGACTTCGGTAATTTTGTTCAGTATTCCTGTTTCATTGTTTCCTGCGAGCTTTATCGTTGCAAGGAAAGAACCTTCATCTCCTTCTCTCCATTTTGCCTTTATTATTCGGTAAGGAAATTTATCAAGGAGTCGCGTTGCATTTTGACAGGTAATGGAATGCACGGTTATTCCCGAATTTATGGTAACAAATCCGAAAATATCGTCTCCCTTTATCGGATTGCAGCATTTTGCCAAATGATAGCTTAATCCGCTTAAACGCTCATCAATTATAAGATAATCGCCATGCTCGGATGCTTTTTGAGTTTTTTGAACATGCTTTGCTTCTGAAATATCAAGGCTTTTTTTATCATGCCCGGCATACAGTTTTTGCAGGACATCCTTTACTTCGGAAAAACTTATTTTTTCACTTCCGAGCAGCGCATAAAATTCTGTTCCCTGTTTCAGTTTGTAATGTTTTGTGAGCGCTGTTATCGCTTCTTCAAAAGTAGATAATTTCCAGTTCTTCAATCGCCGCTCAATGATGTCTTTTCCGAGTCTGGCGAGTTTGGCTTCTTCTTCGTTTAATTTTGCGCGTATCCGTGATTTCGCTTTTGACGAAACAACAAAATTCAGCCAGTCGGCTTTGGGTTCCTGATTTTTTGATGTCAGTACTTCAACCGTATCGCCTGTTTTAAGCTGTTCGCGTATTGTTGCATTTTTGCCGTTTATACGCGCTCCGACACAACGTGCGCCAATGTTTGTATGAATATCAAAAGCAAAGTCGAGAACGGTTGCTCCTTTCGGCAGGCGCCGCAAATCTCCTGCCGGAGTGAAGACGAATATTTCCGTTTCGTTTATGTTATTAACTTTTTCGGTTGTTTCGATTTGTGCGGTTTCCAAAAGATTACGGACAGTATTAAGCCAGTCCTGCACGCTTTGCATTTGTCTTACTCCTTTGTACTTCCAGTGTGCCGCAGCTCCTTTTTCGGCTATTTCATCCATGCGGCGCGTGCGTATTTGCACTTCGACAAATTTCCCGTCGGCAGTAGAAACTGTTGTATGCAATGATTCGTAGCCCGTAATTTTGGGTCGTGAAATCCAGTCGCGGAAGCGCTTTGTATCGGGTTCGTATATGTTTGCGACAATGGAATATACTGCCCAACAGTCGGATTTTTCGTTTTCAAATTCGGAGTCAAGAATAATGCGAATGGCAAAAACATCGTATATGTTTTCAAAATTTACCTGCTGCGCCTGCATTTTACGCCAGACGGAGTACGCCGCTTTTGTACGGCTTTTTATTTCATATCTGAAATTATTTCTTTTCAGTTCGTTTTCTATGGGCAATAAAAAATTTTTGACAAATTTTTCACGTTCTGCGGTTGTGCTTTTCAGTTTATTTGTTACCAGCCTGTATGCCGCAGGGTCGAGATACTTGAATGCCAGATTTTCGAGTTCGCTTTTCAAATTGTACAGTCCCAGCTGATGCGACAGCGGAGCGTAAAGCAGCATTGTTTCGGTTGCTTTCTGCATTTGCTTTGCAGGCGTAAAAAACGACAGCGAGCGCATGACTTCAAGGCGGTCGGCAAGTTTTATAAGCGTTACGCGAGGGTCGCTCGAATACGATACTATAAGTTTTCTGAAATTATCGGCTTGCAGGCTTGTTGTCTTTATGTCGATTTTTGATATTTTGTTCAATCCTTCAACAATACGCTGAATTTCATCGCCGAAAGACTTTATGTCGATTTCGGTTTTTGACTTTGAAATAGCTTCATGCAAAAGCATGGCAATTAACGACACAGACGACAGTCCCAATTCGTTAATTATGATTTTTGCAGTTTCAACAGCATGTAAAATAAACGGATCGCCGTTTTCGCGAGTGAAATTCGACAGGCTGGCACCGGCAATGTCAAAAGCGCTTTTTATAAGCGGCAGATCGCCGGTTGACAGCATCAAATTATTGTTTATAAATGAGTTAAACCCTTTCAATGCATATTCTTTATTTTTGCTTTCCTTTAAATCCATTTTTATTCTGATAATTTCATTTACCGCACTACAAAATTAATTTTTTAATTCATATCAATTAACTTTCAATTCAAATTGCCGCAAAAAATTAAAGAGCAAATATATTGAACCTTATTTAAAAATTCACATAAATACATGACAATTTCCGAATTGTCCTTTTAAAAAAGATACAGCCGAATTTCTTCGGCTGCATCCCCGTTTAACTTAAAAAACTAAACATTATGAAAACACATTATCTGCTTTTTATATATTCTTCATTTATACCTTTTATAATATCGCCTGTAATATCTAATCCCGGATTTCCATACAAAACGGATGAAGTTCCCGATGTGCTTATTATCATACTGTAACCTTTTTCTTCATTGTATCTGTTAACATATACCATTATTGCATTATGAATCTGATTAAGCAAAACCACTTCTTTTTCGCCCAGTTCATTTCTAACCCTGTTTTGCTCTTCTTCCAAGTTTTGCTGGCGGCGAAGCAGTCGTCCCTGTTCCTGTTCGGCTTGAGAACGAGTTATCAGACCCTTGTCGGTTTTTTCCTGAAAGTCGGCAACTTCCTTACGAAAAGATTCTGCCTTTGTTCTCAAATCGGTATCGGCTTTTGTTACATCTTCTTCATATATTTTTCTCAAATCGTGATACATGTCAAAACTGTTTATAATAGAATCCATGCGTACAAAAACCATATCGCCCTTCTCGGCTTTCAAAACAGGAATACTGCTGTTTATCGAATCCGATGTCGTTTTTTCGATGTTTTTTGAACCGTTGCCTCCACATGACGACAATATCACAATCAATGTAAAAATATATGCTTTTCTCATTCTAAATTTTTATAATATCAGACTGCAAAGGTAAAATAAGTTTTTGTAACATTGCATTTACTCATCGATGAATTTTTGTATGCAATCTACAAATTTTTCCTGCTGTTCGACGTGAATCCAATGCCCGGCTTCGTGAAACACTGTTATTTTCAAATCAGAAAAAACATTTGTAATAATCTCAATATCAGAAGATACAACATGACCGGATTTTTTACCGATGATGAATAAAGCCGGAATCTGTATCCTGGAATTTTCATTTTTTTCAAGAGATCCGCAGACAATGTTATTAACATTATTTAATAATACCGGCAGATTAAATCTCCATAAAAAGTTGCCTTTTGGCGTTCGATACAAATTTTTCAGTAGAAAATTCCGAAGGCGAATATCGGTGATTTTTTCCGACAGTTTTGCTGCGGCTTCGTGTCGCGAGCCTATTTCGCTTGTATTTACCCGCATCAAAGCCGACAGTATGTTTTTGTGAAATTCAGATATTGCTTCCTGATTTTCGCAATCGAAAGGCGAAATGTCCGCAATTACGACTTTTGACAGCAGGTCGGGATACTGTTTTGCAAATAAAGCGGCGCAGCGTCCGCCCATTGAATGTCCTGCAACAACAGGTTTTTCAATTTTGTTATGACTGATAAATTCAGCCAAATCGCCGCACATTGCTTCATACGTATGTTCGCTGCTGTGCGGTGAACGTCCGTGATTTCGCAAATCTGCGACAAAAACGTTATTGGTATGCGAAAGGCTTTTTGCTACGCTTGTCCAGTTGTCGGAACAGCCGTAAAGCCCGTGCAAAATAATAATATTATTGCCTGTATTACCAAACTTGCGAAAAAACAGCTGCATTTTATTTTATCTGTTAAAATTTTGAAAATCAATATTCCGCTGTATGCTCAGCAGCATAATCATCATTGCGTAAACGCTGTAGGCGGTTGACAGTGAAAAACTGCGAACAGTGATTTATCCTGCTGCTTATTCTTCGCGCAAGCCGTTATAAAAGTCCAAAATCTTTTTACGGAAGATGTAGTCATACTTTGCCTGCGACAAATTTGCCGAAGCTTTCATCAGGTTATTGCGCGCGTCATTATACTCGTAAGTTGTGGAACGTCCGTTTTCAAATTTTTCCTCAGCAAATTCGTATGCTTTTTTCGCCGATTCCAGAGCGATTTCCGATGATGTGTATTTTTCCTTCGCTCCTGTTGCATTGTAGTATGCCTGCTGAATATCCTTGTAAAGACTTTTTTTCGTATTTTCGAGTTGCAGTTCCTGATTTTTTACGCTTAATTTTGCCGCTCGAATATTGTTTCGCGTTTCAAACCGGTTGAAAACCGGAATATTCAACGAAAAGCCTATATATTTACTTTCGTTGTTTTTCAACTGCCGTGAAAACGATGAATTATCGGAACCGTTGATCTTGTAGTAATTGTTGCTGTAGCCCGCGCCAAACGACAATTGCGGAAAATATGCGCTTCTTGCTACCTTTACGGCTTTTTCACTGCTTGCCAAACGGTATTCACCGGCTCTGATTGCAGCCCGTGTTGTCAGTGCATTTTCATAAGTCTGTTCGGGATTTGAAGGCAAAATAAAATCAGTATTTACACTCGGCGTTTCGACATCAAAATTTTCGGGAGATGGAAGTTCAAGCAACTGGGTAAGATTAAGAATTGATAGCTGCAAGTCGTTTTTTGCCTGAACGATAGCAAGCTCATCGTTTGCCGTTTGCGATTTCACCTCATATACCTGCGCTTCCGATTCCTTTCCCAGTTTATACATTTCTTCAATTCTTTCCAGCTGCTGAGCGCTCAGTGTTTTCTGATTTCTGGCTATTTCGAGCAGTTCCTTATTGTACAGAATTTGTAAATATGCCGAAATTACAGCAAGTTCAATATCTTCTTTTGCCGTTTCAAAATCGGCTATTGCCGCCTGCAAATCGAGTCGGGCTGCTGCAATATTATTGGGAATCTGAAATCCCGTAAACAGCGGAACGGAGGTCGAAAGCGAAAAATATGTTGAGCTTGAGTTTTGATTCTGGTAAGAATTATCAATAAGCGATGCGCTGCGTCCGAACGAAAATCTCTGGTCTGTGCTTGCCGAAAGATCCGGCAATCGCCGGTTTTTTGCGGTATTCAATCTTATTTCCTGATTTTGCTGTGAAATGTGTTGCATTTTCACCGTAATGCTGTTTTCTTTCGCATGTCTTATGCATTCCTGCAAAGTCCACTGTTTCTGGGCGCTTGCAGTTGAACACGCAAAGGCGAACAGTATGATTAATACTTTTATTTTCATATTCATTTTTTTATTGTTACCTGTATGTTAATCTTCAAATTATATTCGATTTATATTAAATATTATATAGAACAGATTATTACATGCTTTAAATTCATCAATTTATTGAAACGTCATTGCGAACCGCTTGCGGTGAAGCAATCCAATAGTCATGTTCTTGTACAGATTGCTTCGTCGTTACACTCCTCTCAATGACGGCAGAATAATCTATTGGAGTTGACGCATATAATGCTTTATTAAATATAAACTCTATTAAATTTCCGTGCGACCTACCCAAAAGGTTTCGACGTTTTATCCAAAAGGTTTCGACGTTTTGCCTGAAAGGTTTCGACGTTTTAATTAAAAGGCATATACAATTCATACCGAAGGCATTTTACTTTTTATTTGCAACAGCGCTTCCGCGAATTTTATCGTCTGCCGTCAATCCGCTTTTAACTTCAATATTCACGCCATCCGACAAGCCGACTTCAACAAAACGCTTCTCAAAATCCTGTTTTGGCTTTTCGGCTTTCACAATGTAAACAAATGCCGAGTCCTGCTTAAATTCAATCGCAGTTTCGGGAATTGCAAGCACGCTGTCTGCCGATGCCAAAATTATTTCGGCATTTGCGCTGTATCCTGCACGAATAAAAACATCCTCTTTCATCCTGGCTGCAGCTTTTATTTCAAACTGATTTGCTCCGCCTGTCGATTCTACTCCTTTAGGAGAAATATATTCGAGAATCGCATCCAGTTTCACATCCTGCAACGCGCCGACCGTAAGCATCATTGACATTCCTTCCCTTATGCGTCCGACTTCCGTTTCGTCAACGTTGCCGATAAAAATCATATCGTTCATGTTTGCAACAGCGGCAATTGTAGTGCCATCGTTGAAAGTGTTGGACTGTATTACCGAATTTCCGACTTTTACGGGAACATCCAGCACCAGTCCGCTTATGGTTGAACGTATGAGCGTGCTGCTGTATTGCGCCGTACGCGCCGAAATTCCTTCCTTTATGATTTGCAGGGCGTCTTCGGATGTTTCATGATTTTCCTTTGCTGTTTTGTAGGCTGTTTCCGCTTTTTCGTATTCTTCCCTGGTTACTATTCCCTTTTCAAACAGCTTTTTCTGCCGTTCAAATTCCTGATTTGCCTGTGTAAGGTCTATTTCGGCTGTACGCAATCGCGATTCGGCGGTATTAAGCGAACCTACATCCGGTATAACTTTTACCTTTGCTATTACTTCGCCTGCCAATACTTTTTGTCCGGCTTCCTTATAGACGTCCGACACGATGCCCGATATTTGCGGTTTGATTAAAATTTCATCTCGCGGCGAGATTTTGCCCGTAATAACAGTGCTTTTCCTGATTGACTGCCTTTCAGGTGCAACAATTTCGTAAACGGTTTCTTTAGGTTTCGATTTTGAATAAAGAAAATAGAATGTCCATCCTACAAGAAAAACAAGGATTCCGATAAAGATAAATTTTAGTATTTTTTTCATTTCTGTAATATTAATATTTTTATATTTTATGATTATTTTTACTTTTCATCTACAAATTATTCTTCCGACAGCGCTTCTATCGGTTTTATTTTCATTGCCCGAAAAGCAGGTCCCAAGCCTGCAAGCGTGCCTAAGATTATTATTATAAGCCCTGCAACAACGGCTGTGAAAAAGCTGATTTGAAAAACTGCCGTTCCCTCACTGCCGGCAGCCAAACCGACGTCAACCAGTTGCAGTATCAACACTGCAAACGAAATTCCCAAAAATCCCGCTATTGCCGTAAGCGTAAAGCTTTCGCTCATTATCTGAGTCATAATTGTTGATGGCTTTGCGCCGAGCGCACGGCGTATTCCTATTTCCTGCGTGCGTTCGCGAACTGTTACCATCATTATGTTGCTTACGCCGATAATTCCCGCAAGCAGGGTTCCCATGCCGACAATAAATGCAAGAACATTTACTCCCAATATTAAACCGGTAACCTGTTTTAACATGTTTTCGATATTGAACGAATTTATAGCCTGCCTGTCGTGAGGAGCAATGCTGTGATTGTTTTTGAGGATTGCTTCCATTTCTTCCTGCATTTCGCTTACAGCCACCCCGGGTTTTGCAAGCGCAAAAACATTATCTACATTATCGCCGTAATTATACAGTTTTTGCATTATCGTAAAGGGAACAGTAATCATTTCATCCTTATCGCCGCTGAAATTTAAATTGTCGCTGCCTCTTCCGACGCCTATTACCTTATAATAAACTCCATCCACTCGGATATCCTTGCCAATCGGATCTTCGCCGCGATTAAACAGGGCTTCGTAAACGCGCTGACCTATTATGCAAACCTTGCGCTCGTCCATAACATCCAGGTCGTTCAGGTAACGCCCGTATTGCATAGTATGCTTGTCTATCTTATTGAAGTTTGCATAAGTTCCCTGCACCGAAAATGTTCCTTTCCTGTCGCCGCGTACAGCATTATCGCTTGTCGGCGTCCAGGGAGTAATCAGAGGTGAAATTTCATCAAGCCCTTTTACCTTTGCTTTTATTATTTCAATATCGCGATTGTTTATCTGCCACCATCGCCCTTTGCGAAAGCCCTTGTACGCTTCGCTTGTACGACTACTCCACATTACGCACGAGTTGCTTGCAATGTCGCTCATTTGTCCTGTTATCAGCGAGCCTAAGCCATTGCCTCCGCCAAGCAAAGCCACAAGCATGAATATTCCCCAAAACACGCCGAAAGCGGTGAGTATGCTGCGTATTTTGTTGCGGCTTATGGTTATAAATATTTCGTTCCAGCGGTCTAAATCAAACATAATTATTTATCGTTTATTGCTTCAATTGTTTTTATTTTTACTGCCTTCAGCGCAGGGAACAGTCCTGCAAGCGTTCCTGCCATTATCAGCAGCGCCGTTGCCTGTACTGCAACGCCAATATCAACGGTGGGATTTAAAAAGGCGTTAAACGAATCGCGTCCCGATGTCGGCTCGAAAAACTGCGCCGCAAACTCGGTTATTCCAACGCCGCACACAAGTCCGATATATCCGAAAATCGTTGTAATAATTATTGATTCCAGCACCACAAGCTTCAAAATGCTCATTGGCGATGCTCCCATCGATTTGCGGATTCCAAACTCCCGCGTGCGCTCCCGAACGGTTATAAGCATAATGTTGCTTACGCCGACAATTCCGGAAAGCAGTGTGAAAATCCCGATTATCCAAACGGCAATATCTATAAAACCCGACACGCTTGTAATCTGTACATAATTGCCGAAACGATTCCAGTACCATATTGCATTGTCGTCTTCGGGCGAAATTTGATGCTCCTCCGCAAAGCGTTTTTTGTATCGGTTCATAAAATCGGTGTTCGTTTTCTCGTCGGTAATCTTGTCGGATAAGGTAAACGCAAGATTTGAAAGATTGATTCCTCTTCCGTAAACCATTTTTGCCGTAGATAAAGGAATAAACGAATTGGTAATATCCTGTCGGTCTTCCATGTAATAAATACCGACAACCGTGTACATCGTACCCGCCACATTTACGTTTTTGCCTATTGCCTCTTCATCCTTACCTTTAAAAAGAATTTCTCTCGCACGCTGTGATATTACTATGACTTTTCGCTTTTCGCGAATATCCAAACCGTTTATGAAACGACCGTTGCCCTGCGCTATTTTAAAGCCTTCAACCGGCATAATATCGGGTTCTACGCCTCGCAAACCCGATGAGAGATATTCCGTTCCGTAACTTATATTCTTCGAACCCAGATTAATATTTCCCATTGTGGCGTTTATTTCATCGGGAAACTCCTGTGAAGTAAACCGAAGGTCGTTGTCATCAAGTCCTATCCATCGTCCCGACTGAAATCCGGCATAAGGAATGTTCGTTCGCCCGCCCCAAATCTGCACAACATTTACCATCCTGTCGCCCCAGTTTGCAGCAAAGCCGTGCTTAAGCCCGTTGCCCGAACCGAGCAGAACAATAAGCATGAAAATTCCCCACGCAACGGCAAATCCGGTGAGAAAGGTTCTCATCTTATTTTGACGAATGGTATTCCATATTTCGTATAAAAGGCTAACCATAAATATGCATTTATTTGATGTTTTGAATGTCGAAATG
Source organism: Prevotellaceae bacterium (assembly GCA_031265155.1). GTDB lineage: Bacteria > Bacteroidota > Bacteroidia > Bacteroidales > UBA932 > JAIRKV01. The sequence continues at coordinate 38,633 of JAISDB010000152.1, read as the reverse complement.
AGAAAAACTGTGTTCCGAATTATCTTCTATCTTTTCGATAACTCCGTCCTTCAAACGTATAATTTTGTTGGTTTGATTTGCTATTCCCGATTCGTGCGTTACAATGATCATGGTCATGCCTGTTGCATTTACCTTTTTAAGAACATCAAGCACTTCGGCAGATGTTTTGCTGTCTAACGCTCCGGTAGGCTCATCGGCAAGAATGATTTGCGGTTTTGAAATCAACGCCCGGGCAATTGCCACGCGCTGCTTTTGTCCGCCCGAAAGTTCGTTGGGCATGTGATACGCCCATTCTTTCAAGCCTAACCTGTCCAAATATTCCAAAGCCATTTTGTTGCGCGTTTTTCGTCCGGTTTTTTGATAATACAGCGGAAGCGCAACATTTTCCATTGCATTTTTGAACGAAATCAAATTGAACGACTGAAAGATAAATCCTATGAGCTTGTTACGAAAATAAGCGGCTCTGGTTTCGCTTAAATTTTTTATCAGTACATCATTCAAATGATATTCGCCTGTATCATAATTATCAAGAATACCAAGAATATTCAATAATGTTGATTTTCCCGAACCCGAAGCTCCCATTATGGAAACCAGTTCTCCTCTGTCAATTTCCAGGTCAATTCCCTTGAGAACGTGCAACGGCGCTCCGCTATAATATGTTTTATTTATATTTTTAAGCTTTATTATTGTTGGCATTCCGGTATAATTTTAATTTCATAAATAATATTTGATTGAATAAACCTGTTTTTAACAATTTTAATATATCTTTTTTATATTTTCGGCAAAAGTAATACATTATCTTGATACTTTGCATTGCAAGGTATAAATATTTTTGTTAAATAACATTAATGAATTAATAATCAAGTACAAGATTCAATTCAGTTATGGTTTTTGCCAAAAATATTCGGGGTCGTGTACAATGACTTCACTTGGATTTGTCGTTGAATCTTCATAATCCACAGGATATAATGAGATGTACGTTTGATTGCTGCCGCGATACCGGCTTTCTGGGTTGAAACTGCTGGCAGCTGGACATTGCAGCCGGTAAAGATTTTTTGCCATGTACGAATCAAGATAATTTTCTTTTGTCTCCTGTCTTTCGTTGTTCCAGTTGGCATCATGATTGAGGAAAAGCGGCTTGTCGTTTATCAACCGTTCACGCACTTCCGCTATGCTCAAAAAATTGCCGTTTTCATCTTTCACGTATGCATTAAACGATGGATCCATCCACAGCCATTTTTGCAGTGTTTCGGAATAAACGCAATTTATAACGTGACAGTCCGGGTCATTCTTATCTTTGGGCAAGCAAGTTATGTAACGCGATTTGAAACCCATAGCAAGGTAACATTCATTGAGCATAATCGCCAGACCTCGACAATTGACGCCTTTGCCGGTTGCCTTGTGGTAATTGTAAAAATCAATAGCGTCAAACTCGCACAGGGCGTAATTGTTTCCGTCGTGCCGTATGGCATTGTGAACCCAGGTCATTAAATTCATTATCTTTGAAATTTCATCGCCCTGTCCCGCCACCGAGTCAAGATTAAAATATTCCTTTACATTCTTTAAAACGCCGCTGTTGGCATCTTCGTATGTAAAGCGCGGCAATCCTGCGGCGTCAGCTGCTTCATATTTTCCTGCCTGTCTGAGAATATATAAATAGTCGCCTTTTTCCCGTATGGTTTGCATCAACGCAATAAAGCGTTTATCGTTGCGGATATTATCCAGATCCGTATCCGCTTTTGCGTGCGTATAGTTGGTAAAACCCCACTCCGTAACGCATTTCTCGAAAGCGGCTACAGCTTCTTTTTTTCTGTTCTGCAAAGAATAGAGACAGGCAAGGTTGTAATAATTAAAATCGGACTGCACCTGTTTAAAGCGTTTCTGATTTTCTTTTGACAGCTGCGAAAAAAGCTCCACAGATTCCATCAATGTTTTTTCGAGCGCCGCATAGTCCTTATTCCCGAACTGTTCGCCTGTAGATTTTTCAATCGTTTTCATCCGGGCGGAAAACGCCTCGACCGATAAATCGTCTGTTTGCGCCATCAACAGGCTATTGCTTACCAACAGCGTCAAAATAATAATAAGTTTTTTCATGTTTTTTATAAATTTTCAAATAATACATTTCAAACATAGCGTTTTAATAAATAACGTATAAAATTGATATTTGTTACATCAAAAACACAAAAAAAATCAAATATTTTAATAAAGGCTTTTATAATCAGGCAAATAAAACTGTTAAAATCTTAATCAAAATAAAAACCGCAAACCTGAATATTAAAACAGGTTTGCGGTCGCTATTCCGTATGATTTAACAACTATTGTTTTTTCGGTTCCTGCCTGTATTTAAAGAATACGGCAAATAAAATTCCTATTACAAGCGCATAGGCAGCAAATATAAACCAGCAGGATGCCCAATCTGTTTGCCCGTTATGCTTAAAATGATTGATAATTGCCTGCGCTCCGTAATTACCTATAATAGCGCCCAGTCCGTTTGTTACCATCATCAACATGCCCTGCGCGCTGGATCTGAATTTTGCCGGCGCTTCCTGTTCAATAAACAGGGAGCCTGAAATATTAAAGAAGTCGAATGCCATACCGTATATGATCATTGACAGCGTCAGCCAAATCATTCCGCTTCCCGGATCGCCTGTTCCAAACAATCCAAAGCGCAAAATCCACGCTCCGAAACTCATTAGCATCACTATTTTTATTCCGAACTTACGCATGAAAAACGGTATTGCCAAAATAAACAGCGCTTCGGATATTTGCGAAATCGACAAAAAGATATTATTGTATTTTACTGCAAACGACTCGGGATAATCAATGGAAAAACTGTTCAAAAACGAGCTTCCGTACGAGTTTGTAATCTGCAGACAGACGCCCAGCAAAACGGCAAATAAAAAGAAAACAGCCATCTTTTTTTCTTTCAATAAAACCAGCGCATCCAGTCCCAAGGTAGAAATAAGAGAACTGCCTTTCTGCGCTTTTGTTGGAGGCGATGGCGGTAACGTAAACGAATACAGACCAAGAACAAGTGCAGAGCAGCTTGCAAGCAATAATTGATTTGAACTTGTTCCCCATCCTGCAAGATTCACTATCCACATGGCAATAATAAAACCTACCGTTCCCCAAACGCGAATCGGAGGAAAATCTTTGATGGCATCCATTTTATTTTTAGCCATTACACTGTAACAAACCGAATAGCTCAATCCGATTGTGGGCATGAATACCAGCGCGTTGCAAAACATGTACAGGTAAAGTTTATTCCAGTCGGCAACTGCGGTTTCGGGTGAAGATACAACTGTTGACGCCATGAAAAGACAAACAGCGCCGAGCAAATGCAGGATGCCAAGCAGTCTTTCCGAATTAACCCAGCGGTCGGCAATTATTCCGACAATAGTCGGCATTATAAATGAAGCAATACCGGCGGTGGCAAAAAGCGTTCCTATGTTTTCGCCCAGATGCAAACCGGTCATAAAATTGCCGAACGATATCAGCCATGAACCCCAAATAAAAAACTCGAGGAACTGTGTAATTGTAAGTCTTAATTTCAAATTCATAAAAATCTATTTTACTATATTGTTACAGCGCAAAATTAAAAAAAATATTTGTATTTCATTCAAAATCCTCGTAGAGCAGATATTTTTTTCGCATGACCCTGTACTCCGCAAGTTCATCCGTCCACGAAGCGCGTATTTCTTCTTCACTCCACCCATTTTTTATCTGTTCCTGCAGGTTGGCATTTCCAGCGAGTTTATTAAAAAAGTCGGGACGCGCAAAGAAATTGAAGCCTTCAATTTGCTGCGATATTTTATAAAAATCAATAATATATTTTAATGTAAATTTTGATGTTTCGGGATTTTCATTTCTTAAATCAACGCCATAACACTGCTGTCCCTTATTTTCAACATGAGCGCTCATTCCTGGACGCGCTTCGGGCGTGAATGAAAATTCGCCAAATAACGGATTTGGATAACCAGCCATCTGAAATGGAAAATCAGTTCCTCTGCCCACATTTATGTCGGTTCCTTCAAACAGGCAAAGCGAGGTGTATAAGCGCACCGAAAGATAATTCGGCAAGCTTGGAGATGGTATGACAGGAAGCCGGTACAAAGTTTTATGCGTGTAATTTTTCACCGGGATTACGGTAAGTTTGCACTGTGCGCCGTCGTCCAGCCATTTTTCGCCGTTAATCATTTGCGCAAGTTCGCCAATGGTCAATCCGTGAATCATTGCAATTTTGTGATAACTGACGCCCGATTTGAACTCATCGCTTTTGCGAACGGGTCCGTCAACCTGATCGCCATTCGGATTTGGACGGTCGAGAACGATTAATTCTGTTCCAGCATTCGCACAAAGTTGCATAACTCTGTGCAATGACGTAACATAGGTGTAAAATCTCGCTCCCACATCCTGCAAGTCAAAAATCATAACATCAACCGATGCTACTATTGAATCGGCTTTTTCGTTTTTTCCGTAAAGCGAGTGAACCGGCAAGCCTGTTTTAGCATCAACGTCATTAGATACTTTTTCGCCGCGCTCAATATTACCGCGAAATCCGTGTTCGGGTGCAAAGGCGAATTTCAAATCCGCGCCGTTTTCGAGCAGGACGTCCACCAGGTGTCTTTCGCCGACAACGGATGTTTGATTTCCCATCATTCCTGCTTTTTTGCCTCTCAGCAGGGGCAGGTACTTTTCGATTTGTTCGGCGCCTGTTATCACGTTTTTGTTTTCATCGTTTCGGCTGCAGGCAATCGCCGCGATGCCTGTAAAGATCAGTGCAAAAATTAATTGTTTCCGTTTCATTACTTTTGATTTGTATTGTTTATGCCTGCAAAAATACAAATTATTTTTAATCATTACGCGATACCACCATATTCTTGTATTAAATTTTAAAATCCATCTGTACTTTGTAAAAATACACATGTACTTTTAAAGAATCCATCTGTACTTTGCAAAAGTACACATGTACTTTTAAAGAATCTATCTGTACTTTGCAAAAGTACACATAAAGTAAACCTAACAGGTTTTTAAAACCTGTTAGGTTTTGTTTCTTTTTTTGCCGACATTGAATGTGTCTCGAAAGCCCAGCGAAACGTCATTGCGAGCGAAGCGAAGCAATCCATAACGCAGATTTATACCGGATTGCTTCGGCGTTCCGCCTCGCAATGACGTTTCTTTTTCTAACCTGTCAAGTCTAAAATGTGCATACGGTTGTCATTGCGGTATAGCAGGCATTCTGTTAATACCCATACAAAACCTTATAGAACATTAAAAAAATCCATTGCTTTTATTTTTTATTGTAAAGTATTCCGCAGGAATATAATGTTTCATGAATTTTTATTATTTTTACCAAATATTTTGAAATAATCAATGCTTACCGAACTGTTAAAATATTATATTGCTATTGAGCTTATTCCGAATGTTGGCAGCATTACGGCAAAGAAGCTTATTGCCTACTGCGGCGGTGTTGAAGCTGTTTTTTCAGACAGCAAATCTGCAATAGGCAAAATTACGGGAATTGGAAACACGCTTGCCGATTCTGTTTTGTCGAATCGCGACGAGGCTGTGAAAACGGCGGAAAAAGAAATAAATTTCATAGAAAAAAACAACATAAAAACCTTTATTTATACCGAAAAAGATTATCCGCGCCGACTGCAAGCCTGCGACGACAGTCCTGTCGTATTTTTTTCAAAAGGCGATGTTGATTTTAATCATGCAAAAGTTTTGAGCGTGGTAGGTACGCGTAATGCTACCGATTACGGAACGGAACTTTGTGAAAAAATTATTGCCGATTTGGCGGTAAGGCACAAGCCTGTTATTGTAAGCGGACTTGCCTACGGAATAGATGTATGCGCTCACAAGGCGGCTCTGAAAAACGGATTGAAAACGATAGCCGTAATGGGAAGCGGATTAAATATTATTTATCCCTTTTCGCATCGGAATGTTGCAAATCAGATATTGCAGCAGGGCGCACTGATTACCGACTTTACTTCACAGTCGATATTCGACCGGAAAAATTTCCTGCAGCGAAACAGAATAATAGCAGGACTTGCCGATGCAACAATAGTTGTAGAATCGGGCAAGAAAGGCGGCGCTCTTGTTACCGCCGATATCGCCGTGTCGTATAACCGCGATGTATTAACTTTTCCGGGTCGTGTCGGCGATGAATATTCCGCAGGCTGCAACCGGCTTGTAAAAACGAATAAAGCGGCTCTCATTGAAGATGTCACGGATATTGAATATGTTTTAGGATGGATATCAAAAAATGAAAAAGCTAAACAGTTGCCGCTGTTTGATACTCTTAACGAAAAGGAAATGCTGGTAATAAATTATTTGAAAGAAGCCGATACCGATACGATAGACAATATTTCGCACATGACAGAAATTCCAATGTCGCAACTGTCGGCAATGCTTCTCACGCTTGAATTTGGAGGATATGTAAAAAGCCTTCCGGGCAAATCATATTCGCTTAAAAAACTGTAAAAAACGAAAATACAGAATGATAGATACTCATACGCATTTATATTTGGAAGAATTTGACAGTGATTTTGATGAAACCATTGCAAGAGCCGGGCTTGCAGGCGTTGATACTTTTATTTTTCCTGCAATAGAAAAATCAGCGTTTGAAAAAATGATGTCAAGGCGCTTGCATTATCCGCAAAAAGTATTTCTGGCTATTGGTTTGCATCCGACATCCGTACAGGAAAAAACATACAGACAGGAGCTTGACTTTATTGAAAAAACGATTAAAAATTTTTCTTTTGTGGCTGTTGGCGAAATCGGAATAGACTGCTACTGGACAGTGGAAAATATCGTTTGGCAAAGAATAGCTTTTGAACGTCAGCTTGAGATTGCCGCCGAATATAATTTACCTGTAATTATACATGCGCGAAATTCTTTCGACGAAATATTTTCGATTCTCGACAGGCGCAGTGACTTGGCGGCACGGGGAGTTTTTCATGCATTTTCAGGAACTGGTGACGATTACTGCAAAATAAAATCATACGGGAGTTTCCTGTTCGGGCTGGGCGGAATAATAACATTTAAAAATTCAGGAATGACTTCGACTGTAGAAAAAATGTCGCTTGACGAAATTGTACTCGAAACGGATTCTCCCTATTTAACGCCTGCGCCGTTCAGAGGAAAACGCAATGAAAGCGCAAATCTTATTTTTGTTGCAAAAAAAATAGCAGAAATAAAAAACATCAGCGTGAAAACCGTTTCGGAGCAAACGACAGTAAACGCAAAAAAATGCTTCTCAATTACATGAGCGGATGAAACCGTAACATTCCGGCAGCTGTTTGTCCGTTAATGCCGCTGTTATCCGTATCCGCTTTAAACGGGCAATTATTTACAAACTGCGATTATACGTATTCTGTCATTGAAAATTATTTTTTTCAATCACATTTTATTTATACCTTCGCACCGTAAAGATAAAATTGTCATAACAAATATATATATGGATACATCAGTACTTGTAATATATACAGGCGGAACAATAGGAATGAAGCAAAACTCGAAAACAGGAGCGCTTGTTCCGTTCGATTTCAGCGAAATAGAAAAAGAAGTTCCCGAACTGAAAAAATTCAAATATAAATTAGATACACATTCGTTTAGAAATCCCATAGACTCTTCGGACGTTAATCCGGAATTTTGGGCGAACATAGCAAAAATAATAAAAGACAATTATGATTTGTATGATGGATTTGTAATTCTTCACGGAACGGATACAATGTCGTATTCGGCATCTGCATTGAGCTTCATGCTGGAAAATTTAAGCAAGCCCGTAATTTTCACAGGTTCTCAGTTGCCTGTTGATTCAATACGCACAGATGGAAAAGAAAATATGCTGTCGGCAATAGAAATTGCAGCGTCGCGACAAAACGGAAAGCCTGCTGTTCCTGAAGTATGCATATTTTTTGACTATAAGCTGTTTCGCGGAAACCGGACAACAAAGCACAGCGCCGAAAAGTTTAATGCGTTCAGGTCGTATAACTATCCGGCGCTTGCAGAAGCAGGCGTAGAAATCAAGTATAATTTGCCTGCAATAGCAAAGCCAAAATCAGGAAAAGTGTTAAAAATTCACACTGAAATGGACGCTTCGGTTATAGGATTAAAAATTTTTCCGGGAATAAATTGTGATTTTATTGATAATATATTGAACATAAAAGGATTAAAAGGCATTATAATTGAAACGTTCGGAACAGGAAATACGCCTACATCCGAAAAATTTTTATCGAAATTCAGGACGGCAATCGACAAAGGTTTGATAGCGCTAAACATTAGCCAGTGTCAGGCGGGAAGCGTGGAAATGGAACGTTATGAAACGGGAACTTTATTTAAAAACACAGGGGTCGTTTGTGGTAAAGACATGACGTTTGAAGCGGCAGTAATAAAATTATCGTTCTTATTAGCTAATAATAAGACAATTACAGATATTAAGGAGAATTTGCAAAAATCATTGTGCGGAGAAATTTCTTAATATTTTGTTGTTGTAATAAATTTTTTTTGTAATTTGGCGGCTTCAAATTAAATATAACAGGGATAGAAAAAAGTTAAATTAAAAAATATTGAACTTAATAAAATAAAAAACAAACAAATTAAAAAAAAAATTAAATTTAAAGAGCCATGAAAAAACTATTTATGTTTTTAGCAGCAATCGGAACGAGCGTTGCTGCAAATTTAGCAATCGCACAAGAAGCAGTAGAAACTACAGTTCCTTTGCATCAGACACTTAAGAAAAACTTTATTGACGGAGGTCCGCTGTTTATGACCCCGATTATTCTGTGTCTTATTTTGGGTTTAGCATTTGTAATCGAAAGAATTATTTATCTGAACCTTGCAGATGTTAACACAAAAAAACTTGTTGATGATGTTGAAACAGCGCTGGCACACGGCGGCGTTGAAGAAGCAAAAGAGTTGTGCCGCAATACGCGCGGACCTGTTGCAAGCATTTTTTATCAGGGACTTGATCGCGCAGGCGAAGGTGTTGAGATGGTAGAAAAAGCCGTTGTCAGTTACGGTGGAGTACAAATGGGTAAAATAGAAAGCAATCTTTCGTGGATAGCGCTGTTTATCGCCGTTGCTCCTTCATTGGGATTCTTGGGAACGGTTATCGGTATGGTACAGGCATTCAACGCTATTGAAAATGCAGGACAAATTTCTCCAACAATTGTTGCTGCCGGTATGAAAGTCGCCCTTATTACTACTGTTGCCGGACTTATTGTTGCTATCATACTGCAGCTTTTCTACAATTACATCATTTCAAAAGTAGATTCCATAGTTAATAAAATGGAAGATGCTTCAATCAGTCTTGTTGATTTGGTTATAAAGAATAAAAACAGATAAATCATGTCGAGAAAAACATTAAATATCATAACAATAATCCTGTTTGTTGTTTCCATTATTGTAGGAATATTCATACTTGCCAATCTCAGTGCAATAGAAAAAGTACAGGATGGCGTGTACGTAAATGCAGGATTAGTAAATCCATTGCTGTTTTGGGCATATTGCCTGCTTGGAATTACGGTGGTTTTGGTATTGTTTTTGCCTCTTCCTTCAATAATAAAAAATCCGAAATCGTTAAAGCGGACGCTGTTTGTTATTGTTGGAATTATTATTGCCTCTGGTATAGTTTATTTATTATCACAGGGCAAACCCGATGGCGAAGCAATATGGAATACTTTATTGCCGAAACAGCAGGATGAATACAAGGCTGATTTTCTAACTGCAAATATGAACATAATCGGAGCTGAAATTGCATTGATACTGGCAGTTGCTGTAATCCTGTGGTCGATGCTTAAAGGATATGTTAAAAAATAAATTTTGTAAAATTATATAATCATGACAAGAAATAAGAAAGAAACGCCCGAATTAAACAGTACAAGTACTGCCGATATATCGTTTCTTTTGATTTGCTTCTTTTTGATGACGTCCAGCATGGATCAAAGCATGGGGATAAATCGTCTGTTGCCGCCGATACCTGAAGAGGAAAACAAGGTAGAAATCCAGATTAAACCGCATAATGTATTACAGGTACTTGTTGATGGACAGGACAGACTTTCTGTCAATAAAAAGCAAATAGATATCAGGGATTTGAAACTTACGACTAAGGAATTTATTCAAAATCCGGCAAACGATCCTGCAAAATCAAGCAAAAAAGAAGAAAATATACCGGGCATAGGACTTGTTCCCGTATCGGAGGCAGTTATTTCATTACAAAATGTTCGCAGCACAAGTTACGAAGCATATTTGCGCGTACAAAACGAACTTACTGCTGCATACAACGAATTGCGTAACGAAGAATCTACAGCGAGATACGGAAGAAAATTTGACGACTTGAATGAAAATCAGCGAGACGTAATTACTAAAATTTACAGACAAAGAATATCGGAATCACCGCCGAAAGATACCCGTAAAAACAGATAGGAGATAATACAATGGCAAAATTCACAGGGAAAAAAGCAAAAAAACTTGCAGGATTTAATACTGCATCCATGGGCGACATTGTGTTTATCTTACTGTTCTTTTTTATGGTAACAACAACAATGCGCGAAAGCGAAGTAAAAGTAAGAACCGATGTTCCAAAGGCTTCGGAAGTTGCCAAGCTGGAACGCAAAGACCTTACCGTTTACATTAACATAGGACCTCCTATTGCATCCGAGCAGGCAAGATACGGCACCGATACGCGTATTCAGTTGAACGACTCGTTCAAAACTGTTGACGATATTCGTAACTTTATAGCATCATTCCGCGAAGGTCTGGATGAAAAAGACCGTCCGTACATGACAACCGCTCTTAAAATAGACAGTGAAACAAGAATGGGCATAGTGTCGGATGTAAAAGAAGAACTGAGACGCTGTCAGGCATTAAAAATTATGTACAATGCACTTAAGGCGGAATAAAAAATGTTGAACACAACAAAAAGGGGTGCGCGTTATGCACCTCTTTTCGTTTTAATTTATAAAAAATGAAAAAGATACTATCCACAATTTTATGCATCGTAATGGTTTGCAGTGCATGTTTTGCACAAAACAGTAAAAAAGCCAAATACATATTTCTTTTCGTAGGCGATGGCATGGGAATTGCTCATGTTACGCTTACCGAAGCATATCTGGCTGACAGGTCGGGAAACATAGGAAGCGAATATCTGTCGTTTTCAAAATTTCCATACACCGGGTTTGTAACAACGTATTCGGCAAGCAGCTTTACTACATGCTCATCCGCATCCGGAACGGCATTTTCCACAGGATACAAAACCAAAAACCACATGCTTGGCATGGCTCCCGATTCGATTACAAAACTCAAAAGCGTTTCGTACAGGCTCAAGGAAAAGGGATTTAAAATAGGAATAAGTTCAAACGTTGCTGTAAACCATGCGACACCGGCTGCTTTTTATGCAAACAATATTAGCCGTACTGCTTATTACGAAATAGGTCTTCAGCTTTGGCAAAGCGGATTTGATTTTTTCGGAGGCGGAAGTTTTATGCAGGACAAAGGTAAAACCAAAGATCTGCAATCGCTGGAAGAAATAACCGGAAACAATGGATATGCGGTTACTCGCGGAGTAAAAGAAATAAACGAAATTTCGGCAAATGTAAGTAAGGTCGTCGCTTTTTTCAATGAAAATGATGATATACAAAACCTGTCGTATTCAATCAACAGAAAACAGGGCGAAGCAAAGCTTTCGGACATTGTAGAAGCCGAAATAAAATTCCTTAAGGCAAGAGAAGACAAAGGATTTTTTATTATGGCAGAAGGCGGAATCATCGACTGGTGCGCACACGATAACGATGCGGCAGGAACAGTCAGAGAAGTTATTGATTTGTCGGAAGCAGTGCAGGTTGCCGTTGATTTTTACAATAAATATCCTGACGAAACTCTTATAATCGTTACGGCTGACCACGAAACAGGAGGCATAACGCTGGCGCGAACGGGAGGCGGAAAGCAGGGCTTTGCAAGCCTTGACGGACAGACAGGTTCAGTAGGCGTTTTAGACAAGGAAAACGGCAGAGCGATTTGCGATTCGATAAACACTGCGGCAGGCGTTGGCTTCAGCACAAAAGGACATACGGGAATTGTTGTACCGCTGTATGCAACAGGCGCAGGAGCCGAATTATTCACGGGCAAGTTTGACAATACCGAAATTCCCCGTAAAATAATGCAGGCGGCAGGATTTGAATTTTAAATAAAATTCATTTCAGCAGTATAAAAACGGTTGACCGAAAGTCAGCCGTTTTTTGTATGGTTTGAATTGTGTAACGCGCTGAAATCTTCTTTCAATGCCTAATTATTTATTAAAGTTATATTTAATAACTGATGTTACGCACAACCGGTCGGAGCCGCACAGTCCTGAAAGGACGTAATTTTCATAACCGGTGGTCGATGACCATCGGCAAGGAAACTGCAATATCATACTGCCTGAAAGGCAGAACTTTCGTACGCTCCGTTTGTCCTGCCTTTCAGGCAATGCGGCTTTAACTGTCCTGCATAACATGAGTTAATTATAAAAATATTTACATGAAATCGGTAATAAAACAATGGCTACGCCGGAGTGTTTTAGATCTTGATCATGTCGGCGAAAGGCTACGCAGGAGTATTTTAGATCTTGATCTTATCGGCGAAAGGCTACACCGGAGTGTTTTAGATCTTGATCTTATCGGCGTAAGGATACGCCTGAGTATTTTAGATCTTGATCATATCGGCGTAAGGCTTCGCCGGAGTGTTTTAGATCTTGATCTTATCGGTGTAAGGCTATGCCGGAGTATTTTAGATCTTGATCTTATTGGTGTAAGGCTATGCCGGAGTATTTTAGATCTTGATCTTATCGGTGTAAGGCTATGCCGGAGTATTTTAGATCTTGATCTTATCGGTGTAAGGCTATGCCGGAGTGTTTTACATCTTGATCTTATCGGTGTAAGGCTATGCCGGAGTATTTTAGATCTTGATCTTATCGGTGTAAGGCTATGCCGGAGTATTTTAGATCTTGATCTTATCGGTGTAAGGCTATGCCGGAGTATTTTAGATCTTGATCTTATCGGCGAAAGGCTACACCGGAGTGTTTTAGATCTTGATCTTATCGGCGAAAGGCTACACCGGAGTGTTTTAGATCTTTTTCTTATCGGCGAAAGGCAAATGTCATCAAGTTAATGAAAAAACCGTTTTTCGTCATTGTGAGGGCGCAGCTCGAAGCAATCCGGAAAATTACAGATAAAAAATTCTTTATGGATTGCTTCGCTTCGCTCGCAATGATGATTCAATAAATTGATGAATTTTAAGCATATAATAATCTGTTTCATATCATATTTATTGAAGCAACAACTTTCCTTCGCATTAATGCGATGACTGCACACGGGCAAGTGCGGCAATCCTAAACGGACAATTAAGATTTATAAGCCGGTTGCTGCTTACGAATTAGCTCAAAAAAACGAACTAAACCGAACATAAAACAAAGACAAGCTGCTATTTGCAGCCTGTCTTTGTTTTGCAGTCATAACAGAATCAGATATTATTCTTTTTAATCATGGACCTTCATATTCTTCATCCGAACCTCCATAATTATCATATGAATTTCCATAGTCATTATCTGAACCTTCATATTCCTCATCCGAACCTCCATAATCATCATATAAATCTCCATAACAGTCGCAAGGATTGTCGAACATATTACTATCACTACAAGTTTCATAAAGATAATAAAATCCATTTGTACCACACATATAATAAGCCAAATATGGACAAGCCTTATCGGGAGTAACATCACAACAATATTCTAACTCATTATCAGAACTGCCGCCACCACAAGTGATTTGTGTCTTTACTAACCAGTTAGCATAATCAATCTGATGCTGGGTTAATGGATGAAATGAACGAACAGTGTTGTTGTAATATTTTCCGCAATCATCATATCCTGAAACAATATATTCATGCCAATCTGCCTTGGCTATACCGGACATGCATAATAACACTAATCCGCATGTAAGCGTTACTAATTTATTCTTGATATTATTCATAATTTTTTAATTTAAAATTTAATTCATTATTTACTTATTGCTTATCAAACGACGGATAGTAATAATACGGCTGTCCATCTTTTCCGTTTACATTGCCCATACTGGTAGAGCCGTTATAATTTCTCAACATAAATCCTGCAACTACGCGACTTCCCCACACTCCGTTATCAGCCATGTTAAATTTAAGTCCTCCGTTTGAAAGGTCAATATCGACAGCAACCATACCGGCTGTTGTACTTCTATTAATGTAATTACCATTAGTCGGATCAGAATATGGAAGCCACCAAAAGTCATATTGAGTATCGGGATAAACATGCATTATCTGTCCCAAAAGAGAAACCGTGCCATTATTCGCATTGAACCTGGCAAGCAATTCTCCGGGAGAATTATCAGCCAGTATGCCATCGAGCCTGTATGTTTCTCCTTCCGATTTTACCGACAGTGTTACGGTAAGCGAGCGTGTAGGAATAGACGATGTATTTGTTGTCGAATAATACATTGTATATGTTCCGAGATAATCTTCGTAATTCAAGTAATTTGTTCCTTGCGTAACGTTAAGATTATGCGTAAACACAGTGTTTCCCTGATTCCGTATTGCTAAGGTAATCGTTGTCGAGCGTGTATTTTCCATACTCGGATTAGGCGTTGCCTGCAATACTATTTCATTGCCATCTATCGAAGCCGTCAGCCACGAGTCGTAAACAGTATCAACAGCCAGAGACACGTCTGTTTCACATGGAATGCGCACTTCATAGCCTTTTCCCGAAATGCCGGCATCGTCGGATTCTATATAGAATTTTGCCAAAGTTTGCGTTACCACAACATAATTTGTTTTGTTTCCCGATTTAACTGTTATTCGGGCAGTGCGTCCCGAAATAGATACATTAGGTTCTACCGTTAATGCTATTACCTTGCCGCTGATGTTAAGGCTGCACCAGTTTTGGTCGGATGCTGCCGTGAAGGCGTCTGTTTCGGCTACAACAATTTCACCTGTTCCTCCTGATGCATTGAAAGCAATATCTGCACTTTCTATTTTCACCTGCGAATCTTCAAGATCTGTGTAATTCGAGTCGCTGCATCCGGTCAAAAATATCGACAGCAGCAATATCTGTATTATATAAATTTTTTTCATAATATGTTATTTTAATCTATTTTTGTTAAAATCAGATTTCTGAATCTGTATCTTCCGTTTATATTGCCTGTGTAGTTACCCATACTCTCGTTGCCGGCATTGTATAATCTGATAAGTATTCCATTGGCACGGTAAGTACCCCATACATTGTTGTCTTCAAAATTAATAATACGTTTACCGTTTTCGTCGTTGTTCCAAACACCGATTAATCCGCCGAGATAGCTTGGAGGGTTATATACCGAAGTATATATATAACCTGCCCCTGTATCGTAAGGACACTGACGTACGAAATTGCCGCTTGAATGTATATCGGTATTAATACAGTAAATTGATACTGCACCTCTGCGCGTGTCGAAAACAACTGTTATGCCTGCAAAATTAAACATTTTGTCGCACTTCAGCATAAACGTTGAGTTTCGCTTAATCTGTGTGAATTCAACAGTATCAAGCGTTGCGGCAAGCCATCCTGAGGAAGTTCCCGGTTCGTACTTTAATTCCCATTTACCTAAAAATTCTTCGTATCTTAACTGGTAATCATCGGGCAAATAAGCCTTCAGGATGACATTTACATTCTGGTCGGCTACATACTGTTCGTTAGCTTCGTCCCAGGTAAAAGTTTCTATGCCTGTTCCGTTAATATCAAACGGTTCGTAGAGCCGTACTCCTGTAGGAGTAAATGCGTAACTTATACTTTCGTCATCTTTGTCTGCCGGATAGTCCAGAAAGAATGTTCTGTTTGCAACCATAGCAACTCCTGTCTGTTCATTATCAACAAGAATTTCAAACAGGGCAAACGCCGACAGCCTTTCCGAAAAATCCATAACTTCGGCAAGATGAGTATCTGGATCAAGACTGGCTGTATTGCGGCGAAGCGTCATTTTATTTCCGCCTTTTTTGCCTTTTATCAGAATTTTGTCGGTTTCGGCTTTCATAATTATAAATTCATAATCGCCTTCGCGTCCGTTAATATCGCTTGCGTAAGGCTCGCTGAAGTAGTGCATCACTTTGTTGTAAGTTGCAAATCTCAGGACTGGTCCCTGTTCCATGAGTACATCAAATTCCGATTTTTCTATTTGACGGGCAGGAACGTTTGTCTCTATTTCACAACTTGCATCAACCATGCCATCTGCGGTAAATTTGAGGTACATTGCGTATCCGCCTATTTTATGGTTCAGTTCGGGATAATAATCGACATACCAGCCGTTTTCCGCGCTTACAAGCAATTCCCTGTACTCTGCAACAGCTTTTTGTCCGCGTGCCGAAGCCGAATCGCTGAAGATATTTTCTTCGTCCTTCACACAGGACTGTATTAAAAATAACGGTATTATCAATAACCAAATTATAGATTTTATCTGTTTCATAATTACATATTTTTAAAGGTTTACCAAATCCAGTTGATCAATCATAGATCCTCTCAATTCAAAAACACGGCGAAGTTCGTTAATATCAATATTCCACGAGTCGCGCAAATAGTTTTTTACAATTTCAAATTTTTGATTTATAATCGCAACTCCGTTCGTGCCTGCTGCTGCAAGTATGCTGTCCCAGTTTGCCTGCCCGCGCGTTACATATATTGCCAGTAGTTCAACAAAATCCTCGTTAGGCTCGGAACGGGCATAGCGGCTTATAAAACCTAACTGATAAGCCTGTGCTGCTGTTGCATCGATGGAACTCCAGTCGCCTCCGATATAATCGTTATTGGATATCGCTTTAAATTCAACGGGATAATTCTTTGTTTGATGCAGTATATGCGCAAATTCATGGTACATTGTTTTCAGATAACGATCGGTCAATAAATCCAGGGAAATATTGTTAATATCCAAGTCGTTTATCCTGTAAAGCGTTACTTTCATTCCGCCTTCAGCCGTACCGAGCAAAACGGTATTGTTGGTATTGTATGCTCCCGAACCTATCAAATGAATAACTCTCGGAATATAAGTTCTTGTAAAGTCAATTCCTGATACCTGGTCATATACTTCAATCCACAGGTGCTTTATTAATTTGGCAATGGCGATTGAGTTCCTTACTGTAGCAGGTACCACATCGTAAGTCATATTTGTTTCAATATCTTCCATTTTGTATTTGAAACTTATATTGTACGGATATACGTAATTAGACAAAAGCCATTTGTCGAAATCGGTTACCGTTGCCGGATCGGGATCGACAAATACGCTTTGGTCACTCAATTTTTCTTCGCTGCACGACCAGCATACAGCCGCTAAGAAAAATGCTGCTAAAAATATTTTTATTTTATTCATATTTTTTTTATTTTAATCTGTTTCATAATAAAATTATCTCGGATTGGGTTCCAATCCTGCATCTATCACCGATTGCGGCAGTTGAATCGCGCGCCGCTGGTCGTCAACAGTCAATTCGTCGGTTACGGAAACCTGATTGTTTACATCTAAATACCTGCGGTATATCACTATGCCGAAACGTTTAACGTCGAACCAGCGCAAACCTTCAGCTATGGTTTCTATACGGCGGAAATGCAGCAAACAGTGCAGAAAATTTTCCTGTTCTTCGGAAACAACAGGCACTTCGGGATTCAATGCTTTCTTTACGGTAGGATCATCGGGCTTATAATATGCCAGCGCCGAATAATAATTGTTTACAAGCGTACGCGTCAGTGTTACGCTTGATGTTGTATGCCGCGACATCCACAAAGCCAAATCTTCCGTAGCCTCATCATATCTTTCCTGCATAATATACGCTTCGGCTCTGCACAGAAGTATTTCGTCGGTTTGCAGGGCAGGATATACTGTTCGGCGATAGCCTATCCCAGCCACAGGGTCGGAATATTCAAAGAGATGAGGAAGTTTGGGTGTTGCAATATATCCCCCCGATGATGAGTAAGACAAAGGAGACAGGCGAAACATCCCCGACCCGTAGGATCCCCAGGGTCCCGGCGTTTGAGTAGTTTCTGTTCCCGCCAAATATCTCGAATGAGCATATTTTTTGCCTGTTGACATATTACCAAATACATATCCTAACTGCGAAATCCCGGTCATCAACAGCAGATTTGCGTTTTGCTCGGGTTTTATATAATCTTCGGAAACAGCTGCATATTCCTGCACGAGGCTTGAAATACGCGTCAAATCGCGCAAAACTCTTTCTGGATTTTCGCCGAGAACCGTATTGGCGCAATGTATAGCCTTATCGTATTTTCTGTAGAACAGATAAAAGCGCGCTGCAAAAGCATAGGCGGCGCTGCGGTTGAAATGATATTTTGGAACCTCATAAATATTATCATCTATCAACGGAAGCGCCATTTCGATATCGCGTTCTATTTTGCCGTAAACTTCGGCAACCGATTCGCGTTTATAGTCGGGCTTGACCGTTGTCTCGGGCTTTTCCATGTAAACAATGCCAAGGTCTGTTGCGCCGTTGGCTGTTGAATAGTGCTTTGCAAACACATTAACAAGATAGAAATGATGAAAGGCTCTGATCATAAGGGCTTCGCCGCGCTGCGGGTTCAAGCGTTCGGGATTGCCGAGCTTTTCTATTTCGGAAAGCGCCTGATTGGCTGTCGCTATTGAAAGGTAATAGGTTTCCCATACGCGCATGGGCGATTCGTTGCCTATTTCCTTAATATCTTTCCATTCATACATCTCGTCCTGTAAAAGAGCATACGAGGTTGCCAGGTCGCCTCTGTCGTCAACATTATCCGACATCATTTCGGTTGTCAATACAAACAAATGCGAAGCGTATCCGCTTACCAGCAATCGCGTAATTTTTTCGTCGGAATCTAATTCAAGTCTGTTATCGGGCATCGTGTCCAAATATTTGTCGCACGAAATGCCTGTAATCATTAATGTAACAGACGCTATCGTTATAAGATATTTTTTCATAATCATAATTTTATAATCCTAATTTTAATGTCATTGTAAACTGTTTGGGTACAGGCATGGCAACGCCGCCCGAACGGAAAAATTCGGGATCCTGTCCGTTTAACTTTGAATCGGCATAAAGCAGAAACAGGTTTGTTGCCTGAATTTTTGCCGTAAGGCTTTTAAATCCTAATGGAGAAATCCAGTTTTTCGGGAAATCATAAGACAGCGATATTTCTTTAAGCCTTATAAAACCGCCATCGGCTACGCGGGCAGACGAATAATTGTAAGCGTTGTAAGCTCGGTTTAAGTTACTGATATCCCTGTACTGGCGATAACTTGCAATAGCAGGAATATTTGTATATGCTTCATCGCCCGGCAATACCCAGCGATTTTTAAATTCCTTGGGCATGGAGCGAAGATCCGAATAGGCAACACGAAAAGCAGGGTCAAGGCGTACCTTATTGCCGAACGAATAGGTAATAAATACGTTCAGTTTGAAATTTTTATAATTGAAAATATTTCCCAGACTTCCGAAATGCGTAGGTTCTGTTGGTCCTTCATATTTCAAATGCACTAACTTGTCCTTGTCCGTTTCCTGAAAGTTAATATCCGTAGTTGTTAATTCGCCTTTTTCATTAATGAATGTCGGAAGTCCGTCTTCATCCAGTCCTTGAAAATCAATTGAGAATAAAGCTCTGTGCGGGTATCCCTGCATGCCGAATCCGTTGCCTGAAATTAATGATATCATTCTTGTTCGTGTAAATAATTCGGTGATTTTATTTTTGCTGTACGAAAAAATAAAACTCGTTGTCCAGTTGAAATCTTGTGTAACGATATTTTTTGTAGTAAGCGTAAATTCTATTCCATTCGATTTCATTGCTGCAACGTTTGCATATTTGTCCACATCGCCGCCAACTCCCGGTGTTGCAATCATGCCTATGAGGTCGTAATTGTTGCGCCAGTAAGCATCGGCGCTGAAATTTATGCGGTTGTTTATAAAACCCAAATCGACGCCCACGTTCAATTCGTGTTTTTTTTCGTAAGTCAGTTCGCTGTTTTCCAAATCATATATTTCCAAGCCTGTTTCTTTAGCGCTTTCGTTTGGTCGCCATGGTCTGTCGCTTCGTATAACTATCTGCGAATTGGTTACAGATCCCGGTCCTCTGTCGGCTGTCAGGCTGTATGATGCTTTTAAGGATGCGTGCGATAATACAGATTCAAAGATATTGAAAAAGTCTTCGTTGTGCATATTCCACAATCCTGCTATATTCCACGTAGGCAGCCAGCGTGCCGAACGGGCTTTTCCCAGTTTATTGGAACCCTCGTAACGTACTGTTCCATTGATGGTATATTTTGCCTTGTACGAATATGTTCCAAGAGCAAAAAAGGCAACATTACGCGATCTCGACATTCCGTTGGTGAAATAATCGGTATTTTCTTCAGCTCCCTTTTTGAAAACCTGATAAGCGTAGTTGGGAACATCTCCAAGCGAATACTGGCGTCCCCAGCCTCTAAACCACGATCGTTCTCTGTCCACGGAATTCAATTCCATGCCTCCGAATAAATTAACGATATGAATGCTGTTGAATGTTTTATTCCATGTTGCCGATGTGCGGAAATCGTAACTTAACATTTTATTGTCGGAACGGTTGTATATACCGCCGTTGGGCAATACGGTAATCGGTAAAACATAAGGAATATCGGGATCAGTATACAAAAACGGATTATTGTCGCGAACCGTTGCATCGGGCATGGTGCGGTATGCCAAAGCCTGGTTGGAATCATCGAGAATATTATGTTCTACCGTTGTTGTGGAATATTTTACCGCTCCCAAAACAGATAATTCCAAACTTGGTATTATTTTCCATTTTAATTCGCCCTGAAACTTCAAATCCGTTACGTTTATATCCATATAATTATTGTCAAGTTCGTGAAGAATATTGAAGTTCGCATAATTTCGCGTATAATATTCGTTGGGACTCATGGTTCGCGAGGTGTTAAGCGCATAGCTGTAAGGATTGATGTCAAAATCGCGTTTGACTTCGCCCGACACTGCATCCGTAGCCTGACCTAATGTTCCGGGCGCTTTCTGCTTGCGGTACGATGCATTTGAAATCAAATTCAACGACAAATTTTTATATATGCTGTAAGTAACATTTGTATTTGCCGTGTAGCGATTTACCGAGCTTGTTTTTGACCATCCCGGATCAAGCATTGCGCTCATTGATGCATAATAAGTGGTTTTTTCCGTACCTCCCGACATGCTTACCGAATGAGATTGCATGAGGCTTGGCTGAAACAGCTCGTTAAACCAGTCGGTATTTCGCATTTCCGCAAGACGCAAATAAGCGTTTTTGTTTTCGATGGTATTTGACAAGGCAAAAGTTCCTGTTACGGGATTGTATGTATTCATTAACTGATACATTTTTCCGTAAACGCCGCTTTCGCTGTCTCTGAATGTAGATGAAAAGTTTAACCATCCTTTTTGCTCCATTTCCTGATAGACGCTCATTTGTTCCTGGGAATTCATAATGTTAAAGTCGGCATAACGCGGCACCAGACGTACGGTATATTCTCCGTTGTAATTAATGCTGCTCATGCCCGCCTTGCCTTTTTTTGTTGTAACAACAATAACGCCCGCCATGGCGCGCGCTCCGTAAATCGAAGTTGCCGAACCGTCTTTAAGTATTTCAAAGCTTTCGATGTCATCGGCATTAAGTCCGGCAATAGCCGAACTGATAAGCGTTTCGGCATCGCCCGATGAAAGCCCGTCCGAATCAACCTCTATAACATCTTCCATTACAACTCCATCAACAACCCATAAAGGTTTTGAACTGCCGTAAATAGATGTTGCTCCGCGCACTCTTATTTTAGGCGCCGTTCCGAACGTTCCCGACACGTTTTGCACCGAAACGCCCGCAGAGCGTCCTTCAAGCGCACGGCTTACATCTGCAATACCGTTTAATTTTGCGTTTTCAGCCGAAATATGATCGGATGCGCCTGTAAACAAACGCCTGTCCACTTTTGTCATACCTGTTACGACTGCTTCTTCCAGAATTGTTGTAGATGTTTTAAGCCGTACATTTATTTCTTTCTTTCCGTTTATTTCGACTTCGGCAGTTTCATAGCCAATAAACGAAAACACCAGTATTCCCGTAGCGGGAGCAGTTATTGAAAACAAACCGTTATCGCCTGTAGTTACAGCCGTAACGGTTCCTTTTACAACAACAGATACAAAGGATAATGCCTCGCCTGTTTCGTTATCAATTACAGTACCTGTAATTTTTTCCTGAGAATAGGCGTTGCAAATCCCAATAATCAAAATCATTAATACTAATAAGATTTTCTTCATGTTAATTTTATTTTACATTACACTTTGTCTTATAATTTACATTATAAGACAATATAAGCGCCAGTAAATCAAACATATAAATGAATTTTTAAAAATTTATGGAATTTTATTGAATTTTGTAATATTCTAAAATATAATTACTTTCGTACGTTAAAATAAAAATATAATGTAAATTATAAGACAAAAATATTTTCGAGAAGTGTTAAAATTTTAACATAATATCGGTTAATAATCAGGCGCTACGGCAGTAATCGGAGAATATTACACATTAAGTTAAAAACAGAAATATCGAGCAGGCGGTGTTAGCATAAATCACAGTCATAAATTCGGAATTGCCGTTCGCGAGTTTCGCTTACGCTTCTCATATCTGATATTTTTATATCTTTGCCGTTCAAATTATAAATTGTGGAAAAGTTAACAGATAACTTTGCAAATCAGGATGGATACAAATCGCTGCTTTCCGAAATTCAATACGGCAGGCAAAATCCTGTTGTGTTAAAAGGGCTTGCCGGTTCTGCAAAATCTGTACTGTCGGCATGTTTTTTCAAAAATCACATTAATACGAATATTTTTATATTGTCCGATAAGGAAACGGCATCGTATTTTTACAGCGATCTGTACAATCTTGCATGCGACGAAAATATTTTATTTTTACCATCATCGTTCAAACGCAGCGCGCGTGACGAAACGGTTGAAATATCAAATATCGTGCAGCGGACAAAATGTTTGAACCTGCTCAAAGATGGCAGGCAGAAAAATATTTGCCTGATAACGTATCCGGAAGGCTTGACCGAAAAAGTCGTTTCGCCGAACGAATTCGACAAAAATACTCTGCAACTTAAAACAAACGATAAGCCGGGCTTTGATTTTATTGTCGAAATGCTTATGCTGTACAGGTTTGAGCGAACCGATTTTGTTTTTGAACCCGGACAGTATTCTGTTCGCGGCAGCATTATTGATGTTTTTTCCTATTCGGCAAACAAGCCTTACCGTATCGACTTTTTTGGAGATGAAATAGAATCTGTTCGCATATTCGATCTTGATACCCAGCTTTCGGTCGAAACTGTAAATGAAATTGAGATTGTATCCGACTTGAATAAAAATGTGAAAGATTGCTCGATATTTGACTTTCTCGACGATTCCGCCTGCTTATGGTTTGATGATTACGACTTTTGCATCGAAAAAACGGCTGAAACAGGGAAACCGGAAAATCGAAATTTCATATCCGAAGATGCCTTATCAAAACAGGCTGAAAAGTTCAGAATGTTTTTATTTGCACCGGCAAAAAAATTAGACAAGCTTACTCACATTGAATTTAAAACATCTCCGCAGCCGAATTTCAACAAGAACTTTGATTTGCTTTTCAAAAACATCAAAGAAAATCAGGAAAACAGTTATACAACGGTTATACTTTTCGACAATGCCGTTCAAAACGAAAGGCTTCATCAAATACTGGAATCGAACGAAACTGCAAAAAGCCTTTCGTTTGAAAGCGTAAATATTTCAATTCACGAAGGTTTTATCGATCATATTTCCAAAGTTTCATATTATACGGATCATCAGATATTTCAGCGTTATCACCGTTTTAAAATTCACGGATTGCTCGACAGAGGCGAGATCCTGAACATACAGGAATTAAACAAGCTGCAAATCGGCGATTATATTGTTCATATTGATCACGGAGTGGGAATTTTCGGCGGACTTGTGAAGCAGGAAATAAACGGACAGACGCAGGAAGCCGTTAAACTCGTTTATCGCGACAACGATGTGCTTTTTGTAAATATTCACGGATTGCATCGAATTTCAAAATTCAAAAGCAAAGACAGCGAGCCGCCAAAAATATACAAACTTGGAAACGGCGACTGGCAAAGATTGAAGCAAAATACAAAAAAGAAAATTAAGGATATAGCCGGAGAGCTTATCCTGCTGTATGCCGAACGTAAGGCGGCAACAGGCTTTGCTTTCAGCTGCGATACATACATGCAGCACGAACTCGAAGCATCTTTCGTTTACGAAGATACGCCCGACCAGTTGAAAGCATCAAAAGCCGTAAAGGAAGACATGGAATCTCAAAGCCCGATGGACAGGCTGATTTGCGGCGATGTGGGTTTCGGAAAAACGGAAATAGCTATTCGCGCCGCATTCAAAGCCGCAGTTGATGGAAAGCAAACTGCTGTTCTTGTGCCGACAACAATACTGGCTCTTCAGCATCATAAAACATTCGGCGAACGGCTGCAAAATTTTCCTGTAAGGATTGATTTTCTCAATCGATTAAAAACATCAAAACAGCAAGCGGAAACATTGAAAAATATTGAAAACGGCTCTACCGACATCATCATAGGAACGCATAAGCTGCTTGGCAAAAATGTTAAATTCAAAGACTTGGGCTTGCTTATTGTTGATGAAGAACAAAAATTCGGCGTCGGCGCAAAGGAAAAGCTCAGGCAGCTGAAAATGAATGTAGATACCCTGGCAATGACGGCAACTCCCATTCCGCGCACTTTGCAGTTTTCGTTAATGGGAGCGCGCGACCTGTCGATTATCAACACGCCGCCGCCAAACCGTCATCCAATTGTTACCGAAGTTCATTCTTTCAACAGCGAAACAATAAAAGATGCAATAAATTACGAACTCGAACGTAGCGGACAGGTTTTTTTTGTTCATAATCGAATAGACGACATAAGCCGAATATGCGAAATGATTGCAAAGCTTTGTCCCAAAGCCCGGATAGCAACAGGACACGGACAGCTGGAAGCAAAGAAACTCGAAGAAATAATGCTGGATTTTATAGATGGAAAATACGATATTTTGGTTACAACGACAATAATAGAATCGGGGCTTGATATTCCAAACGCTAATACCATTATCATTGATCAGGCTCAAAATTTCGGCTTGAGCGACTTGCATCAGTTGCGCGGACGGGTAGGACGTTCCAACAGAAAGGCGTTTTGCTATTTGCTTGCTCCTCCGCCGGTATCGCTTACAACCGATGCTCGACGGAGACTGAAAGCTATTGAAGAATTTTCGGATTTGGGTTCGGGATTTAACATTTCGATGCAGGATTTGGATATTCGCGGAGCGGGAAACCTGCTTGGCGGCGAACAGAGCGGATTTATTGCCGACATTGGCTTTGAAACATATCAGCGTATTTTGAATGAGGCTCTTGCAGAATTGAAATTCGATAAGGAACTGCTGAACGCAAACGAACCGCAGCAAACAGTAAGCGCCGACATTCCATTTATTTCGGATTGCTACATTGATACCGACATTGATGCAATTCTTCCCGATGAATATGTAAGCAATACATCTGAAAAAATCAAACTGTACAGGGATTTGGATAACATCGACAATGAAAGCGACCTGATGGAATTTCGTAAAAAAATGACAGACCGCTTTGGCGAAATTCCTTTGCCAACCGAAAATCTTTTTAACATAGTCCGTTTAAGGAGCGTGGCAGTAAAACTCGGTTTTGAACGAATAATCATAAGGAATAAAATGATGATTGCATATTTTATTTCAAATCAGATGAGCGCATACTATAAAACGCAGAAATTTGCCGACATTCTTCAATATGTGCAGCTGCATCCCGAAAAATTCAAAATGAAAGAACATAATAAAAAACTTTCCTTGACGGCTCAAAACATAACAACCATGGAAGAATCTTTGGAATTATTGCGGAAGATATCAGAAACACTGTAACATGTTTAATCATGTGAAATCAAACGTATCAACAAAAATATTCCCATTATTTTTGCGGCGAATATTTTGCGGTATTAAGAACAATTATTACTTTTACCGCAAATTTACTGAAAATGTATTTTGTATATAAAAATAAAAACTGTCCTGTAATAATCTGGAATACCGAAATGCTGTTAAATCCGCTTGCTGATGTCAGGTTTTTGCAGGGATTGACTATCGGCAGGATGCAATCTCTTGCTCCTGATTTGCAAAACGAAGCCATGCTCGAAACATTGGCTCTGGATATAATAAAGTGTGCGGAAACGGAAAACGTATCGCCGGACAGCGAACAGGTGAAAATATCCATTGCATGCAAACTTGGTTTACGTAAAAAAACATATACGGAAACAAACGGTGAAACAGACGGAATAACAGTAGCAATGATAGATGCCGTGCAAAATTGCAATATGCCGCTGACCGAAGAACGCATGCTGTTTTGGCACGAAATTATGATTCCAAAAACAAAAAATGGGAAAAATAATGAAGTAAATCGTCTGTCAAAATTTATGCGGATAAAAAAAGCCGTATATAAGATTGCAGGCAGGGAAAAAACAGGTTTCAGAACTTTGGCAAATAATGAAATATTAAATTTTATCATTTGGCTTAATACCGAAAACAGGCTTGATTCCGTTGTCAAGGCGGCAATAGCGCATTTGTGGTTTGTTACCATTCGACCTTTCGGCGATGGAAATGCGCGAATGGCAGGAATTATTACAAATATGCTTCTTGCAAGATCCGACAACACTTCATGCCGGTTTTACAGCATGCTTGCTCAAATAGAATCGGATCAAAAGCAATATCATGCGATTCTGGAAAAAACGCAAAACGAAAATTTTGATATTACCGGCTGGCTGCTTTGGTTTTTCGGCAGCATGAAAAAGGCTTTGAAGGCAACAGACACGATACTGCTGAACGTTTTGAGGAGATCGAAATTTTGGAAAATCCACAATAAAACGCCGTTGAATAATCGGCAGCGATTAGTAATAAATAGAATATTGAGAGTACCGGACTGCGAATTGAAATCGTCAACATGGGCGCAAATGGCAAAGTGTTCGCCTGACACGGCTTTACGCGACATTAAGGATTTAATCAAAAAAGGAATTTTACGTCAAATGCCGCAAGGCGGACGAAGCACAACTTACGAAATGACGAAATTTTAGAAATTGAAAAAGCGGAAAAAATCTGCATTTCAATTCGTAAGATTCGACAGGCTGTCGGACTGCAAGCAATTTCCAGCTTCAAACTGCATGCGAATGGTTTGTGTATTGATAATTTTTACATATTGGTTTAAGATTTTATTTGCCATCATGACCGCTTTTTCTTTATTTCCGAGTTTTTGGTATAATTTAAAAAGGCTGTAATTGGGCAATATTCTGTTCGGAACCATTAATGATGCGATTTTAAAACATTCTTCGGCTTTGCTATACATTCCGTTTTTAACATACTTCTCGCCGAAAATACAATAACTGTCGGATGTCGGCAATAAATCCAAAACATTAAAAATTTCGTTTTCCGAATAATTTTCATTCAGCCATGCCGTATAAAAATGGCAAAATTCGTGATCATACTTCAATCGCCAGTAATGTTTACCAATATATTCTTTTGTCAGCCGATTGTTTTCCCGAATTTGCACAAATTCTACCGATGCTTTTCTAAAATATAATTCCGACCGGATATTGGTATAAATCATCAACAGCAGCGCAATGCCGGCAATGATAAAAATACCGCGCTGCAGACATATTTTTACAAATGGCTTTGTTTCAATGCATCCGATAATAACAGGAAACAAAATCAGCAGCGGAAAAACTTCGGCTGGATACGAAAACATTGAGAATGCAAGCAAAGCAGCAAGTACAGCCTTTTGCGGATATTGTTTTTTACTCAGAAACGCGGAATAAAAAACAAATAACAGAATCAGCAAACCTGCAATTCCCGTTTCTACGGTTACGTGTATAAATTCGTTGTATGCATATGCGACGTTGTCGGCAACAGGAATAAACCCTGAGTCGGGATTTTTGTCGAAATACGCCGCCTGATAATGCATATATTTTCGGTCGAAAGAAGTTATGCCGTGTCCCGATAAAGGTTTGTCGCAAACCATGTCTGCCGAAACGCGCCATATAAGCAGCCGGCTGTTTGCCGAACCCTGACGGTAATTGAACAAAAACAGTCCGATAAAAATTACCGATGTAAAAAGCATTACGGTAAATATAAATTTATGCCGTCTGTATAAGGAATGAATTTTCGGATAAAGATAAACCGAAATTCCACACAGCACGCCGACAAATGCAGCTCGCGAATCTGCTAAAATCAATGCAATAAAAAGAAGCACGGATGCAACAGGCAAAAATAAAAATTTCGGATACGATTTATTCTTAATTGCAATATTCAAAAGACAAATTGAAGCAACAAAAGCAACCGCAACATAACCGCCAAGCCTGCCGGGATTGTTAAATGCGCCTGTAACATCAAAGAAAATGTTATAATTGCCAATTATATACAGTTTTTGCAAAATTGCGATTACCGATTGAATAAAACCGGAAATTACGATTGCATACATTAACATGTTTTTGTGCAAAACAATCCTGCAAAGCGTATAAATGCACAATACGGCAAGCCATTTATAAACAATGATTTCGCTCACTTGTAACTGCTTTGCAAGCAACAAATGCATTAGCGAATAAACAAAAAACAGCGTAACGCTTATATCCAAAATTGAAATTGAAACCGGTATGCGTTTTCCGTTTACGGTTAAAAATATGAGATATGCAAGCAAAATTGCCGAAAGCAAGCAGCACGAACACAAAATAACTTCTTGCTTTCTAAAAATTCCATCAAAAGTAAAGGTGCCAAATGGCAACAAAATTACAAGCAGAGAAAGCAATATTGAGACTGTTCTTTTCATTCAGGTATTTTTGCTTGCAAAATTATGAAAAAATCGGGCAAAGCACGAAAACTCTGCCCGAAAAACGGTAATATCACATGAATCTACTGTCTGTTAAATTTAAATGTTGAACCTGATTTAAGACTTTTTGTTTCTAAATAAGTATCTGTTATTGTTATAATTTCATCAACGTGAAAAATTGATTCTCCATTTAAATCAGGTATGTATTCTATTATATATTTGCCATTTTGTATATTTCCAACCTTGCTGTAATCAAAAGTTGCTTCTATTTGATTGGAAAGATAAAAGTCAGCGTTTCCCGATGTCGTTTTTTCCTGACATACAACAGATTCAATGAGTTGCGTTGCTGTATATTGATGTTTATACAGACACTCATTTGCGTTGTTACTCACTAAAGTCCATGTCTTATTTATTAATTTTTGCATTGTTGTCGGATTATTAGTTTGTGCCGTTAAACATAACGAACCAAACAAAAATAATAAACTTGCTAATATTTTTATTTTTCTTTTCATAATAACGTTTTAACAGATACAAAGTTAAAAATTTTCGGGCAAAGTCCTAAAGCTCTGCCCGAAAAACATTAATATCACTGAATCTACTGTATTTTAAATTTAAATGTTGCACCTGATTTAAGACTTTTTGTTTCCAAATAAGTATCTGTTATTTCTATTATTTCATACACATAAAATAAGACTCTCCATCCATTTCAGGTAGAAAGGATATTATATATTTCCCATCTGTCGCATTACCAACCTTGCTGTAATTAAAAGTCGTTTCTACTTGATTGGAAAGATAAAAGTCCGCAACTACTGATGTTGTTCCAAAGTTAGTTATAACAGATTTTGTTATTTGTGTTGATGTATATTGCTGTTTGTAGGCATAATTGTCATTTTCGTTGTCCCATGACAAAACCCATATTTTATTTATTAATTTTTGCATTATTGTTTGTTGTGCTCCTGCATTGTACGACATAAACAGAAATAATAAACCTACCGTTATTTTAATTTTTCTTTTCATATTTATTTGTTTTATTGACATTTATTAATTACAATTTTTATATTTCCGAGAAGATAATCGGCATCTGCTCGAATTAAAGATCCTGCTTCCGGATCCATATATATAAGCGAACCATCAGCGCCATACCCTACAACCAATACGGCATGAGAACTTCCACTAATATTGGATGGAGCATCTGTTAATATGACTTTCCCTGCATTGATGGCAGAATGCCATGAGGTATATGTTCCTATCGCAAAATAATCAGATACAAATGATTGTACTTGCCCTATTGGTATTCCAGTTTCAGGAAGCCAATTATCATATTTTTCAGCATATTTTAAAATATAATATCCATCGTCAAAAGCACCTCCGCAAAATACTTCTCTTATGTAAGCCATTACACTTGCTACACAAGCATTATCCAATTGAGTTTGCATGGTGTTTTTGAAACTGGTTTTAAATTTTTTATCATCGGGGCGTGCGGTGTAAGGCTCTGCCTTAGAAGCAAAATTAGCCGTTACACTCATATTTTTACTGAGATTTTCAATCCAAATTGAAGCAGATGTTCCTGATATATCACCTTGCCATCCGGTAAATTTATATCCGGTACCGGCTGCTGCTGTGATCCTTAGATAAGTGCCTTTACTATATTCATATACTCCGGCGCCGCTTATATTACTTGCACTACCATTTCCTGTTACTGTACCATTTCCTGAAATTGAAACAGTTACAGTATATTTTGTCGGTTGTGGATTAGTACTGCCGCTGTCGCTGCCACCTCCCGGGTCAGTATAGCCGGGAGGAAAATAACCTCCTCCGCCGCCACCGCCACCATCATCATTCTGCCAGCAATGACAATTCGAATAATGACAATAAGGACAATATTCAGGCAGTTTATCTCCGGGATTCCAGTTTCCTATTACAACAGATCCTTCAAGCTCTCCACCATAATAATCCATTAGTACAAGCTCGCCCGATTCGCCTATCACAGCAGTAGAAAAATTTTTCTGCAGGTAGAAAGATTTTTCACTGTCGTATTTGAATTTCTGTGTTACACTGTCGCTGTTATGCCCGTTAATCAAAATATTTGTACCTTCCCACAGGGTATATACGGCTGT
The DNA here is from genome assembly GCA_031265155.1 of Prevotellaceae bacterium. Taxonomy (GTDB): domain Bacteria; phylum Bacteroidota; class Bacteroidia; order Bacteroidales; family UBA932; genus JAIRKV01. The sequence goes on along the minus strand of JAISDB010000152.1, from coordinate 7,541 downwards.
TCCCGAAAATTTGCGGGTGTTGCCGGCATGAGTATATGTACGCTCGCGATGGTGTCGGTATTTCTCAAAACATTTGCGGTCGGGAATAAGCGACAGTAAAAACATTTCTGTTACCTGCGTTGCCTTTACTTTTATAACCACTACTTTTTGGGTAATTGCAGCTTTCCATGACTTGCGTTCATTCAAATGAGAAGTTGCCAGTAATCGCCTGCTGTCTATTATCGGCGCTTCAATGCTCCAAATATATTCATTTTCGCCGGTTACGGCTTTATCCCATTGAGGTGTATAATTCGCTGGCAATAAAGGATTTTCAGGCAAATTGCCTTTGCTTTTCAATATTTCATAATCTGTAATTTTTTGTTGAAACACTGCTGCTGCCTCCTTATACTGTTATTCCGTTGGTCGCGGTATCGGTACCGGCTTCATCTTCGATTACATCGTAACATGATATTATCAATACCATTGCAACAACCGCTACACCGATTTTTATAATTTTTCTCATTACAAAGTTAATAATTTCTTTTGAATTTAACATATTTAATATTGTTTTAAAATAAAACCTGTTTTGTTTTGCATGTAACTGAACATGTTATTTTGTTAAATAACGCAATCATCTGACAATCAGTATTGTCTTTTCTATATCCTTATGTAGGCGGCGGCGAGTAGTAATTAAAATTGAGTTTCATGGTAAAATATTGTTAAAATTTATGAAGCAAAGGTATGGCGTAAATATGAAGTTATAAAATATTTTTGCGGTGATTTTTACCTCAAAATGAAGTAAATTTTACCTCGATAAGTTTTCTTTATTACGAATAAATGAAGAATAATGGGCAAAAAAATCATAATCCAGTGTGATGGAAATTCTCAAAAGCAATTCACTGTAAATATGATTGTTTTTCAGCATTTTTCTCAAGTTGCTTCTGTCGCAATATACTTGCTTTGCAAGCCACGATACCGAGCGTCCGTTTTCTTTAAGTTTATTGCATATCAACTGTCCTATGTGTATTTCGCAGTGCATTGCTTTTTTATTTTTTGCCATAAAAAAGACGTGGACTTCTGTTGACTTATAGAGGTTCTGCAATACCTTCGCAAACAAACAAGAAAAGCCCACGTTTACACGTGAGCGTTGAACTTTCCTGTTCCTGTTTGCTTAAAAATTTTGCAGATTTCTATAAGACAAGAACAAAAGCTAACGCTTTTTATTTTTTGTTATTTCAATTAATTTTATTTTTCATCACATAAAAATTAAACCATAAATATTTTTTCATGCAGCAAATTTATAAAAAATAATAAAATACATGCATGTTTTTTTACAATTCCGGTTATTTCCCGTATCTGTGCAATCGAAAAATCAAAATATGTCGCAAAGATAACTCTTTATATAAATTGTTCCTTTTTATCCTCCCTTTTGACCATTAAGTCTGAAATTTTATAAAATATCGATTTGGAAAAAAATATAAAAAATATTTGAAAGATAGGCTGCGCCTTATAAGTAAGCAGAACTTGTTTGCCTGTCTGTTTTTTTCTGCATGAATCTGATTTTAATGTAAAACACTCGGCAGTTTAATATTTCATAAACTGCCGGGCAAATTCCAATTAAAAACTTTTAATAATGAAAAAACAAAAAATAGAACAAAGCAACAATATTATTTATTTGTTCGTGCCGGCAAAGTTATGCAAAATATTGAAATGTGCAATAATTCTTAAAAAAATTCTTTTATGATGGAAAAAATACGAACTTTGCAGCCGCAAATGATAAATAACTGAAATTATATATACTCAAGGCAAAATGAAAGTAGCAGTAGTTGGAGCCACAGGCTTGGTTGGAACAAAAATGATTGAAGTTCTTGAAGAACGAAATTTTCCATTAAACGAATTAATACCTGTAGCATCCGCGAAGTCAGCAGGAAAAATAATAAAGTTCAAAGGCAGGGAATATAAAGTTTGCAGTCTTGATTATGCTGTTGCACAAAAGCCGGCATTGGCAATATTTTCGGCAGGCAGCGAAGTATCGAAGGAATGGGCGCCTCAATTTGCTCGGGCAGGATGCAGAGTTATCGACAATTCATCGTGCTGGCGCATGGATGAAACCAAAAAGCTGATAATACCGGAAATAAATGCGGATATTTTAACTGCAAGCGATTACATAATTGCAAATCCTAACTGTTCTACGATACAGATGCTGCTTGTTGCTGCTCCTCTGCACAGGGCTTACGTAATAAAACGCATTGTAGTTTCTACATATCAGTCGGTAACAGGCACGGGATATAAAGCCATACGGCAAATGCAGGCAGAGCGCTCGGGAATGGAGCAGGGCGCCTATGAAACGGTTTATCCTTATCCTATCGACAAAAATATAATTCCTCATATCGACTCGTTCACCGATAACGGATATACAAAGGAAGAAATGAAAATGGTGAACGAAACGCATAAGATCCTTTGCGACGGTTCTGTTGCCGTGTCGCCCACAACTGCCAGAGTTCCGGTGGCAGGAGGTCATTCCGAATCGGTAAATATTGAATTTGAAAAAGAGTTTGAACTGCACGAACTGGTGAACATACTTGAAAATTCGGAAGGCGTGACTGTAAAGGATGATGTTAAAAATAATATTTACCCGATGCCTCTTCATTCGTCAGGTAAAGACGATGTTTTTGTAGGACGGATACGCCGAGATATTTCGTTGAAATCGGGCGTCAACCTGTGGATAGTTGCAGATAACTTACGCAAAGGCGCTGCAACAAATGCCGTACAGATTGCCGAAAAAATCATAAAGTTTATAAAGGCATAAAATATTTTTCGTTCTCGTTTGTCTATATAGATAGATAATGTAAAGTAAATAAAAATTTTATGACAAAACTAAGTTTAATTTTAAAACATGTATTTGGAGCATTGGCAGTTTCTGCTGTTTTCGGAACTGCCGTGATGCTTTTGTGGAATTGTCTGATGCCTTCGATTTTCGGATTTTCGACAATAAATTTGTGGCAGGCATTGGGATTGCTGGTGCTTTCGCGCATGCTTTTCGGCGGTATGGTAGGCAGGTGGATGAATTTCGGTGGCAGATGGTCGCATCATAACCGTCGTTTTCGTAAAAAAATTATGCAAATGTCTAATGAAGAACGAAAAGCTTTCTTTATGAAGCATAAGTTATCGCAATGTGGTTTCGACTGCGATTTTTTTCAGAACAACGAATCAGGCAAAAACGAAGGTGACGAAATCAAAACATGACGAAATTGAAAAGCTGGTAACGGAATATCAGCCGCAACTGAAATCGTTTATAAAAAAACGGGTTGCCCGTTACGAAGAAGCCGAAGATATTTTGCAGGATGTTTTTTATCAACTGGTAAAAACGATAAATACCGCCATGAATCCTATTGATCATGTTGCAGCATGGCTGTACCGCGTGGCGCATAATGCTATTATCAATCACGGCAAGAAAAAGCGCGAAGAATCGATGCCTGTTCTGCAAAACAGTGGCGGTGATGATGGCGTGATGAAAGATATTTCGGATATAATGTTCAATAATGAATTTTCGTCGTCGCCCGAAATTGAATACTTGCGCTCACTGGTATGGGACGAACTTGAAATTGCCCTGTCGGAATTATCTCCGCAGCAGCGCGAAGTATTTGAACTTACCGAACTGGAAGGCATTTCGATGAAAGAAATATCACAGATTACGGGTATTTCGGTCAATACCTTGCTCTCGCGAAAGCATTATGCGGTTTTGCATTTGCGAAAGCGCATGCGCGAACTGTATGACGATGTTGTTTCTCAATAGAAAAAGCAGGCTGGAGGTTAATTTTGCAGCATTAAACATGATATTATAGACTTTTTTATATTTTTGCAGTCTGTAGTATTGTAAATTTGAAAAAAACAGCGCAAAAAATAATAAACAGGCTGCTTTCGCTCGGAGACGGAAAAGTGCTGATAATACTTGCTTTGATTGCAGGTTTTGCAGCAGGTTTGGCTGCAGTAGTGCTGAAGCATGCAATCATCGGCGTAAAATTTATGTTGACAAGCTGGTTTAATGCCGAAACGGGAAGTTTGCTTTATCTGGCGTATCCCGGAATAGGAATTTTTATTACAGTTATTTTCGTAAAATATTTTGTTCGCGACAATATCAGTCACGGAATTACGAGAGTATTGCATGCAATATCGCGCAAGAAGTCGAAGTTGAAACCGCATAACTGCTATTCGTCGGTTATTGCAAGTTCGTTTACAATAGGCTTCGGCGGCTCGGTTGGAGCCGAAGCGCCTATAGTACTGACAGGCGCTGCCATTGGTTCTAACATAGGTCAGTATTTCGGTCGAAACTACAAAACAGTAACCTTGCTTATAGGTTGCGGAGCGGCAGGAGCGGTTGCCGGCATTTTCAAGGCTCCGCTTGCCGGAATTGTTTTTACACTCGAAATTCTAATGCTCGATTTAACTCTTTCGTCAATAATTCCGCTTCTCGTATCATCGCTTGCGGCAACGCTGGTATCGTACCTGCTGCTTGGGCGCGATGTTGAGTTTTCCAATATAATAACGGAATTTTCGATGCACAACATTCCGTTTTATATTGTGCTGGGCTTGTTCTGCGGATTTGTAGCCCTGTATTTTACGCGAGCAACGCTTGCAATAGAGAACAGACTGTCGAAAATACTGAAACCGTACAAAAGCTGGATTATCGGCTCGGTAAGTCTTGGTATTTTAATATTCCTGCTTCCTCCGCTTTACGGCGAAGGCTACGGCATATTGTCATCGCTGCTGACCGACAATTCGGACGCTATTTTTCAGGACAGTATGTTTTACGCTTTTAAAGATACGGTATGGATAATGTTCATATATCTTGCCGCAATCATAGTTTTCAAAGTTGTAGCAATGGCTTTGACCAATGGCTGCGGCGGAGTGGGAGGAACTTTTGGTCCAACGCTTTTTATCGGCGGAATTTCCGGATTTCTGATTGCAAAAGTTATAAACACGCTTGGCGTGGCAGATGTTCCCGAAGTAAATTTTACTCTTGTAGGAATGGGCGGAATGATGGCTGCCGTGATGCATGCGCCGCTAACTGCAATATTTTTAATTGCTGAAATTACGGGAGGCTACGGTTTGCTTTTCCCGCTGATGATTGCTTCGGTATCTGCTTTTTTGACAAATCGCTCATTTGAACGTCATTCCATATATACGCGAAGGCTTGCCTTGCGCGGCGAACTTATTACGCACAACAAAGATCAGGCGGCATTGACTCTTTTAGACATCAAAAATCTGATTGAAAAAGATTTTATTGCCGTAAAGCAGAACGACAAGCTCGGAGATTTCGTGAAAATCATTTCCATATCAAACCGAAATATTTTTCCTGTAATAAGTGATGATGAAAAATTGCTCGGGCTGGTTTATCTCGACAGTGTGCGCCGGATAATGTTCGACAGCAACCTTTACGAATCGGTTTATGTGCGCGATTTCATGTTTCCATCTTCTGTAACAATAAATGTAAATGATGCCATGAATGTTGTGATTGAAAAGTTTGAAGAAACAAAAAAATGGAATTTGCCTGTTGTTGATGAAAATGATGTTTATTGCGGTTTTTTGTCAAAATCGCAAATTCTTACCGCGTACAGGGACGTTATCGTTGAAGTTTCCGAAGAATAAAACCAAATGGATTTTTTAAATATCCGATAAATTAACATTCCTGTGAAAATCTGTTTCTGTTTGTGAACTGAATATTGTTTTTGCATTTTCAACAAAAATATTACCTTTGTATTTAAACTGTTTAATAATTTAATTATAAAGTAAAAATTATGAAATTACTGGAAGGAAAGACAGCTGTTGTTACGGGCGCAGCTCGCGGAATTGGAAAGGCTATTGCTGTTAAGCTTGCTTCTGAAGGAGCAAACATCGCATTTACGGATTTGCTTATTGACGATAATGCAAAAGCAACGGAAAAGGAAATTGAATCGTTTGGAGTAAAAGTTAAGGCGTATGCATCGAATGCAGCAAACTTTGAAGAAACTCACAGTGTCGTAGAAGAAATTCTAAAGGATTTCGGCAGGATCGATATTCTTGTAAATAATGCAGGTATCACTAAAGACGGACTTATGATGCGCATGAGCGAAGCGCAGTGGGATGCCGTGTTGACGGTAAATCTGAAGTCTGCATTCAATTTTATTCATGCCTGTACTCCGGTTATGATGCGTCAAAAAACGGGAAGCATTATAAATATGTCGAGTGTCGTTGGCGTCAGTGGTAATGCCGGTCAGTGTAATTATTCGTCGAGCAAGGCGGGAATGATAGGCTTGGCAAAATCTATCGCACAGGAACTTGGTTCGCGCGGAGTAAGAGCAAACTGTATTGCTCCCGGATTTATTATTACCGAAATGACAGATAAACTTCCCGAAGATGTGAAAAAGGGATGGGCTGAAAAAATTCCATTGAAACGCGGAGGAACACCCGAAGATGTTGCAAATGTTTGCCTGTTTTTGGCATCCGACCTTTCGTCGTATGTAAGCGGGCAGGTTATAAACTGTTGCGGCGGAATGAACATGTAACTTATTGATTTGTATTTTGCAAATAAGAACATAAACGGGCGTATCGAATACGCCCGTTTTGCTTTAAGGGTTTCAGTAAATATGGAAAAAGTGTCGAATATAAAAATTTCGGCAGAGGAGTCAGTACTGGTCAACGACCCGAAAAGATAACGTTCATCGTCTCAGCCGACGTGCAGGACAAGGTTTGATATTTTATGCTTCTTCGGCAAAGCCCAAAACATAGCCGTTATTGTCTTTCATGTAAAATTCCTTTATGCCGTACCAGGTCAGCTTCAGGTCGGAAACCTGAATGTCCCTGTTTTTCAATCCGTCATGGAACGGCTCGATGTCTTTTCCTTCCATGTAAAAGGAAACGCTCGCGCCAAGAGGCCCGTCACCGGCAAGGGAAACGTCCTCGTGAAAGCTGTCCTGTTGCTGAAACATCAGTTCGACCCGTTCCCTTTTCATCATCGCATACACATATTCTCTGTCCTCTGCAAGCTGTGTATCTGCGCCATCCTGCGTCGCGGGAACAGCCATAACCAGCTCAAAACCCAGGTTTTCGCTGTAGAATTGCACGGTCTGCCGAATATCGGCTACTGCAAAATTGGGGGTTAATTTGTTTAATTTCATCTTTATATTCTATATATTTATGAGTTTAAAATTTCATTCTGAATTTTTCTGCTTAACGAACGGAAAACCAGGTCGTACGATTTGTCAAGCATCTGTTTCAAAACTTCTTCGGGCAGGTTTCCGTTCAAAAACACCGAACTCCAGTGCATTTTGTTCAGGTAGTATCCGGGAACGATGTCGGGGTATTTTTCCCGCAATTCTATCCCGTGTTCGGGGTCGTGCTTGACGGAAATAATCGGGTTTCCTTCGCCGTCATTGCCAACCAAGGCAAACATTTTGCCGTGAACGGCATAGCGAATGGCGTCCCACTCCTGCTTGTAATCTTCTTCCGCACCTCTTTTTGCAAGGCAGTGCGCCTGTATAAAATCGTAGTTCATATTACTGATATTTTTTGCAAAATTACAA
>JAISDB010000123.1 GCA_031265155.1 Prevotellaceae bacterium | reverse complement strand
TTGGCTTTTCGTCCAAATACAGATGAACTTCACACCTGTCTGCAACTTCTTTTTCCATTACATCAACCAAATCAAAAAACGAGGCGATATCCAACGGAAGAATAAGTTGAAACAATTTTACATAGGGATTTTCTGCTTTCATAGACTACAAAGATAATCATTCCCTTTTTTTGATCTATAGCCTAAACACGGAGTTTTGCAGGTGAGCCTTCTTTACCATAACTGTGAACCCAATTTAAGACAGATACATTGCTTACGCCTAAAAATCTCCCTGTTGAACGAAAACCCAAGCCTTTAAGGTATAGATGCAATGCCTGCTTTTTCATGGACATTGGCTTGGCTGTTGACTTTACTTCTCATAATAACCTGCATAATCTTTTATCCTTGAATTTTCAGCTTTCTGAAAAGAAAACATCTCACAAGATTACGCCGAGTGAAGTATAATGCCGATTTGCGTACAGAAAAAGGCAATAAAACAAACAGGCTGATATTTGCAATCGCTGATTTTTAAAAATATTTTGTGAAAAAAATAAAAATATATTTGTGATTTTGAAAAAAGTTGTATCTTTGCACTTCCAAAATTTTAGGGTTTCTAATATTTTTGCAGTAACAAGCCTCTTTAGCTCAGCTGGCCAGAGCACGTGATTTGTAATCTCGGGGTCGTTGGTTCGAATCCGACAAGAGGCTCAAAAATTGAGAGTTAAGAATTAAGAGTCAAAAGATTCAAATAACTTGCTTGTCAATTTCTAAGGGAGAATACCAGAGTGGCCAAATGGGGCAGACTGTAAATCTGCTGGCGTACGCCTACGGTGGTTCGAATCCATCTTCTCCCACGCATTTTGCGGAAGTAGCTCAGTTGGTAGAGCATTAGCCTTCCAAGCTAAGGGTCGCGAGTTCGAACCTCGTCTTCCGCTCAAAATCAATAAGTTCCGAATCTGAAATTGTGATTATCGGGGTTTATTGCTGTATTTTCAAAGTCGCTGTTTTTGTTAAGATGAAATAATGTAAGAACGTGACATGCCAGCGTAGCTCAGGGGTAGAGCACTTCCTTGGTAAGGAAGGGGTCGCGAGTTCAATTCTCGCCGCCGGCTCTGACTCGAAAAAGTAGTTAAGGTTTTGTAATATGGAAATGAAAATACTGAACAAAAACTGTAAAAATAAAATAGTATTAATATATTTTTAACGTTAAAAAAAATAAAAAATTATGGCAAAAGAAAAATTCGACAGATCGAAACCCCATGTTAACGTTGGTACGATCGGTCACGTTGACCACGGTAAAACAACACTTACCGCAGCTATTACAATGGTATTGGCAAAAAAAGGTCTTTCCGCAGTGATGACTTTCGATCAGATTGATAACGCTCCGGAAGAAAAAGAACGTGGTATTACAATCAATACGGCTCACGTTGAATATCAAACAGCAGCACGTCACTATGCGCACGTAGATTGTCCGGGACACGCCGACTATGTAAAAAACATGGTTACAGGCGCTGCACAAATGGATGGCGCGATTCTGGTCGTTGCCGCAACAGATGGTCCGATGCCTCAGACAAACGAACACGTACTTTTAGCACGTCAGGTAAATGTTCCCAAAATAGTTGTATTTTTGAACAAATGCGACATGGTAGATGACCCTGAAATGCTGGATCTTGTAGAAATGGAAGTTCGCGACTTGTTGAGCAAGTACAATTATGACGGCGATAACGCTCCCGTTATTCGCGGTTCGGCATTAGGCGGATTAAACGGCGATCCTAAATGGGAAGAAAAAATTCTTGAACTTATGGATGCTGTTGACTCGTATATTCCTATTCCTGTTCGCGACAACGAAAAGCCGTTCCTTATGCCTGTTGAAGACGTTTTCTCTATCACAGGACGTGGAACAGTTGCAACAGGTCGTATCGAAACCGGTATTATTAAAATAGGCGATGAAATGGAAATTATCGGACTTGGCGAAAAACCGAGAAAAACAACATGCACGGGCGTTGAAATGTTCCGTAAATTGCTTGATTCGGGTGAAGCCGGCGATAACGTAGGCTTGTTGCTTCGCGGTATCGACAAGAAAGAAGTAAAACGCGGACAGGTAATAGCAAAGCCGGGTTCAATTACTCCTCATACGCTGTTTGAAGCGGAAATTTACGTGTTGAAGAAAGAAGAAGGCGGACGCCACACACCTTTCCACAACAAGTATCGTCCACAATTCTATTTGCGTACACTCGACGTAACAGGCGAAGTACAGCTTCCTGCAGGTGTAGAAATGGTGATGCCGGGCGATAACGTAACAATTAATGTCAAGTTGATTTATCCTGTTGCAATAAACCAGGGATTACGCTTTGCAATTCGCGAAGGCGGACGTACGGTTGGCGCAGGTCAAATCACGAAAATACTGGAATAATCAATCCAAACATTCGACTGTGAACTTTTATAGTCGAAGTTTAGGGGTGTAGTTCAAGGGCAGAATAGCGGTCTCCAAAACCGTTGATGGGAGTTCGAATCTCTCCACCCCTGCAAAATTGTTAAGAGTTACGACTTGACGGTTTGTATTTAATAACAGGTAAACTATGGCGGCTTCCACACCAAAAGTTTGCAAACAAAAATTATTAAAAATGATAAGGAAAATTAAGACATATCTGCAAAATGCCTATACCGAGCTTGTAAATAAAGTCTCATGGCCAACATGGAAAGAATTGCAAAGCAGTGCATTACTGGTAATGCTTGCTTCATTAATCTTTGCCATTGTTGTTTTTGGGATGGATATTTTACTCGAAAACTTTATGAAATTCATTTACAGCATCAAGAATTTATAATTTTATAAAACGGGAAAATAGATATGAACGAACCTGTAAAAAAATGGTATGTTCTTAGAGCTGCGGGCGGGAAAGAAAAGAAAGCGAAAGAATATATAGAAAACGAAAAACGTTTGAAAGGATATGTTTCGCAAGTACTTATTCCGACAGAAAAAATTTATCAAATAAAAAACGGTAAAAAAATTCTGAAAGAACGGGTATTCTACCCCGGATATGTTTTAGTTGAAGTTGTTCTTACCGGTGAAGTACAGCATATATTGCGTAATATTCCGCACGTTTCGGGATTTCTTACCGAAAAGAAAGGAGGCGATCCTGTTCCGTTGCGTGAAAATGAAGTTAACAGAATATTGGGCAGAGTAGATGAAATGGCTTTGGATGGAGAAGAAATAATAATACCTTTTGTAGTCGGCGAACCCGTTAAAGTTACAGATGGAGCTTTCAACGGATTTTCGGGCACTATAGAAGAAGTAAATGAAGAGACGAAAAAACTTGTAGTGATGGTAAGAATCTTCGGACGACAGACACCACTTCAGTTAGACTTCGTACAAGTGCAAAAAGAATAAATTAAAAGTATTTTGAAATGGCAAAAGAAATTGCTGGACTAATAAAATTACAGATAAAAGGAGGCGCGGCAAATCCGTCGCCACCTGTGGGTCCTGCGTTAGGTTCTAAAGGCGTAAACATTATGGAGTTTTGCAAGCAGTTTAATGCGCGAACTCAAGATAAGGCAGGCAAGGTTTTGCCTGTGGTTATCACAGTTTACACCGATAAATCGTTTGATTTTATTGTAAAACAGCCACCGATTGCAGTACAGTTGAAAGAAGCTGCAAAAATACAGTCGGGTTCAGCCGAACCAAACCGTAATAAGGTTGCAAAAATTACATGGGATCAAGTGAAGGCGATTGCCGAAAGTAAGATGCCTGATTTAAATGCATTCACCATTGCATCGGCAATGAGAATGGTAGCAGGAACAGCAAGAAGTATGGGTATTACCGTCACAGGCGATATCCCTGCCGAGTTAAACTAAAAATTTCGTGTGGAAATGAGTAAGCTTACAAAAAATCAAAAAACAGCCGATGCCAGGATAGAAGCAGGTAAAAGCTACAAATTAATCGAAGCCGCAAAATTGTTGAAAGAAATATCTTATACAAAATTTGATGCATCAATAGATTTGGATGTTCGTCTTGGCGTTGACCCTCGTAAGGCAAATCAGATGGTCAGAGGCGTTGTAACACTCCCGCATGGTACGGGAAAAACGGTGAGAGTACTTGCCCTTGTTACTCCCGATAAGGAAACAGAAGCAAAAGAGGCAGGAGCCGAACATGTCGGTCTTGACGAATATATCGACAGGATTAAAGGCGGTTGGACGGATATAGATGTTATTATCTGTACGCCAAGCGTAATGGCAAAAGTAGGAGCTCTCGGACGTATTCTCGGTCCACGGGGATTAATGCCTAATCCTAAAACCGGTACGGTAACAATGGAAGTAGGCAAGGCAATTAACGAAGTAAAAGCAGGTAAAATTGATTTTAAGGTTGATAAATTCGGTATCATCCATGCATCGGTAGCAAAAGTATCTTTCAGCCCTGAGGCTATAGCAGAAAATGCAAAAGAACTTTTAGACACCATAGTAAAGTTGAAACCGCAAGCCACAAAAGGTACGTATGTAAAAAGCGTGTATCTTTCATCAACAATGAGCCGTGGTTTGGCTATTGACCCTAAAACAATAAGTAACGCAAATTAAACTCTGTCAGATTATGAGAAAAGAAGAAAAAAACGCGTTAGTTGATGGATTAATTAGCGAGCTGAATAAAGCTCCTAATTTCTATGTTACGGATATTTCGGGTTTGAATGCAGAAAATACATCCAAACTGCGTAGATTGTGTTTTGAGAAAAGCATCAAACTTATAGTAACAAAAAACACACTGCTTAAAAAAGCTTTAGAACAAAAGGATTTTCCCGAAACAGACCTGTATTCGATACTGCAGGGTCCAACATCAGTAATGATAACCGAAACGCCAAACGCGCCGGCAAAATTGATTGAGGAATTCGGCAAAAAGCACGGCAAGCCGTTATTGAAAGGCGCTTACGTGCAAGAATGTCTGTTTATAGGAGAAAATAACCTTGATGCATTGATACATATCAAATCTCGTGAAGAACTTATTGGCGAGATTGTTGGAATGTTGCAATCTCCGGCGAGAAATGTCATTTCGGCATTACAGTCAGCAGGCGGCAAATTGGCAGGCATAGTAAAAACATTGTCTGAAAAATCAGAATAAAAACAAAAAAGAAAGTATTAATAATTATAAAAAAAAATTAAAATGGCAGATATTAAAAAATTTGCAGAAGAGTTAGTAAATCTATCTGTTAAAGAAGTTCAAGAACTTGCAAACATTTTGAAAGAAGAATACGGTATAGAACCGGCTGCTGCTGCTGTTGCAGTTGCGGCTCCTGTTGCCGCAGGCGCTGCTCCTGTTGCAGAACAAACGGAATTTGACGTAATTTTGAAATCAGCCGGACAGGCAAAACTTCAAATCGTGAAACTTGTAAAAGATCTTACAGGTCTTGGTTTGAAAGAAGCCAAAGAATTGGTTGATGCCGCACCAAAAGCAATTAAAGAAAAAATTGCCAAAGGCGATGCAGAGCAAATCAAAAGTCAACTGGAAGAAGCAGGCGGAGAAGTTGAAATTAAATAAACTTATCCTCCGCTTGTCGGATTTTATTTTAGGTTTAGAACCTCGCAAAGGGTTCTAAGCCTTTTTGTCATTAAAAAGTTTTGAAAAAATTTCAAAAAAATGCCTCATAACAAAACAAACAGAATAAATTTCGCATCGTCGAAAGTTCAATTTCCATATCCTGATTTTCTGGAAATTCAATTAAAATCTTTCAAGGATTTTTTTCAACTTGAAACAACAGCCGAAAACAGGAGAAATGAAGGACTTTTTAGAGTCTTTCAGGATAATTTTCCAATAACAGATACTCGAAACAACTTTGTGCTGGAGTTTGTCGATTATTTTATCGATCCTCCCCGTTATACAATCGAAGAATGTCTTGACAGAGGTTTGACTTACAGCGTTCCGCTGAAAGCCAAGCTCAAGCTTTACTGTACCGATACTGATCACGAAGATTTTGATACGGTAATACAGGACGTGTATCTTGGAATGATTCCCTACATGACATCGCAGGGAACATTCGTGATAAACGGCGCCGAACGCGTTGTCGTATCTCAGTTGCACCGTTCGCCCGGAATGTTCTTCGGACAAAGCATCCATGCAAACGGAACAAAATTATATTCGGCAAGAATTATCCCGTTCAAAGGTTCGTGGATCGAATTTGCTACCGATATTAATAATGTGATGTACGCATATATCGACCGCAAAAAGAAACTTCCGGTAACAACTCTGCTGCGCGCCATAGGTTTCGAGTCGGATAAGGATATTCTTGAAATATTTGACCTTGCCGACGAAATAGAAGTAACGCATGCAAATATCGAACAGGTAGTAGGTCGAAGGCTTGTTGCGCGCGTGCTTAAGTCGTGGGTAGAAGATTTCGTTGACGAAGATACGGGCGAAGTTGTGTCTATTGAGCGAAACGAAGTAGTTATTGACCGCGAAACAATAATAGACGCTAAGCATGTGGACGCCATTATCGAATCGGGAGCAAAATCAATACTCATACATAAGGAAACCATAAATTCGAGCGATTATGCAATAATACACAATACATTACAGAAAGATCCATGCAACTCGGAAAAAGATGCGGTAACTTATGTTTATCGTCAGCTGCGAAGTTCCGAGCCGCCCGATGAAGCAACAGCTCGAGATGTAATCGACAAATTATTTTTCTCCGACAAGCGTTACGATTTGGGAGATGTAGGACGTTTCCGCATAAACAGAAAGCTAAATCTTAACATATCGCCCGAAATCAGAGTACTTACCCGTGAAGATATTATTGCTATTATAAAATATCTCATACAGCTTATAAATTCCAAAGCGGATGTTGACGATATCGACCATTTGAGCAATCGAAGAGTACGTACGGTAGGCGAACAGCTCGCAAACCAGTTTAGTATTGGCTTGGCACGTATGGCTCGAACAATAAGAGAGAGAATGAACGTACGCGACAATGAAGTGTTTACTCCGATAGACCTGATAAACGCAAAAACCCTTTCATCGGTTATCAACTCCTTTTTCGGAACAAACCAGCTTTCACAGTTCATGGATCAAACGAATCCACTGGCAGAAATGACGCACAAACGCCGCTTGTCGGCTCTTGGTCCGGGCGGTCTTTCACGCGAACGCGCAGGATTTGAAGTGCGAGATGTACACTATACGCATTACGGTCGTTTATGCCCAATCGAAACTCCGGAAGGTCCGAATATAGGTTTAATATCATCGCTTTGCGTTTATGCGAAAATAAATAATCTTGGATTTATCGAAACGCCGTATCGGGATGTAATTAAAGGCAAGGTAGATTTGGATAATTTACACGTAAAATACTATAGCGCCGAAGATGAAGAATCCAAGACAATAGCACAGGCTAATGCAAAATTGAATGTAGATGGATTATTTGCCGAAAATCGCGTAAAATCCCGAGTTGAAGCAGATTTTCCGCTGGCTGCACACGATAAGATAGATTTGATGGACGTTGCTCCTAATCAAATAGCGTCAATAGCTGCATCGCTAATTCCATTTCTTGAGCACGACGATGCCAATCGAGCGCTTATGGGTTCAAACATGATGCGTCAGGCTGTTCCGCTGATCTCGCCCGAAGCTCCGATAGTCGGTACGGGACTTGAAAGCCAGATTGTAGTCGATGGACGTACGCAAATCACCGCCGAAGACAATGGCGAAATTGTATATGTCGATGCAAATGAAATACATATAAAATACGATGCAACGGAAACAGAGCGTTTTATAAGTTTTAGTCCTGAAATTACGGTTTATAAGATTCCTATTTACCGTAAAACAAATCAAAGCATGTGCATAAACCTTCGTCCCATTGTCAGCAAAGGCGAAAGGGTAAAAAAAGATGATATTCTTACCGAAGGATACTGTACGCAGGGCGGAGAGCTTGCTTTGGGATGCAACCTGAAAGTTGCGTTTATGCCGTGGCAGGGCTACAACTTTGAAGATGCCGTAGTATTGTCGGAACGAATGGTTAGGGATGACATGTACACATCAATACACATTGATGAATACATCATGGAAGTACGCGAAACAAAGCGCGGACTGGAAGAACTTACATCCGATATTCCAAATGTAAGCGATGATGCAACAAAAGATTTGGATGAGCACGGAATCATACGCATAGGCGCAAATGTTGAACCGGGTGATATTCTTATAGGTAAAATTACTCCCAAAGGAGAATCGGATCCTTCGCCTGAAGAAAAACTTTTACGCGCAATATTCGGCGATACGGCAGGAGATGTGAAGGATGCATCTCTCAAGGCTACGCCATCGCTGCGGGGAACGGTTGTCAATAAAATGCTGTTCTCGCGTGTCATAAAAGACAATAAAAAATCAGCAAAACAAAATGAGAAAAATTTACTGGCGCAGGTTGATACTGACTTTGAAAAACGCGCATCCAAATTAAAAGACATTCTTGTTAGAAAACTTACGGAATTTCTTGATGGTAGAACATCTCAGTCTATTGTTGACTATTATGGAGTCGAAATTGTTGCAAAAGGAACCAAATTTACGCAAAAAGTTCTCGAAGACATCGATTTTGTTTTTATTAATCCCAACAAATGGACAACAGACAAGGAAAAGAATACCGTCATTAAGAAGGTCATCAACAATTATCTTATAAAATATAAAGAATTGGATGCAGAAAGCAAGCGTAAAAAATATAATATTACGATAGGCGACGAGCTTCCTGCCGGTATAGTGCAACTTGCAAAAGTCTATATTGCCAAAAAGCGTAAAATACGGGTAGGCGATAAAATGGCAGGACGACACGGAAACAAAGGTATAGTAGCACGTATTGTGCGCGATGCCGATATGCCTTTCCTTGAAGATGGCAGCATTGTAGATGTGGTACTGAATCCTCTTGGCGTGCCGTCGCGTATGAATCTTGGTCAAATTTACGAAACTGTTCTCGGCTGGGCAGGCAAAGAATTGAATCTTAAATTTGCAACGCCTATTTTCGACGGCGCTACACTCGATGATATTTGCCAGTACACCGATAAGGCAGGACTTCCGCGTTACGGGAAAACCTATCTGCGAGACGGAGGCACAGGCGAGTTGTTTGACCAGCCTGCAACAGTTGGAATTATATATTATATAAAACTCGGACACATGGTTGATGATAAAATGCACGCACGTTCTATTGGTCCGTATTCGCTGATAACACAACAGCCGCTTGGAGGTAAAGCTCAATTCGGCGGACAGCGTTTTGGAGAAATGGAAGTTTGGGCGCTTGAGGCATTCGGAGCATCAAATATTTTACAGGAAATATTAACGATTAAGTCTGACGACGTTATAGGCAGAGCAAAGGCGTACGAAGCTATTGTGCGTGGCGACCCAATGCCAATACCGGGAATACCCGAATCGTTGAATGTACTGTTAAACGAATTGAGAGGTTTGGCTTTAAGCATTAAACTCGAATAGAAAAAATTGTTTCATCGTATGTATTAAAATACTTACTGTCTGAAACTTATTTATAAAGTAAAAATTCTTAATAATTAAACAGAATACAATGGCTTTAAAAAAAGAAAATAAAGTTAAAAGCAACTTTAATAAAATTAAAATCGGTTTGGCATCGCCCGAAGAAATTTTGGAATATTCGAGCGGTGAAGTTTTTAAGCCTGAAACAATAAATTACAGAACATACAAGCCCGAACGCGACGGTTTGTTTTGCGAACGCATTTTCGGACCTGTAAAAGATTATGAATGTCATTGCGGCAAATACAAGCGCATACGATACAAAGGCATAGTTTGCGACCGTTGCGGCGTTGAAGTTACCGAAAAAAAAGTGCGGCGCGAAAGAGTAGGACACATATCGCTGATTGTGCCGGTAGCTCATATATGGTATTTCCGTTCAAATCCCAATAAAATAGGCTATTTGCTCGGTATTCCCGCAAAAAAACTGGAGGCAATTATTTATTACGAAAAGTACATAGTTGTTAATCCCGGCATTAAACAGGCAGATGGCATTAATAAATACGACTTGCTCACAGGCGATGAATACGACGATTTGATTGCAACTCTGCCTAAAGAAAATCAATCGCTCGACGACGAAGATCCGAATAAATTTGTAGCGGGAATGGGAGCGGAAGTTCTTTATAAATTCCTTTCCGAACTCAACCTTGACGAGCTTTCATACTCGTTGCGGCACAAGGCAAATACCGAAACATCTCAACAGCGTAAGGCAGATGCGCTTAAACGACTGAATGTAGTCGAAGCATTTCGCGAAGCAAAAGACATAAATAAACCCGAGTGGATGATTATGAAAGTATTGCCTGTTATTCCGCCGGAACTTCGTCCGTTGGTACCGCTTGATGGAGGACGGTTTGCAACATCCGATTTGAACGACCTGTATCGCCGGGTAATTATTCGCAATAATCGCCTTAAACGGCTTCTGGAAATAAAAGCTCCCGACGTAATTCTCCGTAATGAAAAACGCATGTTGCAGGAAGCTGTTGATTCACTGTTTGACAATTCTCGTAAATCGAATGCGGTAAAAACGGAATCAAATCGGGCTTTAAAATCACTTTCCGATTCGCTGAAAGGAAAGCAGGGACGTTTTCGTCAAAACTTATTGGGTAAGCGCGTAGATTATTCTGCCCGTTCGGTAATCGTTGTTGGTCCCGAACTTAAAATGCACGAATGTGGTTTGCCAAAAGATATGGCTGCCGAACTGTACAAGCCGTTTGTTATTCGCAAGCTTATAGAACGCGGAATAGTGAAAACAGTAAAATCGGCTAAGAAAATCGTTGACCGAAAAGATCCTGTCGTATATGATATTTTGGAAAATGTAATGAAAGGGCATCCTGTTTTGTTAAATCGCGCTCCAACATTGCACCGTTTGGGAATTCAGGCATTTCAGCCAAAACTCATTGAAGGAAAGGCTATACAGTTACATCCGCTTGCATGTACGGCTTTCAATGCCGATTTTGATGGCGACCAAATGGCTGTGCATCTGCCTCTTGGCAATGCTGCAATTCTCGAAGCTCAGATATTAATGCTCGGTTCGCACAATATTCTTAATCCTGCCAACGGCGCTCCAATCACAGTTCCATCGCAGGATATGGTACTTGGTTTGTATTATATTACAAAACCGAGAAAAAGCGCCAAAGGCGAAGGACTTGTTTTTTACGGAACGGAAGAAGCCATTATCGCCTATAACGAAAAACGTGTAGACTTGCACGCCATAGTTAAAGTGCGCGTAAATACAAAATCCGAAGATGATGAAATCGGAAAAAATGAAATCATCGAAACTACAGTAGGTCGTATAATTTTCAATCAGGTTGTTCCTCAAAAAGTAGGTTATATCAACGAACTTCTTACAAAAAAATCATTACGCGACATTATAGGAAAAGTGTTGAAAAAAACAGGAATTGCACGCACATCCGAATTTCTTGACGATATTAAAAACATGGGCTATCAGATGGCATTTAAAGGCGGACTGTCATTTAATCTCGGAGATGTTATCGTTCCCGAAGAAAAAAATCGTCTTGTAGAAGAAGGCTATGCACAGGTAGAGGAAGTAATGAACAACTATAATATGGGATTCATTACCAACAACGAGCGTTATAATCAGATTATTGATATTTGGACTCACACCAATTCACGTATAACAAAAATATTGCTGAATCAACTTGCAAGCGACAAGCAGGGCTTCAATCCTGTGTACATGATGCTTGATTCAGGAGCTCGAGGATCAAAAGAGCAAATTCGTCAGCTTGGCGGTATGCGCGGATTGATGGCAAAACCTCAAAAATCAGGCGCCGAAGGCGGACAGATTATCGAAAATCCTATTCTTGCAAACTTCAAAGAAGGGCTTTCGGTTCTTGAATATTTTATCTCAACTCACGGCGCGCGTAAAGGTTTGGCTGATACGGCTCTTAAAACTGCCGATGCAGGTTATCTTACACGGCGACTTGTTGATGTTTCGCAGGATGTTATTATCAACGAAGATGATTGTGGAACATTACGCGGGCTGACGGTTACGGCAATCAAAAATAATGATGAAATTGTAGAATCGCTGTACGATAAAATACTCGGACGCACATCCGTACATGATATTTTTCATCCGCTTACAGGTAAGATGATTATTGCTGCAGGCGAAGAATTTACCGAAGAAATAGCGAATGAAATAGATTCATCGCCAATCGAGCAGGTTGAAATTCGTTCGGTTCTTACTTGCGAATCGCGCAAAGGCGTTTGTGCAAAATGTTATGGACGCAACCTTGCAACAGGACGCATGGTACAGCGCGGTGAAGCCGTAGGAGTTATAGCGGCGCAGTCAATCGGCGAACCGGGTACGCAGCTGACTCTTCGTACTTTCCACGTTGGTGGAGTTGCAGGCGGAGCGGCTACCGACAATAAAATAATTGCACGTTATGGCGGACGTCTTGAAATTGACGAACTTCGTACCGTTACGAAAGTAAACGACGACGGCGCAAGCATTGATATGGTTATAGGACGTTTGGCTGAATTAAGAATTGTTGACGTAAATACAGGAATTACCCTGTATACTCACAACGTTCCGTACGGAGCAGCTTTATATTTCAAAAACGGAACAGTAATCAGCAAAGGCGATGTAATTTGCGACTACGATCCCTACAACGCCGTAATTATTTCGGAATATGCGGGAAAAATCGGATTTGATGGTCTTATGGATGGCAAGACATATCGTGAAGAATCCGACGAACAGACAGGCTTCAAAGAAAAGGTTATTATCGAATCACGTGAAAAAAACCTTAATCCGATAGTGCAGATTCTTGATTCGAAAAACGCTGAAATCAAACAGTACAATCTACCCGTTGGCGCGCACATTGTTGTTGAAGAAGGACAAAAAGTTAAGGCTGGCGATATTTTAGTAAAAATACCTCGAGCATTGGGCAAGGCAGGCGATATTACCGGAGGACTTCCGCGCGTTACCGAATTGTTTGAAGCGCGCAATCCGTCAAATCCTGCCGTTGTATCCGAAATAGATGGCGAAGTTTCGTTAGGAAAAATAAAACGTGGTAACCGTGAAATTATCGTAACGTCAAAAACAGGCGAAGAAAAGAAATATCTCGTTCCGCTGTCGCGACAAATTCTCGTGCAGGAAAACGATTATGTACGTGCGGGAACGCCGCTTTCAGACGGCGCAATAACGCCTCTGGACATATTATTAATTCAAGGACCTACAAAAGTTCAGGAATATATAGTAAACGAAGTACAGGAAGTCTATCGACTGCAAGGCGTAAAAATCAACGATAAACACTTTGAAGTTATTGTCAGGCAAATGATGCGTAAAGTGGAAATTATCGACCCGGGCGATACAAAATTCTTGCCCGAACAGATTGTCGATAAATGGGAATTTATGCAGGAAAACGACTGGATTTATGATAAGAAGGTAGTTGAAGACGGCGGAGATTCCATCGACTTGAAACCCGGACAGATAATAACTGCACGTACTTTGCGTGACGAAAATTCGATGCTCAAACGTAAAGACAGGAAACAGGTTACCGTAAGAGATGCAATGCCGGCGACATCAAGTCAGGTGTTGCAGGGAATTACACGCGCAGCGCTGCAAACAACAAGCTATATGTCGGCAGCATCGTTTCAGGAAACGACAAAAGTATTGAACGAAGCGGCTATACGGGGAAAAATTGATACGCTCGAAGGATTGAAGGAAAATGTTATCTGCGGACATCAGCTTCCTGCCGGTACAGGTTTGAAACGCTTTGACAATCTTGCCGTAGCTTCAATGTCGGACTATCAGAGAATGATGTCCGGGAAACTCACAATCGAAGAAAAATTAGCAAAATAAAAAAACAATGCAACAAAAAGTAAGGCTGCTCAAGTGCGAACAGCCTTATTTTTTATAAACGGCGATAACAATTTTATGCTAAACGGTCTTCAATAGCAGCCAAATTTGGTAACCGCCTTAATCATTATTTTCAAAATTCGGTTTTTTTTCTTATTTTTGTCGATTATTTATTATTATTTTAGTAAACACATATTAATATATGATTCAACAAAAACAGCAAACATTAAGCAAAGAAGTTATTCTTAAAGGAAAAGGTCTTCATACGGGGCTTGATGTTGAAATGACGATTTGTCCTGCAGAACCAAATTACGGAATAAAATTTCAACGTACTGATTTGGACGAGCAGCCTGTGATTGATGCTATTGCCGATTATATTACAGATACTTCGCGCGGCACGACAATAGAAAATAAAAACATTCGTATAAGTACAATAGAACACATAATGGCAGCGCTTTTCGGTTTAGGAATTGATAACGCCTTGATAAAGCTTAACGCACCCGAAGTTCCCATTATGGATGGAAGCGCAAAAATACATGTTGAAGAACTTCTTAAGGCAGGAATAACGGAACAGGATGCCGAGAAATGGTATTTTGAAGTGAAAGAAAAATTTGTTTACAAAAATGAAGATGGAACAGAAATAATCATACTTCCCGACAGTAAGTTCAGTGTTGATGTAACCGTAGATTTTAAATCAAAAGTACTTGGAAATCAATATGCACGATTGACATCAATCGATGAGTTTGCAAAGGAAATAGCGCCCTGTCGAACTTTTGTTTTTTTTCACGAACTTGAAATATTGTTCAGGCGCAATCTTATAAAAGGCGGCGACATGGAAAATGCTATTGTGATTGTCGAAAATGATGTTCCACAGGAAGATTTGGACAGAATAGCAGGATTATTTAACAAAAAAAGCGTGGAAAGAGTAAAAGAAGGATATTTGAACAATTTGAAATTACGTTTTCTTAACGAGCCTGCACGACACAAAATGCTTGACCTGATTGGCGACTTGTCGCTTGTAGGATATCCGATAATAGGGAAAGTCTATGCTGATAAGCCCGGACATTCGTCGAATACCGAAATGGCAAAAATACTGCGCAAAGCGGCAAAAAAAGCATTGACAAAACCAAGCGTACCCATGTACGACCCAAGAGAAGAGCCTCTTTTTGACATTAAGGCAATACGCAAAATGTTGCCGCACCGTCCGCCGTTCCTGCTGGTAGATAAGGTTTTAACCTGTAGTGAAACAACAATTGTCGGCATAAAAAATGTAACAATGAACGAGCCGTTTTTTGTAGGACATTTTCCCGACGAGCCGGTTATGCCGGGGGTTTTGATTATAGAAGCAATGGCTCAGTGCGGAGGGCTGCTCGTACTCGGTAATGTTGCAGATCCAGAACTTTATTCAACATATTTTTTAAAAATAGATAAAGTGAAATTTAGAGATAAAGTTGTTCCCGGAGATACGCTGATACTTAAACTTACTCTTACAGAGCCAATCCGTCGCGGAATTGTTATTATGTCGGCTCAGGCATTTGTAGGTGAAAATTTGGTTGCCGAAGGAGAAATGACAGCACAAGTTATTAAAAATAAATAAACTGATATATGAAACTTTCAATAATTCATCCTACTGTAAAACTTGCTCCTAATGTAACAGTAGGACCATTTACCGTAATCGAAAAAAACGTAGAAATAGGAGAAGGAACAAAAATCGGTAACAATGTTACCATAATGGAAAACGTAAAAATAGGAAAAAACTGTGTTGTTTTTCCCGGAGCTGTAATTGGCGCTATACCTCAGGATTTGAAATTTCAGGGAGAAGAAACCTATGCCATAATAGGTGATAATGTTACTGTTCGCGAATGCGTTACCATAAACAGAGGAACGGCGGCAAGCGGTAAGTTTAAAACAAAGATAGGAGACAGCTGTTTGTTAATGTCGTATGTACATGTAGCGCACGACTGTGTTATAGGAGACAACGTGATACTTTCAAGTTTTGCAGGACTTGCAGGCGAAACCGATGTTCACGACTGGGCTATCATCGGAGGAAAAACAGGAACGCATCAATTTACCCGAATTGGAGCGCACGCAATGGTTTCGGGAGGTTCGCTTGTTCCGAAAGATGTGCCTCCATACATTATTGCGGGACATTTGCCGCTTTCATTTGGAGGAGTAAACCGCATAGGATTGCGCCGCCGCAATTTTTCCAACGAAAAAATAAATGAAATATTTGAAATTTATAAGATAATTTATCAGTCGGATCTGAATACAACCGATGCCTGTAATAAAGTCGAGATAGATTTTCCCCAAACAGCGGAACGTGATATTATCCTTGATTTTATTCGCAC
This sequence comes from Prevotellaceae bacterium, assembly GCA_031265155.1. Taxonomy (GTDB): domain Bacteria; phylum Bacteroidota; class Bacteroidia; order Bacteroidales; family UBA932; genus JAIRKV01. Next base: position 6,761 of record JAISDB010000123.1, on the reverse strand, counting down.
CTCAAAACGGGGAATTATTAAAGGCGTGAATTTTGAAATATAATATTTAGTTGCTTCTAAACACTTTGAAAAATGATTTTGCCGCAACTGGTAACACATTGATTTTCACAAAGTTGCAAGTAATAAAAATTACTATCTGCAATACTGTTTTATAACGGTTTAATAATAAATCAGTTATTAAAAATACTGTTTCATGATACACCCGATAAATAGCTGATGATTAATGCCTTATTGTTACAGCAAAGCTATTTGGAATTACTGATTATTTTCCGAAGATGTTTAACAGTTTAAATGGATTTAACGTTTCTGTTTTGCATGAAAATTATTTTGAGATTTAATTCTGATTTTAAATTTAATTACGTACCTTTGCCCAAATTTAGAAGATTAAAATATTAAAAATGAAAAAGATGAACAAAGTGAATAAGTTGCGGCAACTCATTGTTGCAATTGTTTTTGTAATGTCTGTTTTTGCCTGTAAAACAAATAACAGATCTAATGTTGAGGTTACATCGATAACTGTTGCTGACAGCAGCTACAATTATACGGATGATACGACAATAAATAATATTGTCATAATAAATTATCTTGATGCCAAATGTGCGAGCGGCGAAAATTCTATTGCCGAAACTGTAAATCAGGATTTTTTCATATGGCTGAAGCAGTTTTTTTTCGTCGATAACGATGATACGGACATAACAAAGGATAACCTTAAAGATGTTGTTGCTTCGGATATAAAGGCATTCATAAAAGATGTTAATGAAGATAAATCTCTCGCGGACTGTAAACCATGCAGATCTGCCGAATTATCGGTTAGTTCTTCCTTATATCAAAACAGCAGTATTATTTCTGCTGTTTACAGCTATTATCAATATTCGGGCGGAGCGCACGGAGGCTACGGATGTACGGCTTTTAATTACAGCAAAAAAGATGGAACTCCCATTACTGTCGAAAATCTGTCAACAAATATCGATGAGCTTACCGCCATTGCCGAAAAAGCGTTTGTCGAACAAAACGGGGAAATTACGGATTACTGGTTTGAAGACAATAAGTTTTATCTGCCAGATGTATTTTATTTTACGGAAAACAAAATAGAATTTTACTACAATCTTTATGAAATTGCATCTTATGCGGCGGGCGCTATTGTTATTGAACTTAACAACGATGACGTAAAGCATCTTATTGATTATTTGGATTAAAAAATAAATAAAAAATATTTAAAAAATTACCGGAAAGAATGTCTGGTAATTTTTTTATAACTACATAAATAACAAAAATGCAGAAAATACGAAATATTGCAATAATTGCTCATGTTGACCATGGAAAAACAACACTGGTCGATAAAATGATTTTACAGGGAAAGATATTTCGCGATAACGAAAAAGCGGGCGAACTGATTCTTGATAACAACGATTTGGAACGCGAACGCGGAATAACAATACTTGCAAAAAATGTTTCGGTACGGTATAAAGATTGTAAAATTAATATTATTGATACTCCGGGGCACGTTGATTTCGGAGGAGAAGTCGAACGGGTATTGAATATGGCTGATGGCGTTTTGCTTTTGGTTGACGCTTTTGAAGGCACAATGCCGCAAACTCGTTTTGTTTTGCAAAAGGCACTGGCGCTGGGATTAAAGCCTGTGGTTGTAATCAACAAGGTAGATAAGCCTAACTGTCATCCCGATGATGTAAACGAACAGGTTTTCGACTTGATGTTTAATTTGCATGCAAGCGAAGATCAGCTTAATTTCAAAACCGTTTACGGAAGCGCAAAGCAGGGCTGGATGTCCGACGACTGGCGGCAGCCCGCAAAAGATATTACCATATTGCTTGATACTATTCTCGAAGAAATTCCGGAACCCGAAGTTGTTGAAGGAACGCCTCAGCTGTTGATTACTTCGCTCGAATATTCTCCTTACGTAGGACGAATAGCGATAGGCAAACTTACTCGCGGCGCATTATGTTCGGGCGATAACGTTTCACTTGTAAAGCACGATGGCGCTTCCGAAAAGACAAAAATACGCGATCTTATGATTTTTGAAGGACTGTCGAAAACAAAGGTTGACAGGGCTTGTTGCGGCGATATTTGTGCGATAGTAGGCATAGACGGATTTGAAATAGGCGATACTGTTGCCGATTATGAAAATCCCGAAGCTCTTCCGCCAATATCCGTAGATGAACCTACAATGAGTATGACATTTACCATAAACGATTCTCCATTTTTCGGCAAGGATGGAAAATTTGTAACATCCCGTCATCTTAAAGAAAGATTAGACCGCGAACTGGAAAAAAATCTTGCTTTGCGCGTAAAACCCGGAATAACAGCCGACTCGTTTATCGTTTTCGGACGCGGAGTTTTACATATCAGCATACTTATAGAAACTATGCGCCGCGAAGGCTATGAGCTGCAAATAGGTCAACCTAAAGTTGTTGATAAAAATGTAAACGGACAACGGTGCGAACCTGTTGAACATCTTACTATTGACCTTCCCGAAGAATTTTCGGGAAAAGCAATTGAAATGGCGACACGCCGTAAAGCTGCCCTTTTACACATAGAGCATCGCGACGACCGCGTACACCTCGACTTTGATATTCCTGCCCGCGGACTTATCGGATTGCGCAGTAATCTGCTCACGGCAACACAGGGTGAAGCAATCGTTGCTCATCGCTTCAAAGGTTTTGAACCTTATAAGGGAGATATCGAAAAACGGTTAAGCGGTTCGCTTGTCGCTCTTGAAACAGGAATGGCTATTGCGTATGCAATGGATAAGTTACAGGACAGAGGTAAATTTTTTATCAGTCCCGGCGAGCAAATTTATGCGGGACAGGTCATAGGTGAACATTCGCGTAGCGAAGACCTGTCGATAAACATATGTAAAACAAAAAAGCTTACAAATATTCGAGCATCGGGCTCCGATGAAAAGGTGATTTTACCTCCGCCCGTTATTTTCAGTCTTGAAGAAGCTCTCGAATATATTCAGGAAGATGAATATGTTGAAATTACTCCAAAATATATGCGCATGCGCAAAATAATTCTCGATGAAAATGAACGCAGACGCAAAAATAAAAATTAAGTAATTAGTAAGTTTGTATAGATATTAACTTGCATTGCTGATTAAATATAATTTTTGATATTTTTTGGAATAATACCTGTTGAAAATCAAATGCTTTTCATGACATGTTACGTGATATATATATGATTGGCAATGCCTGAGTTTTATTCGTCAAAAGGAATTCTCTTCCTGCATTTGCCGATTGAACTTGCCAACTTGCGAATTTTTATTTTTTGTATTCAAATTTTTTATTACTTTTGCAGCCGATTTCAAACATGGTGAATGTAGCTCAGCAGGTTAGAGCATCGGATTGTGGTTCCGAGGGTCGTGGGTTCGAGTCCCATCTTTCACCCGAAAATTGTAACCATCTCTATTTCAGCAATTTTTAATTAGAAATTTAGATAAATACAATTAAAATACAGTTAAGATACATTTTTAATACTGCGCGTTGATTCCAAAAAAATTAAAGAACTATGCGCAGAAAAAAAATTTTGATTTTACCGACCCTTAGAGACAGGAATAGGGATATGAGTAAAAAGTGGTATGTTGAAGTTTCTCAACGAAATCCACAAACAGCTGAAATGGTAAGATGCCGTTTTGAAACATTTGATAACATAAATATCAATTCGCTTCAAACTCTTGCCGAACGGTATTCGTTTGCCGAAAAAATCATTAATGACCTTTCACAAAAAATTAAAAACGGATGGACTGTTTTTAATGACACAACACGTGTCATATACGAAGACCAGACGCAATATGCACACGAGGCTCGCGTTTATCGTAAAAAAGTAGAATCTAATCGTAATTATGTATACTGGTGTTCGCGTTACATAGTTGAAATATTGCGAATGCAACAACTTCGAAAAGGTACTTTGATTACTTACGAAAGTCGTTATCGAGTATTTAAAAATTGGCTTATAGATAAAAGCATGGCACATTTGGATATTGTCGCAATAACTAATGATGTTATCGTCCAATTTTTCACATATCTTCGAGATGAGTTGAAGCACACTGCTCACACTTTCGATTCTTATGCAGGATTATTAAGCAGCCTTTTTGATTTTATAATAAAAGAAAAAGGCATCGTCAACAATCCTGTACATAATCTTCCGGTCAATCGGCATACTACCGATAATGGAGCAGAAGCATTGCATAAAGAAGATTTAAATCTAATAATGAAAGTAATGGACGATGCTGATCCGCAACTTGCTCTTGCATGCAGGTTCGAATACTATTGCGGTTTACGTCCCGGTATAGAAGTAAGATTAATGAAAGTAGGCGATTTGAATCTTCGGCATGGCGTTAGCAGAGTAAAAATATCTTCCGAGCATTGCAAAACGACACATCGAAAAGATGTTATTATTCCCGATATTTTTTTAGACTATCTCATAAATGTTTGGCATTTAGATAAGGTCGATAAAAATTTTTTCCTGTTCGGACGTAACAGAGTACCCGGAATATTGCATCTTGGCAAAAATACATTACGCGACAGGTTTAATCGCATTCGTGATAAATTGGGTTTACCGAATATATATAAGTTTTATAGTATGAAACACACAGGCGCAGTAACATTAGCAGAACAGGGAGAAACATTAATTAATATTCGGGATCATCTGGGACACTCATCAGTGCAAACGACTGAAATATATTTAAAACGTCATGGTTTTAATGATTCTGCCATAATTCGCAAAAATTTTCCGAAAATATAAAAAAGCCTCCTTTTCGGAGGCTTCCGGTTATGAAACAAAAATCAGAAACCGAATGACATCAGGTGTCAAACAGTTTTTCTTTTCCTTTTTTGTATATGTATACAAGAGAAGGAATTACAGCGAGAATTACCAGCCACCCAAAGTGAGTATCGGCGGCAAATGTTACGATGACGGCGTTGACTGCGCCGATTAGCATCAGTCCCAATAATAAGAACCATGCGAGTTTAAGTAAAATTTTCTTCATGTCGTTTTTCATTTTTTTAAGAATTTATATATGTAAATTATTGCTGTCATTACTGTTGCGCAAATCGCAATCCACATTACATACTTCAGCCGGTTTTTGGCTTTCTGCTCGGTCGTGGCGTCAACTTTTTGAGAATTGATAAACACTGCATTCTGCCTTATGCTGTCTGTAATATTCATGCTGTTTTGCGATACGCCTTTCTGTTCCGTATTATATTTAATATTAAGAGTTTCGACACTTTTGACGACAGGAGGCTTGTCTATAGAGTTTATAATACCATCAGGCGCAATATCGTTTCTCGGTGGCGAATGTGCCGTATCTGCTGCCGGCGGATAAAATTCAATCTTTGTATATGTAATTTCGGCATCTGCAATTTTTGTTGTATCAACGAAACTTAATATTTCGCTTGTTTTCAATTCGTTAGTTTCGACAGTTGCCACTGTATTTACTTCCGCTGCGACCGATGTTTTTTTCGTGGTTGCACACGATATTAAAAGAAACATCCCAAAAATTGGAATAACCAATGCGACATTAAAGAAAATCGCCCGAAAATTAGAATAAACTGTTTTCATTTCCTTTGCCTTTTTAAGTACTCCAAAAACAGTTTCCATCCCGCCTGTACTTCTGCAATATCGGCATCTACGCCGTTTTCTACTCTTGACATAGCCGCCGCAATCGGTATCATTACATCTTTGTTTGTCGCCGTTATCGGAGTGTCGGCGTCAACGCCGCTCATTTTGCTTACTGTCGAAATATAGCCTGCCGTATTGTTATTGTCCAATGGCGGGGCATACCGCATTATCATTTCCCGGATTGTTTGCAATCCGTATTTTTTCTGATACGTGTATAGCAGCAGTACGAACATTGCACGGTATCCGAACTGCAATTCCGTAAACTGCTTGAATAACATATCCCGCGACGGCTGTATTTCGCCCTCGTATTTTGTTGCCGAAATCCGTATATTGCCCGGATTATTGTTTTTCAGTCCTCTGCTCATCGCTCTTTTCCTTTTTTATTTTTCTATTCGCTTTAATCTTAATTCCATAATTCGTGTTGTTTATCTGTCGGTTTAACCTGTTTCTCTGTTTCCTGAAAATATACGCTCCTTTGAGTAAATCCTGTTTCAAAAATCTTTTTTACCGCTTCAAAAAAGGCAATGTTTGTATTGTTTCCGTCAAATATTCTGCATTCGGGGGCGTTCCAGTTCAAATGTTGCGTATAGTCGGGGTCGCTGAATACATCCCACGCGAAACAGTCGCTGTACAGTGCAAACACTCCGCGCAAGTCGCCTTTTTCAAAAATTATACAACCCTGATAATTACCGTCATAGGGCGTTGGTTTCGTTTCCGCTATTTGCATCCTTGCGTATTTATTCATAAAACCCGTAACAGACTGCGCCATTTCATTGCTCCTTTTCTTTATTTTTCATAAAATCCGATAAAATGCTGAACTTCTTTAAGAACTCAACCGCCAGCAGATAATGAATAAACTGCAAAAACCTGTTATCCCTTATCTTTTGCAGGTTCTCAATTATGCTCAAGCCCTCGATGTAAACCACAAACCAAGCCTCGATATTCACCACCGAAACGCCCGTGTCTTTCGACAGTCCCATGCTCTCACAAATGAAAAACGTCAGGGTCATCGTTCCCAGATACACAAGCAGCTTGTAAAGCGACCATTTCAGCTTGCTCGACTTTATCGCCTGTCCCGTCCGCAGCGACTTGGCTATGCCCGTTATGAAGTCAAGCACAAACAG
>JAISDB010000074.1 GCA_031265155.1 Prevotellaceae bacterium | reverse complement strand
CGTACCGCGTGCTGCGCGGCGGCAGCTGGAACGACTTCGCCCAGTTCTGCCGCTCTGCCTATCGCGGCGCCAATCCCCCCGACTACCGTAACGACAGCGTCGGCTTCCGCGTAGTGTTTGTGGTAAATTGATAATTGATAATTAAAAATTTGAGGGCGAAACGATTTCGCCCTTATTTTTTTGTGCATTGCAGGAGTCTGTTTTAAAAGCGTGGCGGGACTCCCTTGAATGATGATATTGCAGGTCAAGCCGCAATGACGGGCTTTTGCGCAACAAACCTGACAGGTTTTCAAAATCCTGTTACGGTCAAATACTATCAGCTTATAAACATTTCCAGTTCTGCATACAGATTTTGCGTCGGCAATCCCATAACATTAAAATACGAGCCTTCGATTTTTGACAGACCGATAAATCCAATCCATTCCTGAATGCCATAAGCTCCGGCTTTATCGAAAGGCTTGTAGCTGTCTATGTAAAAGTTGATTTCATCGTCGGTTAGTTCCTTAAAATGCACTGTTGATGCTACGACAAATTTTCGGCTTTTTACTGTCGAACGCAAACAGACGCCGCTAAGGACTTCATGCGTATTGTTTGATATTGCTTTCAACATTCTGAAAGCGTCGTGCCTATCCTTCGGCTTTCCGAACATTTTGCCGTTGCACCAGACTATTGTATCAACGGTTATGAGAATATCGTTATCATTGAGTTTATGAATGTATGCGTCTGACTTTTTTTGTGCGACATATAAAGGAATTTCGTTTTTATTAAGGCTGTCCGGATACGATTCGTCGATATTCGATAATTCGGACTGAACGAAATTAAAACCCAGTTCGCGCATTAATTCCACTCTTCGAGGCGATTGCGATGCAAGAATTATATTATATGTTTTTATATCGTTAACAAGCATGATTTTTGTGATATGTTATTCGCTTTTTATATGATTTGCATTGATGTTCCATTTTCCCTGTATTTTCATCACCTGTTCGATTACATCTCTCACGCAGCCTTTGCCTCCGTCGAATGTTGATATGTAATCTGCCGCATTTTTTACTTCGGGAACAGCATCTGACGGGCAGCACGATATTCCGCATGCCTGCATTACTTCAATATCGGGAATATCATCTCCGACAAATAAAACCTCGTCGGCGCGGAGATTATGCGAAATACAGAATGTTTTAAAGTCTTCGATTTTATTTTCCGACAATAAAAAAATATCATTTACACCTAAATCCTTAAACCGATATTTGATTGATGCCGCTACGCCGCCTGTGATAATTGCAATGTGATAGCCGTGCAATACCGCCTGACGCACTGCATAACCATCTTTGGCATTATAAATTCTCAAAAAATGTCCATCGTTGTCAACCAGCAGCGAACCATCGGTAAATACGCCGTCTACATCAAAGGCAAACGCTTTTATTTTGTATAAATCAGTTTTATAATTCGACATGTTTTATTTTTTATGTTTAAAATCTTCAAAGGTAATAAAAATAATCGGCATTGCATTAATCGGAGCGGCTATTTGCTTTAAAAAGCTTTCGGCTTTGCTGTATTTATTGATTTAACCTGTAGAAACCGGTCGATTAAAAATATTTAATTATTTTTGCAGGTACAATTACACAATTAAAGTCAGTACGAATGATAAACGTTTCGGATTTATATAAAAATTATGGCAGCCTCGAAGTTCTGAAAGGCATAAGGCTCAATGTCGGCAAAGGTGAAGTGGTGTCGATAGTTGGCGCAAGCGGAGCCGGAAAAACGACACTGCTGCAGATTATGGGTACAATAGGCAATCCCGATAAAGGCAAGGTTTTTATTAAGAATACCGATGTTTTTTTGTTACGCGGCAAGGCTTTAGCCGATTTCAGAAACAGACACATAGGATTTGTTTTTCAATTTCATAATTTGCTGGCAGAGTTTACCGCTGTTGAAAATATCTGTATTCCTGCATTCATTGCAGGCGAAAAGCCGGGCAAAGCAGAAAAGCGGGCAAAAGAAATATTGTCGTTTTTAAATCTTGCGGAACGTGCAGCTCATAAACCGTCGCAGCTGTCGGGCGGCGAACAGCAGCGTGTCGCTATTGCTCGCTCACTGATAAATAATCCAGATATTATACTTGCCGATGAACCTTCGGGAAACCTTGATTCAAAAAACAGGGACGATATTCACAGTCTTTTCTTTAAACTGCGCGATAATTTCGGTCAAACAATAGTAATTGTTACTCACGATAAGAATCTTGCCGAAATGGCAGACAGAAAAATTACGATGAGCGATGGAAAAATAATTGATAATTGAAGTTGAAAAATGGAAAAAGATGCTTTGAGAGATTTACTCGAAACCCTGCACAATAAGTACAATAACGCTGACTTTATAGAAAACGATCCGGTTTCGATTCCGCACAGTTTCAGTACAGTCAACAATATTGAGATAAGCGGTTTTTTGGCGTCTGCAATAGCGTGGGGAAATCGCAAAGCCATCATAAAAAGCGCAATGCAAATGATGAAATATATGGATAATCAGCCGTATGACTTCGTTACAGCAGCATCCGAAAAAGAAATGCGGCAGCTGTCAACTTTTGTTTACCGCACATTCAACGGATCTGATTTCATGTGTTTTATCCGTGCGTTACGACAGTTTTGCATAAAATTCGGAAGTATTGGGAATTTTTTTGAGCAGGCATTTATCGACAGCGGCGATATAAGAATCGTATTATCTCGTTTTCGCTCGCATTTTTTTGAAATAGATCATGACAGACACTGTGAAAAACACATTTCATCAATCGACAGGGGAGCAGCCTGCAAACGGCTAAACATGTATATTCGCTGGATGGTTCGCAGAGACAGGCGCGGAGTAGATTTCGGATTATGGAAAAAAATTCCCATGTCGGCGCTGTATCTGCCGCTGGACATTCACAGCGGAAATATGGGACGCGCATTCGGCTTGCTCGCGCGCAGGCAAAACGACTGGAAAGCGGTAGAAGAAATTACTCAAAATCTTCGCGAATTTGATGCTGCCGACCCTGTTCGGTTTGATTTTTCGCTGTTCGGCGCAGGCGTGAATCAGCAATTTTAAGTCACAACAATTATAAAATAAAACCCAAAAATAACTGTATATTTTTACGTGCTGTCTGCATTTGCTTTGCTATATGTACAATAATATTTTTCACAGGGCAGAATAAATACAAAAATATTCTTACTTTTTTCAGACAGGCAAAATACTTTGAAGTTTATGAACTTTTTCTTTGCCGAATGATGAATTATATTTAACTTTGAGCCAATTTGAAAAAACATCTTTATGTACGGAAAAATTAAAAATTATTTACAGCAAACTCTTGACGACATTGAATCGGCGGGGCTTTATAAAAACGAGCGGATTATAGTTTCCGCACAAAAAGCAAGTATAAAAATCAATACAGGCATGGAAGCGCTTAATTTTTGCGCCAATAATTACCTGGGCTTGTCGGATAGCAAGCGATTGATTGATGCAGCCAAACGCGCTATGGATACTCACGGCTTCGGACTTTCGAGCGTGCGGTTTATTTGCGGAACTCAGGATATTCACAAAGAACTCGAAGCTGCAATAGCGCGGTATTTCGGAACGGAAGACGCTATTCTCTACGCAGCGTGCTTTGATGCAAACGGAGGCGTTTTTGAACCTTTGTTTGACGAAAACGATGCAATAATTTCGGATGCCTTAAATCACGCATCCATTATCGATGGCATACGGCTTTGCAGGGCTGTGCGCTATCGTTATGCAAACATCGACATGTCGGAACTCGAAAAATGCCTTATTGAAGCGCAGGCACAGCGTCATCGCATTATTGTTACCGACGGCGTATTTTCCATGGATGGCAACGTGGCGCCAATGGATAAGATTTGCGATTTGGCAGACAAATACGATGCTCTGGTTATGGTTGACGAATGTCATTCAGCCGGAGTAGTTGGCAAAACAGGACGCGGAGTCAGTGAACAGTTCAACCTGTACGGTCGGATAGATATTCACACGGGAACACTTGGGAAATCGTTTGGAGGTGCAATAGGAGGATTTACTGCTGGGCGAAAGGAAATTATAGATTTGCTGCGTCAGCGTTCGCGTCCGTATCTGTTTTCCAATTCCATACCGCCATCAGTTGTGGGCGCGGGAATAGAAATGTTCAAAATGCTGGAAGAAAGTAACGAAATTCATGCAAAGCAACAGCGCAATGTTGAATACTTCAGGAATAAAATGACAGATGCAGGCTTTGATATAAAGCCTACGCAGTCGGCGATTTGCGCTGTAATGCTTTATGATGCAAAACTTTCGCAGATATTTGCTTCGCGCATGCTGGAAGAAGGAATTTACGTTGTAGGATTTTATTATCCAGTTGTACCCAAAGGTCAGGCGCGTATTCGGGTACAAATTTCGGCAGGACACGAACAGGAACATCTCGACAGGGCAATCGAAGCATTTATAAAAACAGGTAAAGAATTAAATGTTATCAAATAGTCATTTCCTGATAACTGATTAAATTGCATATAAAAAAACATACAACTGAAAATTTTTCTTTTCAGTTGTATGTTTTTAAACTTGGCTATTAGCCATTTGGGATATTGTATACATATAATTTTCGCCTTTACAACAATATTTAACTTACTGTTTTTTGCCGTTATCTAAAAAAATCATACTTTTATTAATTATTTTTTTATAAATATTGAAAATGATAAAAATAATCAAAATAATTATTTCGGTTGTTTACGGCGCGGCGGTTTCGATACGCAATAAACTTTACGACATTGGCATATTTCCCCATAAGGAAATAAAGGATGTCGTAACAGTAGTCATAGGAAATATTACAGTCGGCGGAACAGGAAAAACGCCGCATTCGGAATTTATGCTGGAAATATTGAAAAACGAGTTTAAAGTAGCTTTGCTTTCGCGCGGATATAAACGCAAAACAAAGAAATTCAGATATGTAGAAACAACGAGTACATCAATGGAAGCAGGCGATGAGCCATTGCAGATAAAACGCAAGTTTCCGGATGTAATCGTTGCTGTTGACGCAAACAGGGTAAGAGGCGTTAAACGCATAAAAGAACAGAATCCTGATATTGATGTTATTGTTTTGGATGATGCATTTCAGCACAGGCATCTGAAGCCTGCTCTGTCGGTTTTGCTTTGCGACTATTTGAGACCGATAAACAGAGATAAAATGCTGCCTTGGGGAACATTGCGCGACAAACAAAATCAAAAATACCGGGCAGACATTGTATTTGTTACAAAATGCCCGAAAAACACAAGTCCTATTGATATGAGAATTGTAATCAACGATTTAAATCTGTTTCCATATCAGCAGCTGTTTTTTACGTCATTAGAATACAATGATTTAAAGCCTGTTTTTGACATCAAATGCAAACCTGCCGCAACAGATAAAATAGCAGCTGTTGCGGGCATTGCAAATCCAAAGCTGTTTGAGGAATACGTATCAACTCATTATGCAAAGCCTCAAATACTGATATTTCCCGATCATCACGATTTTTCGCAAAGGGATATTGATAATATTTGCAGCATCATCGACAAAAACGAGCTTTTCATAACAACCGAAAAGGATGCAATGCGATTGATAAATCATGAAAACTTTACTGAACAGCAAAAGGCAAAAATGTTTTATCTTCCCGTAAAAATAAAATTCCTGAACAGGGAAGAGTCCAAACTGACATCTTACGTAATTGATTACATAAAGAAATATAAAGGAAACAGCAAATTTTATCTGTAAAGAAAAAATATACGCACGTTACAAAATATTTGAACAGATACCGGTTGCAAGCAGTTAAATACATGCTTGGTTTTGACTGATTATTGAAATCGATCCATCTGTATCTTGTTTTAGAAGTTTGCTTTTAATAAAACAAAACGAAATTTTAATTTTATCAGTATTTATTTAGCCTTTTGTCGGGAATAATATTGGATTCATCGATTTTGTGTTTGAAATGAGTAACTTTGCAAAGTACTTTTGCTTAAATTTTATAAAACAAAAAATTATGGAAGATATAAAAAACAAACACTTTCCTCGCGGAGGATATATATTCGGAATTATCCTGATATTATTGGGAACTTTATTTTTGCTGTTTAACTTCGGGCTTTTGGGTGAAAGTATGCGAAGTGTGATTTTTTCGTGGCAAATGCTATTAATTGTTTGTGCCGTATTTTCATTTTTCTATCGGCATTTTTTCACCGGCGCTGTGATGCTGATTTTGGCGTTATTTTTTCTCATTCCAAAATTGGTTAGGGCTTGTCCCGACACTTTCGGCTGGCTGGGCGATGATTTTGCCGCTACATACTGGCCTGCGTTATTGATTGCATTAGGAATATTGATTATTGTACGACTGGTTTTCATGAAATCCCCCAAAGGAAACATAATATGTACTTATCATCTTAAAAAGAAAAAATGTAATTGCGGATATAAAGACTGTACGTGTGATTGCAATTTCGACAGAAATGCCATATTCAGCTCGATTGAAGAAATTATCCTCGATCCTGTTTTCACGGGCGGAGAAATAAATTCTGTTTTTGGATGTTTAGAATTGGATTTACGTAAAACCACACTTCCCGAAGGCGATACCGAATTGGAAGTTAATTCTGTATTTGGAGCGGCAACTTTGTATATTCCCAATAACTGGAATGTCGAATTGCATGTAAGCAGTTTTGCCAGCGGGTTTTCTGATAATCGAACCGTAAGCAATGAAATAGATTATTCGCGAAAATTAATTATCACAGGCGGATTTGTATTTGCAGGCGGTGAAATAAAAAGTTAAAATGCAGCAATGGCTATTGTCAGAGACAATCAATATCGAATAATATACTTTACAGTATGGATAGTGTTTGCAATTTTGCAGACGCTGTCCATCTATTCTGTTTCCGGGCTTCAATTCGAATTGTTGGCAATTGATACGTTTTTTCGTTCGGTATTGTTTATTCCAACAGGTATTTTAGTATATAATGTGATAAAATATGCAAAATATGAAAAAATGTCATCAATAAGGCAATTTGTATCCTATGAATTTTTATTTATTGTTTTTGTTTTAATTTGGTTGTGCTTTGGATATATATTTGATTATTTTTTCATGGGAAGCGAGTTTACCACAAAACTTATTAACATTTTACCTTTTTACATATTAACAGGATTTATGTTTTATCTTATTTTGATTTTATTTGTAAGAAATAAAATAATCCTATCCAAATCACATGAAAACGTCGAAGAAAATATTAATAAACACAAAAATCTTACACAAAACAATGATACACAGATTTCGACTGATACCGAAAAATTAGAACATATTGCAGTAAAATCGGGACAAAGAATACATCTCATTATTGTATCGGATATAATTTATTTACAGGCATTTGGTGATTATGTTAATGTTTTCGCCGATAGCGGAAAATATTTAAAAGAACAGACAATGAAATATTTTGAAACTAATTTGCCTCAGCAATTTGTCAGAATACACCGTTCTTATATAGTCAACATTAAATCTGTTTTGCGCATCGAACGTTATGAGAAACAAAGCCAACTGCTTACACTAAAAAACGGATATCAAATAAAGATAAGTTCAACAGGCTATAAATTGTTAAAACAAAAACTGAATTTATAGGTCGTGTTAACACTCTTCCATATGATCTGTAATTAAAGCATACAAACCAATTAAATAAATGCTTGGTTTTGACTGATTATTAAAATATTTTAGATTGGCAATTTTATGATTATTGTGCATTATCATATTTAAAATGAAAAAAAATAATTTTTAGTGTCTTATTCGTATTATGTTTAGCACTTACAGCCAACGCAACTTCTCTGTGTGGTGGTGATTTGAAATTTGTTTTTCCGGAGGAGAACGCGGCACATTTGTACTTTATAATTCTTCCGGAGAAATAGGAAGAGGCGATTATCTTAAAGATAATAAGGGAAACATACGTTATACTTTCAAAGGTAGCTATGAATCCAATAAGTTAGTCTATGTTAGTGATGATGTATTTGATATGGGTGATGTAAGGTTAAAAAAATGTAATTAAAGAAGAAAATATGAAAGCAATTTTAGTAATTTTGGTAACTTTGGCAAGTTTTGGAACCAATGCCAATGCACAATCTTGCATGATTGGTGGCGCTAATGATGAAAGTACTATCGAAGTGCAGTCTTGTTATTTAAATGGCGATAAAGTTATTGTCAATGTTATTAATGACAGCAATGATATTGCGGCAAATGTTACTGTCGGTGTACAAGTTACTTATAGGCTTGGAAATAGTAATAATACAAAGACTTATCCTTATGCGGGAAAAGAGATTTCTTTGGCAAAGGTATCTACAAAAATAGAAATTCCTATTCACGAAGTGCATCCGTCGGATAATAGATATGTTGCTTATTCGGTAGAAGCAACATCAATTTCAGGTACAAAATGTAAATAACCATTTTAATAATTATTTAAAGTCTTTTTAAAGGAAGGACGTAAAATTTATTTCACAATGAAAAATCTTAAATGTTTAGTTTTATTAGCCGTTATAGTATTTACAATGGCTATAAGTTCTTGCGGTATGTCGAATATGACAGATCAAGAAGCATACGATCTCGGATATGGGGTTGGGAAAATGCTTAGCAATTAGTTTAAGAAAATTTCTTACTCTGTTTGTAATTATTATTGATGAGGCTGCTCAAATAGTAGCCTCATCAATTAAAAATAAATTTCAAAATGAATTATGAATATCATTAAAATAATTATTCCTTGCATTGCATTATGTTTAGCGTGTTGCACTGCTAAGACCGACAGTATTGCAAAAAATCTAAAAAGGCAAAATTCACAATTCCCTGAAATGCTGACCAACGATCTGCGAATAGACAGTATCATATTTTTAGATAAAACAAACACACTTAAATATTACTATACGGTATTTAACGATTCCATTATTATAAATTGTAATTATGACGAAACGCAAAAAAACATGGCTACTGAAATAAAAACATCTCAGTCAATGAAAACGTTTCGTAACAATAAAATGATTTTCGAATATATTTACATATCAAATGAAAGTAAAAATATATTGTTGAGAATAGTTATACCTGAAAGCATGTATAAATAAAACAGATTCTTGCAATTAACAGGTAATTGAACTTCGAGTCTTTAAATCAAGTAAAAACAAGACAATTAGTCTTTTTCAGTACAAGAAAGCTTAAATTTTTATCCGTCTGTGCGCAATTCAAAAATTTAATGTACATTTGTTCTGATAAAAGTCTTTTTTTAACGTTTTTATTTAGTTTATAATAAAGGCTTTAGTTTATTGAATTATAAATTGTTATATATTATGTTGGCAAACATCAAAGAAACGGCAAATTTTATTTGCAATAAAATAAGGACGCTACCCGAAACGGGAATAATTCTCGGAACAGGCTTGGGCGGGCTGGTAAATAAAATCAGCAATCAGGAAATTCTCGAATACGCCGATATTCCCAATTTTCCGGTATCGACTGTGGAAGGTCACAGCG
>JAISDB010000038.1 GCA_031265155.1 Prevotellaceae bacterium | reverse complement strand
GAAGACGGAGACGTAAAACATCAAATCGCAAATGTTATTCGTCCGATTGCCCGGTCATGGCATTTCCAAAGTTTGAAAGAATATAAGGCTTTGCTTACCTTATATAATACAGGTATGGAGGAAATTCGGGGTGAAATAAATAGCAAACCGTATCAGGGTTTGGTTTATTTTGCTTTGGACAGCAAAGGAGAAAAACTTGGAAATCCATTCAAATCGTCGCTGTTTGGAAAGTCCGTCGGCATTGACGCACTGGAAAAACGGATTAAAAAGTCGGCGGAAATTATTAAAAACAAAGGTCTGAAAGAGCGGAGTAAAGATATTATCTACGCTGCCATGCAGACGTGTAAAACCGCAAAGACTTTGAAAAAGCGTTGGAAAAACAGGGCATTTCCGTGCTGTTTCGTACCAATGAGGAAGGTCGTATTTATGGCACTACATTCATCGATCATGAGAACAAATGTGTGTTCAACGGCTCGCGTCTGGGCAAGGAATTTTCCGCTAACGTGTTCAATGAGCTGTTTAACGGTAAAAATTCAGTCCACGATTTGTCGGATAATGGTATTAATCCGAAGCCGGAATTGGAATCCGGGCAATCCCTTAATCGGGAAAATCACGGTTCAGACATCGGCAGTATTTTCGATATATTTACTCCTGAAACGGGAGGATATAACGCCGACAATATGGCAGAGGAAGCCTTTACGCGACGTATGAAAAAAAGACGTAAAAGGCACATTTGATAATTGATTCCAATCTCGACATGTCCCAAAAAAAGCATAAATTTGGGACATTTTTTTTGATGTCCCAAAAAAAGATTACTTTTGGGACAAATTTTATTCGTGTTATATGGAAAATATTTCAAATGCAATTGTTAAGCAAATTACTGAAAATGAATATGGCAAACTGTATTTTATATCCGATTTCCATTTCCCGGGAAAAGAGGAAGCGGTGAAAAAAAACCTCTTCAGGCTGTGCGAAAAAGGTGTTTTAGTGCGTCTTGCACACGGGATATATTTGTATCCTGCAAAACATGAAAAAATTGGCATCCTGTATCCGTCAATGGATGAGATTGCCATGGCAATAGCTGCAAGAGACAAAAGCGAATGTCTGCCGACAGGCATTTTAGCAATGAATACTCTCGGATTCTCGACACAGGTGCCGATGAATGCCGTATATATTACCAACGGTACGCCAAGAAGCATACAGGTGGGTCATCGTAAAATTGTTTTCAAAAAAGCGGCTCCGAAATATTTTCACTACAAAAGCAAATTAATGTTTATGCTAACATCCGCATTAAAGGAAATGGGGAAAGAAAATATTGACAGCAAAGTGCTTGACCGTATAAAAGAATTACTTGCCATAAAAAACGAAATTGCCCTGTACAGGGACGATTTAGCGTTAGTTCCGGTTTGGATAAAAAAAATATTGATAACAGTTATAAATCAAATTGCAGATGAATGAATGGCAAAAGCTTCCGGAAGACGAAAGGCGGAAGATAATCAACAGCATATCTTTTCACACAGGTTTATCTCCCAATGCTGTAGAAAAAGACTGGTGGGTAACAATGGTTCTGAAGGCGGTTTTTCAGACTTCATGCAGCGACTGGCTTATCTTTAAAGGTGGAACTTCTCTCAGTAAAGGCTGGGATTTAATCAAAAGATTTTCAGAGGACTGTGATTTCGCAATATACCGTTCATTTTTTGGTATGGAAGGTGAACTTGGCAAAAAGGAAAGAACAAAACTGCGAAAAATATCCTGCAGTTTCATAAAGGAAAAACTGTCGCTCGAAATAGACGCAATGTTGCAAAAGCATGGTATTGTCGATTACAGTGTCATTGTTCCACAATCAACAGTTTCGGATGCAGACCCGCAGGACCTGTATGTTAAATATCAGTCACTTTTCCCCGAACTTGATTATATCCGGAATCAGGTCAAACTTGAAATAGGCTGCCGTTCTTTGCGGGAACCGTTCGAGGAAATATCTGTCCGGTCAATCATTGCGGATTTTACAGAGGGAGAGACTTATTTTCCGGTAAATTTTGCATCGCCTGAACGTACATTTCTTGAAAAAATCTTTTTGCTGCATGAAGAATTTCAACTGAACAGACATGTCGGGCGAATGTCGCGCCACCTGTACGATTTGGAAAAACTGATGGATACCAAATTTGCCTTTTCTGCCTTGAATGACACGGAATTATACAAAACAACTGTAAAACACAGGATGACATTCAACAAATGGCAAAATATTGATTACCGGAAACATCATCCATCCTCAATCAGAATTATTCCATCTGACGGCATGTCAACAGTCTGGGAAAATGATTATAAAAATCTTCAACGCCTTTTCATCTATGGAGAGTCACTTTCTTACGAACAGTTGCTGGAACGCATAAAAGAATTGGAACAAAGGCTGCACCGTATCGAGTTGGACAATGATTTTTTGATTTTGGGTTAATAGCCAACCATTACCGTTATCCCGCATGATAAGTCCGCAACTGTATTGGGTAATGACCGGAAACGATTTTACTCTGGACATCAATAATCCCGCAGAGCCAAAGATTTTATGTGTAGGCAACAATCCCGACCGTCAGAACATCTATTCGGCAGCTTTGGGACTGTATAACAGCCATATCGTGAAATTAATCAACAAGAAGGGACAGCTAAAGTCTTCGGTGATTATTGACGAATTGCCGACAATTTATTTTCGCGGATTAGATAATCTAATAGCAACAGCACAAAGTAACAAAGTCGCCGTCTGTTTGGGTTTTCAGGACTTTTCGCAGTTAAAGCGGGATTATGGCGACAAGGAAGCCGCCGTTGTGATGAACACGGTGGGGAACATTTTTTCCGGTCAGGTGGTAGGCGAATCGGCTAAAAACCTTTCTGAACGCTTTGGAAAAGTACTTCAAAAACGCCAGTCCATGACGATTAACCGTCAAGATAAATCGACATCTATCTCTACGCAACTGGATTCCTTGATTCCGGCATCCAAAATCAGCAATCTGACACAGGGCATGTTTGTGGGTTCAGTGTCCGACAACTTCGATGAACGAATTGAGCAGAAGATTTTCCATGCTGAAATTGTGGTGGATAACGCTGCCGTTGCCCGCGAAACAAAGGCATACCGGAAAATCCCTGTCATTGCCGAGTTTACAGACGATGAAAGTAACGACGTGATGCAACAGGTCATCGAACACAACTACAATCAAATCAAAGCCGATGTGAAACAGATAGTTGCCGATGAACTGGCACGAATTGAAAGCGACCCGGATTTGAAGCATTTGATAAAGAAAGAGTGAGGACAGGAAACCCACCCCTGTTCTCAAAAACAGAGGTGGGTTTCTTACTACTTTGTGATATTTCTTACTACACTTACAATATGCTGTGTGCTAATATTTTACTGTTTGGAAATTCAATAATACG
The DNA here is from genome assembly GCA_031265155.1 of Prevotellaceae bacterium. Taxonomy (GTDB): domain Bacteria; phylum Bacteroidota; class Bacteroidia; order Bacteroidales; family UBA932; genus JAIRKV01. Next base: position 4,046 of record JAISDB010000038.1, on the reverse strand, counting down.
GTCTGTTTCTTACTACTGTTCTTCTATTTCTTACTACTGTCCTCCCGTATCCTGATTATTGAATACCCAAACAGAAGATTTTGTTGAGGCAGACCGGTTTTTTATCTTTCCTTCTTTAGCCAGTTTTGCTGTAATATTCGAGATTTTCCTTTGCCTTTTTTCTGCCGGAATGACGGGCGACAAGGTTGGCATTATCAAATTTACAATATCTTCTCTTGTGGCGAAGCCTTTTTTAGCAATAAGGTCCAATATCATTTGCCTGTAATCCTGATACGATAAAGCCGGGTAATTACCTGCAACAATTTGAAGTTCCGCATCATCTCCGGCTACAAGTTCCAAATCGCGCAAACGCTGTATTTCCACTTCGTTCAATGGTGTTTTTTTCTGTACCTTATCCAGTGCAATCACATCTTCCAAAGGCAATTCGGGATGGTCATTCAGCACGCTGGCATAATCTTCGTCGAGCAATTCGCCATAAACAGTTACTTTCGTGTGTGTGTCATCCGAAATATCATAAGTCGGCATGGGGAAAAGGCGTTCTTTCTGAATGGTAAATATTTTTTTGATACCGTTTCCCACGGTTTCAATCATATTCAGATTTACCATTGCCGCTGCCAGAAACGGATTGCGGTAATAATCCTGCGGGCTGTTGTGCCGGATTACCTCTTCGACCGAATCTGGAATAAATCCGCCTGCATTCTGGAAGATAAGTCTGTCGTTGTATTCCAAAACAATAATCCGGCAGCTTTTCCCATACTCCTGATGTGCCACGCAATTTTGGAGCAGTTCTCTGATTACCCATTTGTCGTAGTGAGTTACTTCTTTGGGAAACAGCGAATTATCATTCACCATGAAACTGTATCTCAAATTCCGGATACAGTCGAGCGTTTTATCAATGGTCAGAATAAACGGCGTAAAAAAATGTTCATAGCCTCCGGGAGCATCTTTCAACACCCAGGTTATTTGTGCTATGGCAGGCGAAAGCAATGCACTGGCCTCATCTTTTCCCAAAAGCAATATTGCCGTATTGGTAATCCGGCCATTCAGAGTTACTTTGGCTTTGTTCAGGAAAGTTACATCATCCCACGTATCTACTTCGTCTTTCAACGAAACATTTTTCAGTTTGAACTGTTCCCGCGCTTTCCGTATCGCCTCTTTGTCCAAATCGTCGAAAGTGGCTTCGGGAACAATATTGCGCGACCAGTCTTTACCGATAACCTGATTACGTATCCGCTCTATTTTTTCAATATTCAGGGCTGCAAGGCTTTCGTTGGCACGTCCATGATAGTAGCCCTCAAAAGCCACCGGAATACCCTGCGGTGCAGCGGGAATCTGAAACATTACTACCCGGCCTTCGGGTTTATGCAACTCATATATTTCGATGAATGAAATATTTTGCGTTGTCTTGTCGCCGATTTCCTTTTTCAGGCTGTCCAAATCTTTCCTTCGACAGCGGTAATTACTGCCAATTATTTTATGACTGTTATCCACTCCGAAAATAAGCCACGCACAGGATTTACCTTTCAGGTTGGCTTCATTGCTCAACGCTGAAAAATATTTTCCGATTTTGCCGAAGTCGTAACTCTCTTTTGCTTCCTTGAACTCGACAATCTCTGTTTCTGCCGGAAGCGAAACAGCATCGGATAAGATTTTATTCAATTCCTGTTCTGACATTTTTTTGGGATTTTCCGACCGCAAAGATACATCTTTCCCCGTAAACTTCCAAAACGGATGCACAGGCAAACAGGTTGATATGCCTGTTTCTTTCGTGCTTCTGCTTTTACTTCCGTGACGGTTTCCGGTCGGCATCGTTCATCAGTCCAAGCAGGACATCTTTCATCAAATCCATGAATTTTGTCCGGCTACCGTTCGTCCGATTTTTGATGTTCATGAAATAGTTGGCAAATTCTTTCACCTCGAAATCAAAAATCTCGCCCATTTGCTGAAACAGTTCTTTGAGGGAAATTTTTCCGCTGTTGATTCGCTTTACAAAACGCAGGGCATATATCAGTTCTACCCATTCAATGATGCTGCCTGTCCATTTTAACTTATTGTGCGGCATTTGTTGTTGTATTTCTCGAAACACAAAATCTATCTGCGTTTCGATTAACAAAATGGTTTTTGTTAAAAACAGGCTTCGCTCATACACTTTTTTTTATCCCTGTTGCCGCACTTCTGCAAGCCTTTGAGTTCCACGAAAGTGTAACAAAGAGCATTATACAACCCTTCCCTGTCGCTTGCTGTCGAGTGTTCCCTGAACAAAACCCCGGCTAATTTGTCATACACCTTTTCCCATACCCGCAATGGGATATTTTCCGATGAAGTCTCATGCAACAGTTTAAAAATATTTGTGCTAATAAATCGTTTCATTCGTCAAAAAATTAAATTGTTTATAAAAACAAAAAAGAGCTTCCCGCCCGAAGGAGGGAAACTCTTTGATGGATACCTGTGCTGTTTATATGCCTGCATCCACACCGACAGAGGGGAAACTTAGTACACAGTCATATACCATGTGTTGCCTGAATCCCCGGTCTTACATTTATTATTATCTCCAAATAAGCAGCGCCAGAAGCGACAATTTATATTCGAAAAAACAAATGCTGCCTGTGCCCGTTTTCTTAATACACATTCTATCTGTAAAAATACGTTTGCCGGATATAATAGAGCTTGTCATATTATCATTGGTTGTTAAACTCAAAAAACCTGTACGGCGAGCCGGTAGTGGCAACAAATTTGTCTGTTTGTCCAGTGGACGAATCGTATAGATAAAAGCCTGCGCCCTCGGATGACATCATACCCCAAACCAGTTTGTTTCCGCTGCCTCCGATGCATGACGACCATCCTGTTGTCGGGTCGAGATTCAGACGTTCAATGGTTTGATTGTACAGGTCGAGGATAACAGGTTGCATGGTTTTGTCGTTTACATAATCGGGAATCTCGCTTGCCGCTGCCGGCACGTTTACGTAGCCATAAACCTTGCCGTTGCCCGCATAGACTTTCTGGTAGAGGTAATCGGCATGATTGCCGGGAATGCCGGTAATATTTTTATCTCCAATCGGAAAATAATAGGTGTTGTCAAATTCGGTTTCGCCCTTTTTGATTCGCAGGAAACCGTCCGTCATACCGGGGAAGTATCCGAAACCGCCCGTACAGTAGAGGTAAATATCACCTTTCTCATCCACAAAAGGATCGCCGGCAGCATCGACGCTGCTTGCCATCGTAGCGCGTTGCGAACTGATCATTTTCACCGGCTGGTTTGTCTCCGTGTTGATGACGGCTACATAAGCTCCTGCACTCGGATAATTGGGCGCCAGCTGCTGCCACAGTGCAACGTACAGGAGATTGTCGCGAATAATGGACGCGCCAGGCGAGGCTGCCAGCGCAGTTTCCAGACAATAGGAGGAAAGGTCTATTTCGCTGCTGATGACAAGCGTTTGAGTATTAATAACCGCCACTCTGTCCATCCCCAGGAACGAAAGGTAGGCTTCGCCGTCATTCTTGAAACTCAGGTGGCAGGGAAATGACTGTGCCGGAAGCGACAGGGTTTTCACCAACTGCAGGTCGCCATCCGACTTGCGGTACTGAAACAGTTTTTCGTTGGTTTCAAATTCGAGCACATAGAGGTAATCCCTGTAGGGAAACAGCAACGCACTCCGGGCATGTACGAACGAATTGGAGTTGTTCAGAGAAGACACATCGAAGTTGCCGAATACTCCTACATACGAATTGTCGCCCACGATTGTGCTGTAAACGTAATTTGCCGTATCGGCAGTTACTGAGGGTTCGTCGTCATCCTTGCAGGAGACGAGCAGTACACTCGACAGGAACAGAACGCCTGTCGCAAACATAAAGCATCTTGTTTTCATGCTTTTTCCTTCTTTTATTAATCGATTCATTTTCCTTGTTATTTAATTTATTACTTGTTATTTATTATTTACTGTTTAAAAACTCATTGCTCCGCCTTCCGACTTGTCGCGAAACCAGTTGTAGCGTATCTTGATTTTAAACGACCTTCCGGCAAGCGGCATTTTCAGGTTATTGTACTG
>JAISDB010000113.1 GCA_031265155.1 Prevotellaceae bacterium | reverse complement strand
GTGAAGCGTTACCTGACATTGCATCCTGAACTGGAAACGTCAAAAGAACTGCTGAAGATAATTAACCGTCCGGCACACAGCGATAAAAATCTTTTTATCGCGATGTTTGAGCAATGGACATTTAAGTGTGATGAGTTTTTTAAAGAACGCAGCATAGACAAAAAGAGTGGCAAGAGTCATTTTGTACATAAAAAGTTGCGTAGCGCGTATCTCAGTATCAAACGCACCATGCCTTGGTTATGGACATTTTACGATTATCCGGACTTAAATATCCATAACACAAACAACGGCTTGGAAGGGCAATTTACAGACCTGAAAACAAAGTTGCGTAACCACAACGGATTGTCCAAAAACAACCGGAAATCATTTATTGACGAGTATTTTATACATTCCTACCATTCAATTTTGAACATTAATGATTTTACGCGCTGTGTTACCATTCATTTTGAACATTAAGTCTAAATATCTGAAAATCAGGAAGCGAAGCTCTTCCTGTGTCGAAGGGCTATTGCTATTGCCCGAAAAAAACAGACAGCTTAATCAATTAACTGCCTGTACAAGGTAAACTTCAGTCCAATTTTCCGGCTGAAATCTTCCTCAGTCGTAAGCATAAGGTAAAAAATATTTTTGATTTTTAAAATTTTTATTTGGATATTAAGACAATACCTTTTCTTTTCCGGCTTTGCGGCAAATCGGTCTGTTGCTCACAGATTGAAATTTTAAAATATCAGTCATTCTTCTTTCAGCATTTCGGGACGCAAAAGTTTTGTTCTTGCTATTGCCTGTTCTTCCTGCCATTCGGCAATTTTTTTGTGATTTCCCGATAACAAAACATCGGGAACCTGCCAGCCGTTAAATTCGGCAGGGCGCGTATATACAGGCGGCGCAAGCAATCCATCCTGAAACGAATCGGTAAGAGCCGAAGTTTCATCCGAAATTGCGCCTGGAATAATTCTCACAACAGAATCTATAATAACCGCCGCTGCAAGTTCTCCGCCCGAAATGACATAATCGCCGATTGAAATTTCGCGTGTGATAAGATGCTCGCGGATACGATGGTCAATCCCCTTGAAATGTCCGCAGAGAATTATTATATTTTCTTTTGTTGACAGGCGGTTTGCTTCGCTTTGAGTAAACTGCAGTCCATCAGGCGACATGTAAATTATTTCGTCATAATCGCGTTCGTTTTTCAGGTCGCCTATCATGTTAAAAACAGGCTCAATCATAAGTACCATGCCTGAATCTCCGCCAAAAGAATAATCGTCAATCTGACGATAACTTCCTTTTCCGTAATCGTGAATATCGTGTACAAATATTTCGACAACACGCTTGTCGCGTGCGCGTTTCACAATCGAACAGTTCAACGGACTTTCGAGCAATGCGGGAACAACGGTTAGTATATCTATTCTCATGATTAAAAATTATAGTGCAAATTTACATGAAATATTTTGATTTTATTCAAAATACTCGAAATGACAATATTTTACATCATGCAAGAAAGAGAAAAGAAGAGAAAATTGAAAAAACTTTAATAGAACGTCGAGCAGACGGTGTTCCTGCAGGTCACAGCCATAAATCGGAGTTACCGTATAGCGTCAACTGTTATTAATTTTTAGGTTAATTTGTATCAAGGCAAAAATAATATAAAAAACTGCTCTTGAACTTCTACTCATGCTGTTTTTATTTTTATTGGTGTTCGCGAACTTCGCTTACGCTTCGGTTAGTTAAACAGCAAGTAATAGACTTTTTCGGAAAATAGTTTATTCAATAATGATTATCTTTGCAATATGTTATACAAAGATATGGAAGTATTAAAATTGCTTCTATTTAAATAATTTCCCGAAGATGTCTAATGAATAATTTGCGTTTCGTCGTTTTTAGCAGGGCTACCTTTTCTTCATCATTTGTTTCATTTTTTCCTTGTTGGTCATTGTTTTCATCATTTTGCGGGTTTCTTCAAACTGTTTCATCAGTTTATTAACTTCGTTGATGTTTGTTCCGCTTCCGGCGGCAATTCTTTTTCGGCGTCTGGTATCAATTATCGATGGCTGTTCACGTTCTTTCGGAGTCATCGACATTATTATTGCTTCAGTTGCCTTAAATGCGGTTTCATCAATATCAATGTCCTTCACCATCTTTCCTATTTTCGGAATCATGCCCATCAAATCCTTAATATTCCCCATTTTTTTGATTTGTTGAATCTGTTTGTAAAAATCGTTGAAATCGAATTGATTTTTACGCAGTTTTGCCTGAATTTTTCGAGCTTCCGTTTCGTCGAACTGTTCCTGCGCCTTTTCAACCAAAGATACAATATCGCCCATTCCCAATATTCTGTCAGCCATACGTTCGGGATGAAACACGTCGAGAGTTTCGGGTTTTTCGCCTGAACTTATGAATTTTATGGGCTTATCTACAACTGCGCGAATCGAAATTGCCGCTCCGCCGCGCGTATCGCCATCAAGTTTTGTAAGCACAACGCCATCAAAATTCAGCCTGTCGTTAAATTCTTTTGCGGTATTCACTGCATCCTGACCTGTCATCGAGTCAACTACAAACAGTGTTTCGCCCGGCTTCACCGCTGATTTTATCGCGGCAATTTCGGTCATCATTTGTTCGTCGACAGCCAAACGTCCTGCAGTATCGATAATCACAGCGTTAAATCCCTTGGTCTGTGCATATTTTATCGCGTTTTGAGCAATTCTTACAGGATTTTTATTTTCTTCTTCCGAATAAAATTCAGCCTCGACCTGTTCGCTGATGATTCGTAACTGTTCTATTGCCGCAGGACGGTAAACATCGCAAGCGGCAAGCATAACCGAACGTCCTTTTTTTGTTTTCAAAAAATGCGCAAGTTTTCCCGAAAAAGTTGTTTTTCCCGATCCCTGCAATCCTGAAATAAGGATAATTGCCGGATTTGGCTTTATGTTTATGTCGGTTGCCTGTCCGCCCATTAGCAAAGCAAGTTCGTCATGAACTATCTTCACCATCATTTGGCTCGGACGCACGGAAGCGAGTACATTCTGCCCGAGCGCTTTTTGCTTAACTTCATCGGTAAACGATTTAGCAACTTTATAGTTAACGTCGGCATCAAGCAGCGCCTTGCGGACATCTTTAAGCGTTTCGGCAACGTTTATTTCGGTAATTTTACCTTCTCCCTTCAATATTTTAAACGATCTTTCAAGTCGTTCCGATAAATTTTCAAACATTATATTTGACTGTTAATTATTTTACATCACAAAATTAGTTTTTTTAATTCATAAACCGCCATTGATGCAAAATAATTTTAATTGACAGCTGATAACTTCGGCTTATAGGTCAAAAATCAAGCCGGCATATTAGGCAATTCATTGATATATTCATTGTCATGACAATTCAAAGTATTTGAATTGTTTTTTGTAATATATTTATTTCCAACTTTAGCTTTGGTATTATAAAAAATTATTACCTTTATAGGCTAAAATAATAAAAAAACTGTTTTGGCGAGTGTAAGCGACATATAATCAATACGTTAATTGGATGAGTAATACAAAACGAAAAATCAATACAGCATTAATATCTGTATTTTATAAAGATGGGCTTTACGAAATTGTAAAAAAACTAAACGAATTTGGGGTTAAAATTTATTCGACAGGCGGAACTTATGATTTCATTAAAAATTCGGGAATAAATGTTCACAGCGTAGAAAGCTTAACATCATATCCGTCAATTTTCGGAGGGCGTGTAAAAACATTGCATCCGAAAATTTTCGGAGGAATTTTATTCAGGCGCAGCAATGCAAATGATACTGAAGAACAGATAAAATATGATGTTTCCGCTATCGACCTTGTAATTGTTGATTTGTATCCGTTTGAAGAAACGCTTAGGCAAAATGCAGACGAAGACGATTTGGTTGAAAAGATAGACATAGGCGGAATTTCATTAATTCGCGCTGCGGCTAAAAATTTCAGCGATGTGCTTGTCGTTTCTTCACGAAATCAATACGATTGCCTGAAAAAAATATTAATAGAACAGCAGGGTGAAACAACGCTTGATCAGCGGAAATATTTTGCAGCCGAAGCATTCAATATTTCATCTCATTATGATACCGAAATATTCAAATATCTTAATCAACAGCAAAACATAAACACATTTAAGCAAAGTATCAATCAGGTAACCGCTTTGCGATATGGAGAAAATCCTCATCAGAAAGCATCGTTTTTCGGAAATTTGGATGAAGTTTTTGAGCAGTTGCATGGAAAGGAAATATCATATAATAATCTTTTGGATATAGATTCGGCAATAAATCTGATAAATGAATTTGACGAACCTGCTTTTGCAATTTTAAAGCATAACAATGCCTGTGGCTGTGCATCTCGTAACGATATAACCGAAGCATGGAAACTTGCGCTGCAAGCCGATCCTGTATCGGCATTCGGAGGAGTAATAATTTCAAACAGAACGGTTGACGGCGTTTGCGCAGAAGAAATAAATAAAATATTTTTTGAAGTAATAATTGCACCCGGCTTTACGGATGATGCGCTTAAAATATTACAGTCTAAGAAAAACAGAATCATTTTACGCCATAAGCAATATCCTCTTCATTCGCAACAGTTCAGAACAGTATTAAACGGGGTTGTACTGCAAGACAGGGATAATTGCACAGGCGGAATAAACGAGCTTTGCTTTATGACAAATGTCAAGCCCGACGAAGAGCAGATACGCGACCTGATTTTTGCAAACAAACTGGTAAAACATTCAAAGTCAAATGCGATTGTGCTTGTAAAGAACCGTATGCTTTTGGCAAGCGGCACAGGACAAACATCAAGGGTTGATGCGCTGAAGCAATCAATAGAAAAAGCGAAAAGCTTCGGATTGTCGCTTTCGGGCGCGGTGATGGCTTCGGATGCGTTTTTTCCTTTTGCGGACTGTGTGCAGATTGCTCACGAATCGGGCATCAATGCAGTGATACAGCCCGGAGGCTCTGTTCGCGATCAGGATTCTGTTGATTATTGCAACATGCATGATATGGCAATGGTATCAACAGGAATACGGCATTTCAGGCATTAAAATTGAAATATAAATAATTAAGTATAAATAAAATATATATAAAGAAATGGCATTTTCATTACTTACACAGGAATTGGCAATGGATTTGGGTACAGCCAATACGCTTATTATTTCTAACGACAGGATTGTTGTAGATGAACCGTCAATAGTTGCTATTGACAGGCAAACAAACAAATTGAAAGCACTGGGGCATGCCGCCCGACAAATGCAGGGTCGCGAACACGAAGGCATAAAAGTGATACGACCTTTGCGTGATGGCGTAATAGCAGATTTTGATGCTGCAGAAATGATGATTCGCGGAATGATAAAAATGATAAACAATAAGCATCGCTGGTTGCAGCCTACAATTAAAATAGTTATAGGTATTCCATCGGGAAGTACGGAAGTTGAACGGCGGGCAGTGCGCGATTCTGCCGAAAATGCCGGTGGACGCGGAGTATATCTCATCTACGAGCCAATGGCTGCCGCCCTTGGAATAGGACTTGACGTAATGGCGCCAACAGGAAATATGGTGATTGACATTGGCGGAGGAACAAGCGAAATTGCTGTTATATCGCTTGGAGGTATAGTTTGCGGTGAAAGCATTCGCACGGCAGGCGATGTTTTTACAAACGACATAAAAGAATTTATGCGTCAGGAATACAGCGTGCGCATAGGAGAACGTACAGCCGAAGATATTAAGATTGCCGTAGGTTCGGCTATTACCGAGCTGGAAAATCCGCCTGCGGATTACATAGTCAGAGGTCCTAATATTATAACAAACCTGCCTCTTGAAATTGCAGTGTCGTATCAAAAAATTGCGATGGCGCTTGACAAGTCAATAGCGCGGCTCGAAACGGCAATCATAAACGTTTTGGAACAAATGCCGCCCGAACTGTATGCTGATGTTGTTGCAAACGGAATTCATCTTACCGGCGGCGGCGCCTTGCTCAAAGGTCTGGATAAACGGTTGAAGCATAAAATAAATATTCCTTTTATTGTTTCCGAAGATCCGCTCAGGGCAGTTGCTCGCGGAACAGGTTTGGCATTAAAGAATATTGAAAAATTCCCGTTTTTGATGTAGGCAACTCTAAACAAAAACTGCAAGATGGCATCGATACTTCGTTTTTTGCTTCGTTACCGCACAGTCATTCTGTTTGTGATACTGGAATCAATTGCCGGCGTGCTGATATTTAACAATTCAAATTATCAAAAAACGCAGTTTGCCGCTTATATTGACAATATCAAAGGAATTGTATATGAAAAATATGCAGGCATAAAACGATATTTTTCACTGGAAGATGAAAATAAAAAACTGATTGCCGAAAATCTTGAGTTACACAACATTCTTAATCAGTATAAAAATCGTGATACAATACGCAGTGGAATGATAATGAATATTTTAAATCGTCCTGTTTACAGTTATAAAACGGCAAGGATTATACGAAATTCAACCAACAAGCAACAGAATTTTATAATACTCAATATAGGCAGCAAGCAAGGCGTACGTCCCGAAATGGGAGTTATTTCGAGCGACGAAAAAATGATAGGAATGATTGTAAAGACATCGGCAAACTATTCGTCGGCTGTGTCGATATTAAATATGGGATTTATAAAATTCAGCGGCAAATTGAAACGCACAGGCAATTACGGAACAATATCATGGAACGGAACAGACATTAATACCGTACAGCTTCACGACATAATGCAGCAAAGTGATGTTGCAGTTGGCGATACGGTAACAACAAATCAGCATTCCGGCGTTTTTCCCGAAAATATTTTAATAGGGACGGTAGAAAAAATAAATATAAAAGATGGTATTTTTTATGAAATAGATGTAACATTAAGCCAAAACATGAAACTGTTGCAAAATGTTTATGTTGTTGATATTCATGATAAAGACGAAATAGAAACACTGTTGAGCGATGAATGATTTTATAAAATATCTGCTGTGGTTTGTGTGCCTGGTATTATTGCAGGAATTTTTGTTCAATAATATACAGTTTATACACTTTTTATCACCATACATATATATTTTTCTGATCTTGATTTTACCGTTTAACATGCATTCATCATTAGTCATGCTTATTTCGTTCGGATTGGGAATTAGCATTGACATAATTTCGGCAGGCATTCTCGGATCGCATGCAGCAACATGCACTGCCATAGCGTTATTTCGTAATTTTATTATAAAAGTAACAATACCTCGAGCAGAATACGAAAGCATGTCAACATCAACAGCAATGCAAATAAAATTGAAAACGTTCATACTTTATGCATTCTCGCTTGTTTTTTTACATCATTTCATACTGTTTTTACTCGAAATATTATCACTGGATAATTTTGTCTTTACATTCCTGCGAATTTTAATCAGTTCAATTATATCAACAGTATTCATAACATTGATCAAACTTCTCTTTAACAGAGAAGCCAAACGTAATATGACGTAATGCAAGTAATCGTAACTAAAAATAAAATCATTCTGTTTGCTGTTTGCCTGGTAACAGCCGTAATTGTTGCCAAGCTGTTTTACATACAGGTTATTGACAACGAATACAAGCAAATAGCAAAGCGCAATGCACTGTATTATCAAACGCAATATCCTGCGCGAGGTTTAATATACGACCGCAACAAAAACGTTCTGGTATCAAATCAAACCATGTATGATATAACTGTCGTGCCGCGCGAAATAGGCGATTTCGATACCACTGAGCTTTGCAAAATTCTGAATGTAAACAAAGCAACCATAAAACAGTCGCTTCTTGATGTAATAAAAAAATACAAAAACAAAGGTATTGCAAGTTATCAGCAAACGCCTGTCGTAAAACATATCACCATAGAAGCATATACAAAATTTCAAGAACAGCTGTATAAGTTTCCCGGATTTTACACGCGAGCATATACAGCGCGAAAATATACAACAAAATCTGCAGCAAACCTGCTCGGATACATAAACGAAGTCGATAAAACCGATATAGCCAATGACAAATATTATCAGCAAGGCGATTTTATAGGAAAAAACGGCATGGAAGCTCAATATGAAAACGAACTGCGCGGACGGAAAGGCGTAGCAATCTACACGCGCGATGTCCTCAACAGGATACAGGACCGCTATAAAAACGGAGAAGAAGATTCGATGGCAGTTACAGGTTTGGATTTGATTTGCACTATTGATTCTTCATTGCAGAGTTATGGCGAAAAACTGATGAGAAACAAAGCAGGCAGTATTGTTGCGATAGAACCGTCAACAGGCGAGATTCTTGCACTGATATCAAGCCCGTGCTTTGATCCGGGTTTGCTTGATGAAGAAAACAGAGTAAACAATTACAAAAAGCTGGTTAATGATAAAAATAAGCCTCTTTTCAACAGGGCGATAATGTCGCCGTATCCGCCCGGCTCGGTTTTTAAAGTTGCAAATGCTCTTGTCGGTTTGCAGGAAAATGTCCTTACTCCCGACACTTACTATTCGTGCGCTATGGGTTATCACGTTGGCAGGAGCGTAGGCTGTCATTATCATCCTTCACCCATAAATATGACGCAATCGTTAATGATGTCGTGCAATGCATATTATTGTCACGTTTTTCGGAGTATTATAGATAATCCCGAATATGAAAATATTTATGACTCGTTTGATAAATGGACGGAATACTGTTCATCTTTCGGCTTTGGGCGCAAACTCGACAGCGATTTGTACGGCGAAAAAGGCGGAATAATACCAACCACAAGAACATTTGATAGCAAATACGGAAGAAATCGCTGGAAATCATTATCAATAATATCGCTTGCAATAGGTCAGGGCGAAATAGGCTGTACGCCACTGCAAATAGCAAACTTTATGGCTACGGTCGCAAATCGCGGATACTATTACATTCCTCATGTAATAAAAAATATTGAAGGCAAAGGAATTGATGCCAGATTTACTCAAAAACACTATACGGATGTCGATACTGCAAATTACGAAAAAGTAACGGAAGGGATGTATCTGGCTGTAAACGGGCTTGGAATTGGCAATACGGCAGGACGCGCCTATGTGTACGGTCTTGATATTTGCGGAAAGACGGGAACAGCGCAAAACGCAGGAGAAGATCATTCTACGTTTGCATGTTTTGCGCCTCGCAACAATCCGAAAATTGCCGTTGTCGTTTATGTTGAAAATGCAGGTTTCGGTGCAACATGGGCAGCGCCGATAGCAAGCCTTATTGTCGAAAAGTACCTTACGGGAAAAACTACTCGTCCTTACGAGGAAGAAAGAATATTTAATGCAAACCTGCTTGATAAAAATCAATGAACAGGCAAAAAAGCATATTGCACACACTTGACTGGAAAACCGTTACAGTTTACATAATTCTTGTAAGCACAGGCTGGATTTGCATTTATTCGTCGATGTACAATGCCGAACATTCGAGCATTTTAGACATGTCGCAGCGCTACGGAATGCAACTGATGTGGATTGGAACAGCTTTTGTGCTTGCACTTTTCATACTTTGTCTGGATATAAAAGTATTTACGGTATTGTCGGTTCCCGTATATTTTTTCACACTGCTGCTGCTATTATTTGTACTTTTTTCGGGAGTTGAAGTAAACGGTTCAAAATCGTGGCTGGCTATAGGTTCTGTCCGCATTCAGCCTGTAGAATTTATGAAAATAGCAACTTCTCTAATGGTTTCATATGTGATAAGCGAATACGGATTTAAAATAAATTCCTTGACAAATATTGTCAAGCTTTTAATCATTTTTGCAATTCCCGTAGTATTGATTTTAATGCAGAAAGATACAGGCTCTGCGCTGGTATTTTCATCGTTCCTGATTATGCTTTACCGCGCAGGCATGAGCGGCTGGATAATCATAGGAATAATTTATCTTTCCATTCTGTTTATAATATCGTTACTGCTTCCTGCATTCGAAACGGTTTGTATTCTTTTGGGACTTTCGGTTTTAATTTATATAATATTTAATATTAATGTTTTATGGAAAAGCATGAAAATTGTATTTGCATTTTTCATAGGATTAATAATTGTGCTGTTTATTCGCAACGAAGCCGATATTAAACTGGAAACACACTATATTCTCTTGATTTATTTTGCCCTGTCAATGCTAATACTTTTAATATCGTATAAGGGGCGGATTTCCAAACTGCTTTTTATTGTCATCTTTTTCTTTTCGTCTGTAATTATAAGTTTTTCGGTCGATTATGTATTCAATAACTTTCTGAAACAGCATCAAAAAGACAGAATTGAAAACATGCTTAACATGAGAGTCGATTTGCAGGGCACGGGATACAATGTAAACCAGTCGAAAATAGCAATAGGTTCGGGCGGCTTGTTCGGGCATGGATTTTTACAGGGTACGCAGACAAAATTCAACTTTGTACCTGAGCAAAGCACCGATTTCATATTTTGCACAATAGGCGAAGAAGCCGGATTTGTCGGCTGCCTGTTTGTTATTTGCCTGTACCTTTTCCTTCTGTTTCGAATAGTGATAATTGCCGAAAGGCAGCGATTTGTTTTTACGCGTATTTTTGCATATTGCGTTTTTGGAATTTTATTTTTTCATTTTGCCGTCAATGTAAGCATGACAATAGGTTTGATACCTGTTATAGGTATTCCGTTGCCGTTTTTAAGTTATGGCGGTTCATCCCTTTGGGCGTTTACCATTATGCTGTTTATTCTGTTAAAATTGGATACTAAGCGATAATCAGCCATTCATTAACAAGATAACGCTTTAGTTATCAATAAAATACTTGTAAAACAAAAAAAGCGCATTCCTGCTTGAGTCTGCGCAGTGTTTTTTTAGATTTTTTTTTCACATTTAGAAATTATTTTATAACTTTGTGCGAAATAAACAGATAATTTTTTTGCTTATGGTAAGATAAAGAGCGTAAACATTACGCATATTGTAAAATATATTGAAAAAGCGTTTAGCTTGTTTTTGACACATGGAATCTCTACAATTTCGTTTAAACGGTCAAAAAAGCATTTTAAATATTCACGCTTCGGCGTGGACATTGTTTGTTTGACTGTTTAGGTAGTAGAGAACCTCATGTGACAAATAAACACATAATTTTGTCCGCGCTTTTTTATGTGCGTAAGCAGGTGCTAATCAAAGGACAAATCAATATTTTATTTTAATCTTTAAAAAAATGAAAAAATGAATTATTTTAAGAACATAATATTGATATTGTTTGTTTTGCAGGCAAATACCGTAAATCTGCCTGCACAGTACAATCCCGCATCGCCGGTGCCGCAAATGCCTCAGCCGCCAAATCCTTACGGCGCAATGCCGACTTACGGCAAGTTTGGATTG
>JAISDB010000095.1 GCA_031265155.1 Prevotellaceae bacterium | reverse complement strand
CGATGGTTGTGGCGGCAAATGCCGCTGCAAGCAGCATGATTGCCATAAATTTAAGTTCTTTTTTCATTTCATTTTGATTTTTTATACTAAATTTTACTTATATTATTGATGTTAACTTGCGCCTGCCCGAAATATTTATTGTAAATAAATATTTAAAAGTATTACAAAGGTACAAATAAATTTGAAACATGTAAAACATTTTCAAAATATCAAATGAAACCATTAAAAATTATGAATATTTAACATTTGTGATTTTAATTTAAGGATTTATAGTCTCGCAGAGATGAAATGCTGGTAAAAAACTTTCTGTAGTAAACCTAACAGGTTTTAAAAACCTGTTAGGTTAGGTTTCTTTTTCTACCGACATTGACGGTGTCTCGAAAGCCCCGCGAAACGTCATTGCGAAGCGAAGCAATCCATAAATCATTGTTAATAAACCGGATTACTTCGGTCTTCGACCTCGTAATGACGGTGAAACATGCTTTTGACACAGGCTCTTATGAAGATTACGTCCTTTCAGGACGGCGAAACTCTGATGGATGGTGCGTAACATGAGTTAATGAATAAAAATGCAATGCATCCATAAATGAATATCAAAAAGTAGCAGTATCAATTAATTTTCGTATTTTTGTGAAAAAATGATACATGGAAGTACAAATAGAACAATCGTGGCAGCGTATTTTGCAAAGTGAGTTCGATAAGCCTTACTTTGAAAAAATTACCGATTTTGTAAAATCCGAAATCCGGGCAGGAAAAACGATATTCCCGTCGGGAAAATTAATTTTTAATGCATTTGAAAAAACGCCTTTCGACAAGCTTAAAGTTGTAATACTCGGACAGGATCCCTATCACGGAGCAGGACAGGCTCACGGGCTTTGCTTTTCGGTGCAGCGCGGAATAAAGCCGCCGCCATCGCTAATTAATATTTACAGGGAAATTGAAAATGATATTGGCGTTACGCCGCCAAATCACGGCTGTCTGGAAAAATGGACGCAACAGGGCGTGTTTATGCTGAACTCAATACTGACGGTGCGTGCAAACGAAGCTGCATCTCACAGCAAAGCCGGCTGGGAAACGTTTACGGATGCCGTGATTTGTAAAATTTCGGAAAACAAAAGCGGAATTGTATTCTTGCTTTGGGGAAATTTTGCCCGTTCTAAAAAAGTACTGATTGATACGCAAAAACATTTTATACTCGAAGCGGCTCATCCTTCGCCACTTGCAGGAAATGCCTTTTCGGGATGCAGGCATTTTTCACAAACTAACGCACTGCTCGAAAAACAGGGATTTCAACCGATAGACTGGGATTTGAAAGACTGATTTTTATATAAATTACAAAATTAAAACATCACAGCATTATATGATACCATTCAAAAATATTACAATAGACGATAAGGCAACCATACAGTCGTTTACGCTTAAACAGTGGCGGCGAAACTGCGAGCTGTCGTTTGCCAACCTGTTCAGCTGGTCGTTTTTATACGGCACGCAATATGCTGTAATTGACGATTTTTTGCTGATGCGATTTTTTTACGGCAACGAGCTTGTTTACATGATGCCGATTGGAAACGGAAATCTGCGACATGCATTAACGGCAATAATAGATGATGCAAAGTCGATGCAAAAACCTTTCAGAATAGACGGCGTATGTAAAAATATGTGCGCCGAACTCGAAGAGGCAATGCCAAAAACGTTTGAATATTCGGTAAATCGAAAATATTCGGATTATATTTACCTGCGCGAAAATCTTGTGTCGCTGAAAGGTAAAAAACTGCAGCCGAAACGAAATTTTATAAACAGATTTCTTAACAGCAACAATAATTACGAGTATAAAACTCTAACGCCGGATTTGGTCGAAGAATGCATAGAGCTTGAAAAATCGTGGTACGACACAAACGTAACCGACGAAGAACGCGACACATTGCTTGCTGAACGCAAGGCATTGACTTTGGCAATAACCAACATGGAAGCACTGGATTTGTCGGGCGGAGTATTGTTCGTAAACGGAAAAATAACGGCATTCACTTATGGAAATCCGATAAATTATGAAACATTTGATGTCTGCATCGAAAAAGCCGACAGAAATATCGAAGGCGCTTATGCAATGATAAATAACATGTTTGCAAGGCATATTCCCGAACAGTATATTTACATCAACAGAGAAGAAGACCTTGATATTCCGGGCTTGCGAAAGGCAAAGTTATCGTATCAGCCCGAAACAATTCTGGAAAAGCACAGAGTAAAGCTGATTGACAACAGTTAATGCGATACTGTTCACAGTCATAATTGCGAAAATGAACAATGGCGGCACAAAATACGGGTTCGACAAAAGTACAGAAGCTGAAAGAACTGTCAATAGCGCTGTATAAACTTTGCTTTGACGACAGCGACAGGTTTGTAAGTTTCTATTTTGATAAAAGATATACCGAAAAAAATCATTTCACAATACTGAAAAACAATATTCCTGTCGCGGCATTGCAGGTTATTATGTATATGATGACTTTTTTCGATGCAAAAATAAGCTTTGCATATCTGTCGGCAATTTGTACGCATCCCGATTTTCGCAGGCATGGATTGATGACAGAACTTTTGGAAAAAACTCACAAACAACTGTTTGCAGACGGAATTTATGCAGCTTTCCTTATTCCTGCCGAACCGTACCTGTTCGATGTTTACCGGCGAAATGACTACGAAACCGTATTTTACCGTACCAAAAAGCAAATAAATACCTGTAATTTCGTCATTAACTGTAAAATATATGAATATCCCGAAGCCGAGAAAAATAAGGTTTTTGAATATTTCGACGGCAAGATGAATGAGCGAAACTGCTGCATACAGCATTCGTTCCGTGATTTTGAAACGGTTTGCGAAGATATTTACAGCAGCGACGGCGTAATACTAATTGCGGAGTGCAAAAACAAAATTGCAGGAATATCATTTGCATCGCCGATAAGCGGCAGCATTGCCGTTATCGACCATTTTGCCGAAACGCAGGCAATATCGGAAAGCCTGCTTAAAGCGGTATCGGAAAAAACAAAAACCGATAATTTGATTTGCGTTGACATTCCACAAAAAGAACATTGCGAAGCTACCGGAATGATAAGGATAATATGCGTTGAAAAAATGTTGCGGCTTTATGCCGCAACGCATCACAGTTGCGAAAAAACCATTTGTATTAAAGATAGCCTGATTGCCGAAAACAATGGCTGTTATGTAATATCCAATGCCGGGTGTACAAAATTGCCGATGGAAAATTCGCATAATTCATGGAATATCGTTCAACTCGCGCAATTTATTTTCGACCGGCAAATGCCATACATGAGTTTAATGCTGAATGAATGATTTTAAATAAAGAAATCAAATTATGAATCGAATAATACATATTTTTATTTTGTTAAGTAAATTTATTTGTTTATTATTTGCATTGTTTAATCGTTTTTATTAACAAATTAAAATATATTAACAACATTTTGTATTGATTATCAATAAATATTTTGATTTTATATAAAAAACAATTACTTTTGCAAACGACACATAAAAGTGTCTATTATTTATAACCCTTTAAAAAAATAAGTTATGTTACAAATTATTAAAAAATCATCATTTTTATTGGCATTTTTTATTATTGCCAATAATGTATCCGGACAACATGAAATTTGTGTTACAATTCCGCAGATACAAAGCGTAGAAAGTGTTTCAGGCAGCGATATTAATTGCGCCGGTGACGATATTACTTTAAATTTACTGATTGACAGTGAAACTGTTATTTCCGACAATTTTGTCAGCGAAGTCAATAAGGCGCTGAAAGATGCGGGGATTGACTATGTCAATGCATCCGGAACAGCGCCATTTTCGAGTATTACACTGACTTTCGCCGCAAATTACACGGATAATCCCGATGAAAAAAATCTTCGCGAAGCAGTTTTTTTATCGGAATCTCAAAACTGTATAAGCGGAATAAAAGTAATACAGGAAAGTTGCAGCAGATAACAAAACTGCAGATACAATTGGAAAACTGCCTTTTTCAAGGCAGTTTTTTTATTTTATACTCAAACAGAATTGATTTGCGAAAAACAGCGGACCAACTCAGAATAGAATAGCTTTAATTAGTTGTTCCTTAAAAAGAGTACAAATCATTTATTAATAAATAATTATAAATGAAAATCAGAGGAGAAAACTGCATTGTTTTAATCAATACAGACATAAAACCATGCAAATAAAATCTTATTTTCTCTTCTTTTGTCTTGATACAAAAGAAGAGAAAAATCAAGGCTTATACTTCTCGGCGACCCGCCTGCGAAGTCTATGCCGGTTTTATTTGCTAATCAACTTCTGTTCTCGTATACAGGCAAATTTTTCATATAGTCAACATGCAGAAAAATTAATAGAACGTTGAGCAGGCGGCGTTCCCACAGGTCACAGCCGTAAATCGGAGTTACCGTATAGCGTCGGCTGCTCTTGACCTTTTGGTTACTTTTGCGTCAAGACAAAAGTAACAGAAAAAACATCTTTATTATCTATTATCTCTGAAAGATATACTTTTTAAGGAACGATTAAATATTGTTGAAATCTATTTCTGTTTGAGTATATATGATAAAATGACTTGCGTTTATCTCGTATATTTTTCTTTTTCCCAAACAGGCTCTTTGAGTATTGATACGCTATTCGGGCAAAAGGCAAGATACGTTATTGCAAATCCCTGCTCCAAAAACTGCTGTTCATAAAATGTTTTTATCGACAAAATATCATCGGCTCTGTTGCTGCCGTAAATGTCATGATTGGCTTCTATTACTTTCAGATTATTTTGCTTTGCAAGCGCCAGCGTGTATTCGTGCAAAAAGCGACTGTCGGTTTTCAGGTGAATTATTCCATCGCTTTTCAAAAACTGCTTATATCTATTTAAAAACATTATTCCCGTAAGCCGTTTTCTGCCGCGTTTTAACTGCGGGTCGGCAAATGTTATCCATATTTCCGAAATTTCGTTTTCGGCAAAAAACGACGTTATAAAGTCAATCCGGGTGCGGATAAATGCTACATTTTCAAGCCTGTTTTCGTGTGCAAACCTGGCGCCTTTCCACAAGCGCGCGCCCTTAATATCAATACCTATAAAATTTTTATCCGGAAATTTCAGAGACAGAGCAACGGTATATTCGCCCTTGCCGCAACCGAGTTCAAGAACTATCGGATTGCTGTTTTTAAATACGCTTGCATTCCATTTGCCTTTCAGTTCGTAATCGTTTCCAAATATCTCGTCAAGCGAAGGCTGATAAAGCGATGTAAATGCCGCATTTTCTTTGAATTTTCGTAATTTGTCTTTTCCGCTCATTGCTTATTTTCCTGCAAATGTAAATATTTTTTCTTGTTCGTTTCAGGTTTTTAACCGTTTTTTCAAATAAGCAAAATTGCAGGATCTTTTCCTGATTTTTTTGGTTACGCTGTTTTTATTTTTTATTGGTATTCGCGAGCATTGCTTAATGCTTAGGGATGCGCTGCAGTTCAATAAATCGGACTGCTTGATGATACAAAAAAAGAAACTGCCTGTTTTCAGGCAGCCTCTCCTTTTTATTAAAAAAACAAAAATTCAATTAATTTTTGCCGCCGCCAAGATAGAAGCCTACTGTAATGCCAAAGAAATGAAATGTTTCATCATTTATTTTTCCGCCATAAGTGTACGAAAGAGCAAAACGGAAATGAGAAATATCAAAACCTGCGCGAAGCAATGCTCCGAAATTGCTTTTCCCTTCAAAAACATCGTCAGTTTCAGTGTTGTCGTCAACGCTTACACCTCCAACGCTGTAAATTCCTAAGCCAAGACCTACAAAAGGACGGAATTTGTTGTTTGTCAGGTAGTAATCGCCTGTAACCATATAGGCTGAGCTTAATTTCACATCTACACTGTTACCTTCATCATCTTTAGATCCTGCAAACAGCGAGCCTTCCCAGCGAAGACCGACAGCTATTTGCGGTATAATTTCATACTTCGGTTCAACATAAAATTGAACTCCTCCATCAAGACCATCCGTAAACGGAAGTCCGTAACCTAAACCCATATCTACGCGAAATGGCTTAAACTCTTGTGATTGAGCTGACAATGCAACTCCGCAGAACAATACTGCAATGAATAAAAATTTTTTCATAAAATTAATATTTATTTAAATGTAAATAATTTATCTTGTCCGATAATTTACATTATAAGACAATAGAACGGCATGATTATCAGCAATATAATCACTTTTTCATATTAACCGGCAAAAATTTTTTTTTGGCTATAATAAAATATGTGTGTAACTT
>JAISDB010000044.1 GCA_031265155.1 Prevotellaceae bacterium | reverse complement strand
TTCGATAGACAAAAACCAACAGGACAGTTGGATCTTTTTTATTGATCGCCCATGCCTGTTTTCTTTTCTTAACCATAACTTGATACCGACAAATTGGCGGATGGCATATAATTATTTTTATCCTTTTCCCTTTTTCTTATATAACAACTTATCCCGAACTCAGGTTGCAAAATAAATAATGTTTTTCCTGTTACTTTTGCTTTGACGCAAAAGTAACAGGAAAAACATCTTTATTATCTTTTATCTCTGAAAAATATACTTTTTAAGGAACGACTAAATATAAACTCATTAAATGCCGCTCAAAACCTAATAACACAGCCAATTTAACATTTTTTATGGAAAAATATTTGGAATAAAATTTGCTGTTTAAAAAATATATTCTACTTTTGTAGAATTAATTTTAACTTCGTAGAACAATGAAACTGTCGACAGCAGAAGAACAGCTAATGGAAATAATATGGAAACACGAAAAAGTGTTTATGAAAGATATTATTGATAATTATCCGGAACCCAAACCAGCTGTAACAACAATTGCAACTTTCCTGAAAAGAATGCAAAACAAAGGCGTAATATCATATAATCTGTTTGGCAATTCGCGACAGTATTATCCGTTGATTAGCAAAGAAGAATACTTTACAAAACATGTAAATCGGATCATTAAAGATTTTTTTGGGAATTCGACTTTGCAGTTTGCCTCGTTTTTTACAACCGCAGGTAATTTATCGGCAAAAGAACTTGAAGATTTGAAGAAAATCATAGAAAAAGAAATTAAACGTAAAGCGCAATGATATTTTACATTATAAATATGACGTTATGTGCGGCGTTGCTGTATCTGATTTATTTTCTTTTGTTTGAAAATGAAAGCATGCATCAGTTCAAACGGATATATTTGCCTGCAAGTCTTATATTTTCCATTGCCATTCCGCTTGTAAACGTCGATATATTTATTCCGTTTATTTCGGAAAGTATGAAAAAAATTTACGCTTACCTGCATACCGCACAAAATGCTGAAATTGAACTGTATGCAGAAGGTTCTATAGTTTCGGCATCCGAAATGTCAACAAGCAGTTTTATAAATTTGCAAACAGTCATCATTTCATTGTATGTGCTTGTTACTTTGTTGTTTCTGTTTCGTTTGATATGGAATACTTCAAAAATAATTTTGTCAGCGAAAAACAAAGAGCGTATCAAATATGAAACAGCCAAACTGATTTTAACCGAAAATAAATCAATACCTTACAGTTTTGGAAATTACATATTTCTGAACAGGAAAGATTACGTCAACGGAAATATTCCCGACGAAATTATCATTCACGAATATGCTCATGTCAAGCAAAAACATTCAATAGACATTATTTTTATCGAACTGTTGATTACGCTGTTTTGGTTTAATCCTGTTTTTTATCTGTATCGAAAGAAAATCAGGCAAAACCACGAATTTATTGCAGATAGCGCAGTTTTGCGAAACAAAAAGGATATTCCTTATTATCAGTCGCTGTTGCTTAACAGCGCGTGCGAAAAGCCTCAAATAGAACTTGTTATGAAATTTAATTATTATTTAAACACCAAAAATAGATTTATCATGATGACAAAATCAACATCCAAAGCAAGGGCGATATGCGTAAAATTTGCGTTAATCCCCGTAATTTTAGTTGCAATATGCGTTTTTTCGTCAAAGACAATTGCACAGAGCGTAAAAAATATTCTTCCGCAACAAAAAAGCGGAAATGTAGAAACCGATTCGATTAAAAATCAAAAAGCTGAATCCGCAGAGCATACAAGAGAAAAACTGTATTTTGTAAAAGAAGAAGTATATTCTGACAGTTTTGATGAAGAAATTCCGTTTGCTGTTGTCGAAGAAAAACCGAAATTTCAGGGAGGCGATCAAAATACATTCAGTCAATGGGTTAATTCAAAAATCAAATATCCCGAAGCGGCGCAGAAAGATTCGATTCAAGGCAGAGTCATGCTTCAGTTTACGGTTGACAACAACGGACAGGTAAAAAATGTGAGCATTATACGGAGCGCGCATCCTCTTCTTGATGCTGAAGCGTTATCAGTAATAAAATCTTCGCCGGCATGGACACCCGGAAGGCAAAAAGATAAACCTGTAGATGTGGTTTTTAATTTTCCTGTAGAATTCCGGTTGCAGTGAAAATAAAACGGTAAAAAACACTCAATAGAGGCTGTTTCGGTATATTCGGACAGCCTTTTATATTTTATAGAAAATACAAAATCTGAATATATTTTTTAAGAATAAACAGTGAAAATTTAAAAACATTATATGTTTAAATGTTATATTAAAATACAGTGTTATACTTATAGTCCAGTGTAATTAAAATCTATAAATAAAGTAATTTTACATTTTCAAATTTATTTACAGGTTTTGTAATTTAAAAATATTTTCCCTGCCAGGTATCAAGTTCTTCGAGGCGTTTTTCAAACTTTGCAAGAAGTCTGTCGTAGCGAAGAAGACTCC
This sequence comes from Prevotellaceae bacterium, assembly GCA_031265155.1. GTDB lineage: Bacteria > Bacteroidota > Bacteroidia > Bacteroidales > UBA932 > JAIRKV01. The sequence goes on along the minus strand of JAISDB010000044.1, from coordinate 23,171 downwards.
ATGCGCTTTGCGATAAAAATTGCGGTGGAACTTCGCCTGCAAATCGCTCGATAACAATTTCGGGATTTAAACGTTCTGCAAATCTTACAAAAAAATCGATGTATTCATCTACTTCAAATACATGAAAATCCTGTGGACTGTCGGTAAATTCACGTTCCATTGCCGTGCCTTTTATTATTTGCAGTTGATGAAATTTTACCGTATCAATCGGCAGTTGCGACAGTATTTCTGCCTCGTCAAGCATCATCTGAACAGTTTCGCAGGGCAAGCCGAAAATTACATGCGCTCCGCATTTTATGCCCCGCTGCGCTGTCGCTTCAATCGCTTGAACCGATTTTTCAAAATCGTGTCCTCTGTTTATCTGCATCAAAGTTTTATTGTAGCACGATTCTATGCCGTATTCGACGATGAGGTATTTTGTTTTTGAAATTTCGGCAAGATAATCAAGAATTTTATCATCGACGCAATCGGGACGGGTACCGATTACAAGCCCGACAACTTTTGGATGTGCAAGCGCTTCTTCGTATCGCCTTTTCAAAATTTCAACAGATGCATAAGTATTGCTGAACGCTTGAAAATATGCTAAAAACGATTCGGCGCGCCTGTATCTTTTTGCGTGAAACTCAATTCCTTCGTTTATTTGCCGGGTTATTGTCTTGCCCGTGCTGCAGTACGAAGGATTAAACGCCCTGTTGTTGCAATAGGTGCAGCCGTTCAACGCAATCGTTCCGTCTCTGTTGGGACAGGTGAAACCTGCATCAATAGCGAGCTTTTGAACGCGCTGTCCGAACATGCGCTTAAAATATCCTGCGTATGAATTAAATCTGCGACTGTCACCCCAAGCGTAAATCAAATTCTTACCTTTATAACTATTTTCCTTAATTTTCCGTTTCCAATAAGCGGCGCATGAGCATCGTTGGGAAAAAATACGACAACCTGCATTGGATTTACAACGCAGTAAGCTTCGGGTTCGTCGTCGAAAAATGCAATATCTTTTTCGTCATCGTATTTGCCTTCGCCGGTGTTGCAAAGCGCGCGGTCTTTCCAGCCGAAAGTTTCGCTTGCCGAAACGGGAGTTTGGATGTCGATATACGAATCGTGAACTTCGAGCTTTGCATCTTCAATATTTTTCATGTCGTTTTCCGAAACAACGGCATAAACATTATCGCCATCAATATCATAGCGACCTGCTTCGAGTTTTGTTATATCGCCGGAACGCAGAAACCTGAAGGCTTTCTCAAATCCTTCGTTCATTCTTCGATAACGTTCAAGCCCAAGAATAGAATCAATAATCATACAAATAACTAATTTTTATCAGTGAAAAATTTATGCAAAGGTAAAAATATTTAACAGACTTATAAACCTGTTGCCTTTCTGCATTGCCGTGTTTTTATTAACAGTTACGGCTGTATTGTTAACTTTCCCGTTGCATTTCCGTTTTCGGCAATTCCCGTTATTTCGACTTCAACAATTTTGCCTGTCAGGTTTTGCCGGTACGGCACTTCTACTTTTATATAATTTTCCGAAAATCCGCACATCATTTCGCCGTGTTGAGCGCTTTCAAACAGTACTTTTACCTTATTGCCGATATTGCGCTTATAAAATTCATGATGCAGCGTTTCGCACAGATTTTTCAATATGCCTGCCCGCTTTGCTTTTATATCAGATGCAACCTTTTTTTCCATTGCCGATGCAACTGTGTTTGACCTGTCGGAATACGGAAATATATGCAAAAAAGCAGGATTTATTGTCTGTAAAAAATTATATGTAATGTTAAAATCTTCGTCGGTTTCGGTTGGAAATCCTGCAATTACATCAATTCCGATAAAAGCGTTTGGGATAAGTTTGAAAATATAATTTATGCGCTGTGCAAAAAATTCTGTATTGTAGCGGCGGCGCATTAGTGCAAGAATTTTATCGCATCCCGATTGCAAGGGTATATGAAAGTGAGGTAGAAACTTTGACGAATGTCTTACAAAATCAATAATTTCGTCGGTAAGCAAGTTAGGCTCTATCGACGATATTCGGTAGCGTTCGATGCCTTCGACATCTTCAAGATGTTTAAGCAAATCCGGAAATGTTTCGCTTGTTGTTTTTCCAAAATCGCCTGTATTTATGCCTGTAATGATAATTTCTTTTATTCCCGAACCTGCAATAATCCCGGCTTCACTGCATATTTCCGCTATGGAAATATTTCGACTTTTACCGCGAGCCATTGGAATTGTACAGTATGCGCAATGATAATCGCATCCATCCTGCACTTTAAGAAATGAACGGGTACGGTCGCCCATGGAAAAGGCTTTGAAAAAGCTTTTTGTCTCGTTTATCTCGCATGAAAAAATCTTTGCTGTTTTCTTTTCGCTTATCGCATTTACATATTCAAAGATATTTCCTTTCCGGTCAGCGCCTGCAACAATATCAACGCCTTCGATTGCTGCTAATTCGTTAGGTTTCAACTGTGCATAACATCCTGTTGCAACAATAATTGCATTGGGAGCCTGTTTGGCAAGTTTGCGCAACAACTGCCTGCATTTTTTATCGGCGTTTTCGGTTACCGAACAGGTATTTACAACATACACATCGGCAATTTGACCGGCAGGTACGCGAACAAAGCCGTTTTCAAGGAACTTGCGTGCAAGCATCGATGTTTCCGAAAAATTAAGTTTGCAGCCAAGCGTACAGAATGCTATTTTACGTTTCTCGTTCATAATAATCGCGCAAAAATAATCAAAAATTAAGTAAATTGATTATAGCCAAATAAATTCATCGAAAAAATAACTGTTTACAAAATAAGTTTTATCTTTGTGATAATTTTGGAAATTAATTATATAATATAAAAAGGAAATCAATATGAAAACGTTAAATTTATGTATCATTGCAGCATTGATAACAGTACTTGCCGTAAGCTGTAAAAGCACCGGCATGCAGGCGCTGACGCAGGGAAAGTATTATACAGCCTGTTTTCAAGCTATTGACAAGCTGCGCTCATCGCCCGACAACGAAAAGGCGCAAACCGCTTTGGCGCAGGCTTATCCGCTGGCTGTAAACTATACCGAAAAAGAAGCGGAACGCCTGCTGAAAGCCGTATCCGACGTTAACCGTTATCAAAAAGTTCTTGAACTGTACGCTGCAATGAATAATATTGCCATAGACATTTCGCGCTCTCCTGCCGCCTTGATGATTGTTCCGAATGCCGACTATTACAGTTCGCAGCTCGAAACGGCGCGTAACATGGCGGCTGAAGAATCTTACATGCTGGCTGTCAACAGTCTTAATATCGGAACTCGCTCTGCCGCGCGGCAGGCTTATCTGCAGTTTCAAAAAACAAATTCGATAATCGCAGGCTACAGGGATGTTGCAGACAAATTGCAGGAAGCCAAATGGATGGCTACGCTTAAGGTTGTGCTTGAGCAGATGCCTGTAAATGGACAGTACAAAATAAGCGCCGACTTCTTTCAAAACAAGGTTTTTGAATATTTATCTACAAATATACGCAATGAATTTATAAGGATATTTTCGCCCGAAGAAGCCGAAGATATAAATTTGCATCCCGACCAGATAATCCGTTTGAATTTTATTGATTTTGTTGTGGGACAGGTGCGTGAAAGCCGGAACTCTTACGAAGCAAAGCGCGACAGCGTAAAAACAGGCACATACAAGGATGGCAACGGCGTATCTCACGATGTGTACGGCACGGTGAAAGCTACTGTTACGAACAGAAAGGTTGAAGTGTCGTCGAGCGGCATCCTCAATGCTTTGATTATCGACTATCAAACAAATGTAGTTCTTTCGCAGCAGCGTTTTCCGGGTACGTTTGTCTGGTCTGATTCGTATGCCACATTCAATGGAGACGAACGCGCATTAAGCAGTAAAGAACTGGAAATGTGCCGCCGATCTTCGCTGTCATCGCCTCCCCCTCCGCAGGATATGTTTGTACAGTTTACCGTTCCGATATTCAACAGTCTGGCGCAGTTTTTTCAAAATTATTATCGCAGGTATTAATGACAGCGATGCAAAAGTCAAATAATTCGCTACATGTTTAACAGCTTGGCAGGAGGAATATTGCCGGTAGCGGAATGAGGTCTGTGTTCGTTGCATTAGACCAAAAATTCCAGCAATTCGTTTCGCAAGTCATCAATGTTTTCGTACAGAACATCCTCAACACAGCCATGCATCCAATGAACAATGGTTTGATACAGTAGGGATTTGCCTGTGATGATATTCATTTTTTCATGTTTATTATAAACCGATGTTACGCGCAATCGGTCATAGTCACACAGTCCTGAAAGGAAACTGCAATATCATACTGCCTTTCAGGCAATGCAGCTTTAATGTCCTGCGTAACATGAGTTATAAAGATAGAAATATATAACGAACTGTTTGACTTTTGAAAAGCCCGTGTTGCATCGGGATATTTTGTTTCGTCAGAATGAAGCTTCAAATTCAGTCGTTCAAATTCGAGATTAATATCTTATCCACACACGCGATTTCGTTATAGAACTGATTATTTTATGTACTGTAATACAAACAGTTATGCTCAATTAACCTTTTTTAACTGAATAATATTTATTACCTTGTTATACATAGTAATTAAAATATGTATCTTTGCAGCAAAATTAATATAAAAAAACAGTAAAAATGGAAAAGGTAATTTCTGTAAATGTTGGCGGTATTTGCTTTATAATAGAGATAGAAGCATACGAAATACTCAAAGACTATTTGGATGATTTTGAAAAAAGTCTCGAAAAAAGCGATGCCAGAGAAATAATGGAAGACGTGGAAATGCGTATAGCCGAAATCTTTCAGGAAACAATAAAAACGACCGAAAGAGTTGTCAATGAAAATTTGGTAAACAAGGCAATTTCCATTCTCGGAAAACCGGATGCTCAAAGCAGCAGGCAGCAAACTGATAATTCATTCTCAAATGCAATGAATAAAGTTGAAGATAAGTTCAGCAGTTTTCGCCGGAAGCATCAGCGTTTTTACCGCGATCCGGATGGTAAGAAAATAGCCGGCATCTGTTCGGGAATTGCCGAATATTTTGATATTGATGTAACAATCGTGCGGTTTATTGCTTTGATACTCGTATTCACAGGATTTGCAATAATAATTTACATTATTTTGTGGATTGTAACGCCGGAAGCATTATCATCGGTTCAGAAACTCGAATTGCGCGGTTTGCCGATTACATCCGAAAACATAAAAAAATATCCTGCAAAAGATACAAACAGGAGAAAATGAAAAAATAAAAGGAAAAACATGAAAGTAATTGATAACAACATAGTAATAAATTCCGATAATATAAAATCGCAAATGCGTAAAGGCATTTTGGAATACTGTATTTTGAGCATACTGGCTCAAAACGATGAAGCGTATGCTTCAACGATAATTTCGGAATTGAAAGATGCAGAGATGATTATAGTAGAAGGAACTTTGTATCCGCTTCTGACCCGGCAAAAAAATCAGGGGCTGCTGAAATATCGCTGGGAAGAATCAAAACAGGGTCCGCCTCGAAAATATTATTCGCTCACCGAAAAAGGAAAATTAACACTTGAAGAACTTGATAATGTATGGAACGGACTGGTTGAAACAATCAAAAAAATAAAAACGAATGAAGATTACTTTAATAATGTAAAAATACATTGCGACAGTATATGAATATAAAACAAAAAAATAATATTTTAAAAAATGAAAACAACGGTACAAATAAGCATGAACGGCATTGCATTTAATCTTGATGAAAATGCATATCAGCAGCTGAAATCTTATATAAGTGAATTGCAGTCGCATTTTATCGATGATGCAGAAACTATCGAGGATATTGAAGCCCGCATTGCAGATTTGCTTTCGCTGCGTATAAAATCAGCCGATCAGGCTGTAAGCATGAAAGATATTAATGAAATTATCGACATCATAGGAAAGCCCAATGATATTGACGATGATGCAAATTCGTCCGACAGGTTCAAAAAACATTTTGGAAATGTAAACAATCAGGTAAAAAAGCGCTTGTATCGCGATACCGATAATAAAGTTATAGCCGGCGTTTGCAGTGGAATAGGACATTATTTAAATCTGGATGCAACATGGATTCGCGTGGTATTTATTGTTTTGATGATAATATCATTAAAGTTTGACGGACTGCACTTTGGAATTTCAAACAGGTTTGTTGCCGGAATGCCTTTTGTTCTTTTTGTCTATATTGTTTTGTGGATAGTGATGCCGCGTACAAAAACGCCTCGCCAAAATCTCGAAATGCACGGTTATACATCTGTTCGGCAGGCAGGCAGCGATTTCGGTTCACGCAAAAACGGACTTGGAAATTTTATTACAAAATTTTTCAGACTGATAATACAGATATGCGTAGGAATAAGCATGTCTATAGTCGGGATAATCGGCAGCTTGCTGCTGATAACCGGAATCGCAGGTTTTTTCGGCGGTTCGCTGTTTGGCGGCACAAATATGATTTCGCTTATTGATTATGTTTATATCGGCGATGTCAATACGTGGATTGTGAAATCAGTCATAGCGATTTTGATTTTTATTCCTGTCTGCATATTGATTTATTTGTCGATAAAAGTACTAACGGGTTTCAAAATCAAAGACAAGCCGGCAATGATTATCCTGACTGTCGTTTGGATAATTGCAGCCTTATTTGCCTGCGGAAGCGCAGTATCAACAGCAAAAATCTATCGATACAATGCAAGCGTGCGAGAAACAGGAAAAGATGTAAACTTTGGAAATATTAAAACCTTAAATATTAAAATTCCCGACGGCATCAAACCTTGTGAAATCGCTTTTTTTAATTGGGACAATTCGTTTTTATATGAAAATCCGACAAGTAAATCATTATTTATCTGTCCTGATGTTCATATAGTTCGCGTTGACAGTATTCCCGAAAATTATATTGAGGTGGTAAAGTCGGCAAATGCATCAACCCGCTCCGAAGCGAAGTTGAAAGCGCAAGCTGTCTCAGGCGGATACGTAATGAGCGATTCCGCCACGATAATGCTTGAGCCTGTAGAATTTAACAAATATGGCAAGTGGTCGTCAGAAATGATAGATATTTTTATTTATCTTCCCGATTCGGTTACTGTTAATATGCATTGAATTGATTGATAAATCCATTTAAGCTTTTGCATTGCGCATACAAAAATTTGTGGTGATGGAAAAACTAAAATTGCAGATGTATAATCGCCAAAACTAAAAAACGGAAAAATGCCTTTGTGCATAAAATGTTGTTAATAAGATATTTATTTATATTGTAATGCAGGTGGTATTTATAAATGTAATAATATTATTCAAAAAACCGAGAAAAACAAATTAAAAATCCATTAATTTATAAAGAATGCAGGTATTTATACAATAAATCCGGTTTCAATTTTAAACTTAAGCAGTTAAAATGAGATATTTTATTAAAAAATTTGGTGATATAAAATAAGATCATTAAATTTGCAGTATGTAAAATAAATTCTTATGACAACAATAAAAACCATATCACTAAATCTTATTTTGCCTGTCAGCGAAACAAATTTTCTTATTGCCATATTTAACCCTACATATACCGGTTTTTTTAGTCTTGCAAGCATAAAAGAGCCGTCCTTGATACTAATTAACAAACCTGCTACGGTTACATTTTTAACTAAAACTCGAAACGGCATGCAAAGATAATAAAACGCCAAATAAACAGCGTTTATATTTATTTGGTTTCGGATAAAGCTGTATAAATACACAAATAACCGATGTGGCGCCAAATGCTGCAAAAAACAAGTTTTGGGGAGTAACCGAAAGCCATACGAGTAGGAAAATTTAAATTATTAAAATAATAGAATATGAAAAAAATAAAGATTAATGTTTTGGCGAAAAATGCCATGAAAGAAAGAGAAATGAATAGCCTATGCGTCGGAGGAATAGGAGATACGCGATCATGTCAGTTAGCATGTTTTTGTGACTGTATTACGGATAGTGACTATAACAGTAATTCAGTATCGGATAGAGGTCCGGTTCCACTACCGCAACCAGATTCTCAACCTACAGGTGGAGGAAATGGCGGCGGTGGCGGTGGCGGAGACACTTCCGTATTAAGACCACACGACTGATACCATATTTTCATAGTAATTACAATGTGTAATGTTATTATTACTGCAAAATTATGGGCTAATTTAAATTCAGTTAGATATGAAAGCCGTAATAATGTGATATTGAATTAATATGTATGCTTTTTGATTTGTCCAAAAAGATATTTTGTATATAAGTATTTGTACTGAAACACATATTCAAGAACTTTTTGGACAAATTTTTAAAATGTATGAATATAATGAAAAAAATAAAAATTACAGGAAATAATATTGAAGATCTGTTAATAAATTTAGGACAAATAACATTGGAAGTAACAGATGCGTGTAATCTGAAATGTAAATATTGCGCCTATGGCGATTTATATTCAGGTTATGATGTCCGTGAAAATAAATATTTATCATTTGAAACAGTAAAAACATTAATAGATTATTTAAGTGAATTATGGAAATCAAAAATATCGACATCACAAATTCCTAAAACTCACATAGGTTTTTATGGAGGAGAACCTTTAATGAATATCAAATTGATAAAAAAAACCGTTGAATATATAGAAAATCTGAATATTAGACGTAATTTTGCTTTTATAATGACAACAAATGCCATGCTGTTAGACAGATACATGAATTTTCTTGTTGAGAAAAAATTTAATCTTCTAATAAGCCTCGATGGAGACAGCGAAGGACAAAGTTATCGAGTAAATCATAGCGGGCGCAATTCATTTGATATTGTTTACCGAAATGTAAAACTTTTGCAGGCAAAATACCCTCAATATTTCGAAGAACACGTGGAATTTAACTCTGTTTTACATAATAGAAACAGTGTAGAAAGAACATTTACATTCATTAAAAATGAATTTGCTAAAAAGCCAACAATAGCAGAATTAAATAGTTTTGGTATACGCGAAGATAAAATAGATGAATTTTATGCAACATACAATAATAAGGCAAAAAGCCTGTATTCATCTGATAATTGCGACAAACTGTCTGATGAAATGTTCGTTGGAGTGCCTCAAACAAAAGAACTTTTTTCTTTTTTAAAGTATTATAGCGGTAATGTTTTCGTAAATTATAATTATTTGCTTTTTGACAAAAGTAAATTAAAATATATAACAACAGGAACATGCAGTCCTTTTAGCAGGAAATTATTCTTAACTGTAAACGGTAAAATTATTCAATGTGAACGAATACATCATTCTTTTGCATTGGGAAATGTTGAAAATGGAAAAGTTAACCTTGATTTTGAATATGTAGCAACTCGTTTTAATGCTTATTTGGATAAACTGTACAAACAATGTCTTACGTGTTTTCGCAAACAATATTGTAATCAATGTTTTTATTCCATTCCTGGTATTGATGGAGAAAAACCGACTTGTAATAGTTTTATGAATAAGGAAGATTTTGAGGAATATAAAATGCGTTGTTTAAATCATTTAAATAAATATCCAAAATTATACAAAAAATTAATGACAGAAGCGTTTACTGAATAAATTAATATCAATGAATTATAAACGATAAATATGAACAAAAAACTTACAATAAATTCCGATACGTTTATTTGGACTAAAAATAAAAAAGGACTGATTTATAACTCTCAAAACGGTAATTATCTGTTATTTCAACTCACAGATGAGATTGAAAAAATTTGTAATCACCTAAACGATTACGATAATCTTTATAACATAATTGTTGATATTAACAATTTAAAATCAAAGACAAAAGAATTTGTACAAAACATCACCAACAAAAAACTTGGAATACTGAATGAGATAGATAAAGATATAATATCGCTTCCTCCCTTACTTAATGTTCTAAATGATATAGAACGACTTAAAAAAGATAAAACACGTTCCGAAAGCGAAAATATTTTAAAATATTTATCAATTTTAACATTCTATACCGGAGGAAAATGCAAATACAGTGATTATTATAAACAGACATTCTACCCGTACTGTTCCGATATTATATTGGCAGCTGAAAAAATTATTGATTTTTTAGGTACAATAGAATCTCCGTATCTTAACAGTATAAATATTGTAATATCAGATATTGCAAATTATTCTGATTTATTTTCATTAACGGATTATTTGAAAACATTACACAGAAATATAACCGTTTATATACATTATTCTGATGTTTTGTCAAACATAAATATTTTAGACAAACTCACAATAGACAATCTTATAATAAAAATAATTTGTGAAGCCGATAAAAATATAAAAAATATTTTATCACATTGTAAAGGCAAACCATATCGTTACAATTTTTTAGTAAAAAATGAAAAAGAATATAATATTTGCGAGCAATTAGCAGAAACTTTACAATCTGGTTATTATACAATTGTTCCCATATTTGACAACAATTTAAGTTTTTTTGAAAACAATGTATTTATAAGTGAAGATGATGTGCTTGACACAAAATTAAACAAACGAGAGATATTTGCACATCAAGCCATAAATACAAATTTCTTTGGTTTGCTTTCTGTTTTGCCAGATAGTAAAGTTTATTCAAATGTAAATTGTGAAGCACTAGGAACAATTAACGATTCTGTTTATAATTTAATACTTAAGGAATTTCACAATAATTACTCATGGCAATTGTTGCGCAATCAAAAGCCTTGTTGCGATTGTTTGTTTCAATGGCTATGCCCTTCGTTATCAAATTACGAATTTGTAACAGGCAAAATGAATTTGTGTAACTATAATAATGATTAATATAAAATAGTAACTATGGATGATAGAATTAAATCATATTACAGAAAACAGTAAATGACATTGCAAAAAATAATTATATCAAGCAAATAGATACAGGTAAATTATTTGATAAATAAAAAATAATCTGTTTATATAATCAAAAATTAAAATATCATGAAAATATTATATCCGATTTTGACCATGCTGTTGCTGATAAGTGCGTTTGCCGTAAAGGCTCAAAATGCACCGGAACTTACGGGCAAAGTAGTTGATGATGAAAATATTCCCATAGAAAACGTGTCGGTTGTTATGCAAACCGTTGATTCGGTTTTTGTGAAAATAGCATTGACGGATACGCTGGGTGTTTTTCGTTTCGAGCAGCATCCTTACGATAAGCTGCAATTAATTTTTCACCATATTTCCTATAATCCCGAATCAGCGGAAATAGAAGCAGGCATTACCGATGCGGGAACAGTCAGGCTGACCCCGAAATATCAAACCATAGACGAATCAAAGGTTACAGCCGAACGTCCGCAGCTAATGGTTGATGGATTGACAATATCGTACAGCGCAGGCTCGCTCACAAAAAACAAACCCGTATCGACAGCATTTGATGTTGTTAAGGAAACGCCCGGAGTAACAGGTTCAGAAAACAGTATTGAACTGCTGGGAGCTAATCGGTTAAGTATCATCATAAACGGCAAAACAACAACAATGCCTGTGTCGCAAATACATGCCCTGCTGAAAAATATTCCTGCATCGCGCGTCAAAAGTGTTGACATAATGTATAGTGCGCCTGCAAGGTATAATTTCCGCGGTTCGCTGATAAATGTTGTACTTGCATCGGACGGCGATAAGAAAATTATTGGAGAAATAGGCGCAGGATACAGGCAATCGCATTATGCATCTGAAAATATTAACGGTAATATTCTGTTCTCGGGCAAAAATTTAACATTGGATTTTTTAGTAAATGCATCAACAGGGAAAAACTGGAGCGAACGCAGTACTTTTTCGCGCCATACGCTTGGAAATGATATTTTTGAAATCAATCAGGATTCACATGCATCGTCCGGGTTCGACAGGTTGAACTTTCGCTTCGGAGCCGACTTTTTATTTGAAAACGAAAATCAGCTGTCTTTTTCGTATTACGCAAGCCTGAACAAATCGAAATCAAATACTTTTACCGATAATCATTTTGAAGAAACAGCAGCGTACGACATGAGCAGCATAAATAAAAGCAATGAAAAAAACCTTCTGCACAACCTGCATTTACAATACGACACAAAGGGCAATTTCACTGCGGGTGTTGATTTTACAGGCTATAACGCTCCTATAGACAATCATTTTAACAGCAGCACGAACAGTGTCGCTAATGATTTTCTTAATAACTCGAAACAAAATATTGCGCAATGGAAGATTTTTGCAGGTAAAAAGCAGAACATTTCGCAAAAATGGACGCTGGAATTTGGCGCAAGCGGCGGATTCAACAGTTCAAGAACTCATGTCGAATATTTGTATCCGCAAAATGGCAATTATATCGAAGATATTACAAAGCGTTCGGATAATAGTCAAAAAGAATACACAGGCAGAATCTTTATCGAATCAGCTCATAAAATAAACAGTCGAATATCGGCAACCGTTGGCGTTGAAACAGAATATTTTCGTTCCGATTACAGTCGAAATGCAATAAAAACAATACTTTGGAATGACTGGGTTTTATATCCGAAAGTGATGTTCAGTTACATGATTTCGCCAAAACACATTTTGCAGTTCAACATTTCAACAAATAAAAATTATCCATCATACTGGGCAGTAAATCCTCAAACAACTTATATTGATTCGTACATGGAAATTATCGGAAATCCTGCGCTTAAGCCGTATAACGAATATACAGGGCAGTTGATTTACATATTCAGACAAAAGTATGTTTTTATTCTTGCAGCTTCATACATGCCTGACTATTTTGCACAAATCCCGCATCAGGATGAAAATTTATTGAAAACGGTTTATCGTTACGAAAATTACGATTTTTCGCTGTTTACAAACATAAGCATAGTCGTTCCCGTACAAGCAGGCGACCGGTTTAATACGCGCATATCCGTTCATGGTCTTAGAATGCAGGACAAAAAAGATGACTTTTATAATTCGCCGTTCAATCGAAGTCATTATGTAGGAGCAATAGCAATGAATAATACTTTTACGGTTTCTAAAGAAAAGCCGAATTTGTCGTTACAGATAAACGGACGCTGGCAATCGCGCGCAATTCAGGGCGTGTACGATCTTAACAGCAGTTTCGACCTGTCATCGGCGTTGAAATGGACAATGAAAAATCAGTCGTATGTTACGGTTCAGTATGGAAATATTTTGCGCCGACAAATGCCTGATTTAATGGTTGTTGATTTTGACGGGCAATACAGCCGAAGAAAAAACATCGATACAGCTTACATATCATTTCAAATGGCTTGGAAAATAGGAAACTACAAAACAAAATCATATTCGCAGCCAAATCGGTCGCGGTTTGAGCGAAATTAAATCTGAATCTTAATTAGTTGCTCTTTAAAAAGGAACAAGTCATTTATTAACAAATAATTATAAATACAAATCAGATGAAAAAACCACAGGGTTTTAATAAATACATAAAACCTTGCAAATATTAAAAAATCTTATCTTATCTTATCTTATCTTCTTTTGTCTTGACGCAAAAGTAACCAAAAAATCAAGGCTTATACTTCTCGGCGACCCGCTAACGGCTCGACGGCTAACAGGATTAATGTCTCGCTTCGCTTGACGGAATTCCGTTTTAACGCCCTCTGCGCCGAGCGGGTTCCCCGCCTGCGAAGTCTATGCCGGTTTTACTTGCTAATCAACTTTTGTTTTTGCATGTCGGTAAATCTTTCAACCGATCAACATGCTGAAAAATTAATAGAACGTTGAGCAGGCGGCGTTCCCACAAGTCACAGTCGTAAATCGGAGTTACCGTATAGCGTCGGCTGTTCTTGACCTTTTGCTCACGCTGTTTTTATTTTTTTTATTATGTGTTCGCGAGCTTCGCTTACGCTTCGGTTGGTTACTTTTGCGTCAAGGCAAAAGTAACAGAAAAACATCTTTATTATATTTTATTTCTGAAAAATATACTTTTTAAGGAACAACTGCGTAGAAGATAGCAGCAAGTCGGGAGACTTGCTGCAAAGCGGGGCTTTGCTTTTAATACGACGCAAACAAAGCCTGCGCCGAACAGAGCCGTTGCGTTTTCATGCGGACGCGGCAAAATTTCCATGCGCACGGAAGCTTTGGCGGATGCGCATGCAGCTTCAGCGCGATGCGCACGCAGCATTTGCCGCATGCGGAAAGAATTTTTGCTCCGTGCGGACAGATTTGCGCCAGCACCTTCTTTATTTTTTCAATGACTTCGCGAATTTCACAAAATTTTCTATCTTTGCGAATAAATTTTTATTAACGATTAACAACAATTACCATGAAAGAAATTCAGGCATATATCAAAAAAAATGAAGCCCGCTTTTTGGACGAACTGTTCGAGCTGATTCGTATTCCGTCAATAAGTTCTTCTTCGGAACATAAAGCCGATATGATCAGGTGCGCCGAATGCTGGCAGAAAAACCTGCTTGCCGCAGGAGCCGATAAAGCCGAAGTCGTGCCGACGGATGGAAATCCTGTCGTTTACGGCGAAAAGATTATAGATAAAAAATTACCTGTCGTTTTGGTTTACGGACATTATGACGTTATGCCCATCGATCCGATTGGCGAATGGAAGTCGCAGCCCTTTGAACCCGAAATCCGCGATGGCAAAATATTCGCCCGCGGCGCTGACGACGACAAGGGTCAATCGTTTATTCATGCCAAAGCCTTTGAATTTCTGACGAAAACAGACTCGCTTCCGTGCAACGTGAAATTTATGATTGAGGGCGAAGAAGAAATCGGTTCGCAAAGCCTTGCAAAATGGTGCACAAAAAATAAAAAACTGTTGCAGGCGGACGTAATCCTGCTTTCCGACACATCGATGATCGACAGGGATGTTCCGTCAATAACCTGCGGATTGCGCGGGCTGGCGTATCTCGAAGTTGAAGTGAAAAGCGCAAACCGCGATTTACATTCGGGACATTACGGCGGCGCAGTTGCCAATCCGATTAACGTTCTGGCGAAAATGATAGCCTCGCTGACAGATGCAAAAGGACGCATTAAAATCAAAGGATTTTATAAAGATGTTGTCAGGCTTTCGGACGACAAGCGCAAGGAGCTGAACATGGCGCCGTTCAATCTGAAAGAATACAGAAAAGCCCTCGACATTGCCGATATTTGCGGCGAGGAAGGATACACAACTATTGAGCGCACGGGAATTCGCCCGAGTCTGGATGTTTGCGGAATCTGGGGCGGATATACGGGCGAAAGCGCAAAAACCGTTATTCCTTCCACAGCTTATGCAAAAATTTCGATGCGGCTGGTTCCAAATCAAAATCATTTGAAAATAGCGCAACTTTTCCAAAAGCATTTTGAAAGCATTGCGCCCGAATGTGTGAAGGTAAAAGTTACAAATCTTCACGGCGGACAGGGCTATGTGGCGCCGACTGATTCGCCTGCATACATGGCGGCAAGCAAGGCATTGCAGGATGTTTACGGCAAAAAGCCCGTTCCCGTTCGCAGCGGCGGAAGTATTCCGATTATTTCAACTTTTGAAGAAATTCTCGGAATAAAGTCAATAATGATGGGATTCGGACTTTCGAGCGATGCAATTCATTCGCCAAACGAAAATTTCCCGATTTATAATTTTCACAAGGGAATAGAAGCCGTAGCGTTATTTTACAGGTATTTTGCAGATTTGATGAAAAAATAAAATATAATTCGCCTTGTCATTAATATCGCATATCGTAAAAAAGATTTTAAAAATAACGGTAAAAATCATCCTGATACTGTTTTTATTTTCGATATTGCTGACGCTGGCTTACAAGTGGATAAATCCGCCCGTTACGCCGTTGATGCTGTCGCGTGCAATAGATGGCGCATCCCTTAACAGGACATGGAAAAACATTGAAGACATTTCGCCGTATGCCGTTGCCGCTGCAATAGCCTCGGAAGACAACAACTTTCTCGGACATAACGGATTCGACTTTGTTGCGATTGAAGATGCAATAGCCGAATACCGACAGGGAAAACGTAAACGTCAGCGGGGAGCAAGTACAGTATCTCAGCAAACGGCAAAAAATGTTTTTCTGTGGCAGGGACGGTCGTGGTTGCGAAAGGGATTGGAAGTGTATTTCACGTTTTTGATAGAAAAAATGTGGTCGAAAGAACGCATAATGGAAGTATATCTGAACGTAATAGAAACGGGCGATGGAATTTACGGAACAGAAGCCGCCGCTCAAACATATTTTCATACACCGGCAAAGAAATTAAGCAAATGGCAATCGGCATTGATTGCGGCTTGCTATCCGAATCCGCGAAAGCGAAACCCCGCAAAGCCTTCGGAATATATCGTCAAACGTGCAAATCAGATTGTCTTGCTCATGGACAAAATCGGGAATACCGAATTTACGTCCGAAAACATTAACGCAGCAAAAGAAAGGTACCGCAAATACAGGGAAAACCACAAATAGAATCATTTGTCCGCCTGTTTCGATTTCAGAAAGTAATAGACATCTTCGGGAAATGATTTGTCTCTTTGCGATTCTTTTTATTTGGTTTTTCTCAATCATCGGGAGTACGCCAAAAAATTTTGTACTGTTAACGTTCAATAATTGGAAAAATAAAAATTTATATTACCTTTACAAATCATCTTTTATAAAAAGTATATTTTAAATAAATAAATGGAACTAAAAATAAACACTATCGAAGCTGTTGCACTGGCTGTGGCAGTTTTATATTTAGGCGTTTTGTGCAAACGCAAAATTAAATTTCTGTATCGCTTCTGTATTCCCGCGCCTGTGGTCGGCGGTCTCATTTTTTCAATAATATCATTAATCGGATACTGTACCGGCGCATATATATTTGTTATTGATATTTTGCTGCAAAAAATTTTCATGCTGGCATTTTTTACGACCGTCGGATACTGTGCATCATTCAAATCAATTCGGCGGGGAAGCAGAGACTTGTGCGTATTGATAATTTTAGTTGCCGTTTTGATATTCATGCAGGATGCCGTAGCGTTTGCGTTAGCTCCGCTGTTTGACATGAAACCTCTTTTAGCTCTTTGCACAGGTTCTATTTCAATGGTCGGCGGACACGGAACATCCATCGCATGGGGACCTATTATTGAAAAAACGGGAGTAATAGGCGCATCCGAAGTTGCCATTGCATCTGCAACTTTCGGGCTTGTTGCCGGAAGTCTCATCGGCGGTCCAATAGGCAGGCGGCTGATTGAACGAAACAGGCTAATGGAAAAACAGCCTGTTCCCGAAGATGAAAAAATGATTATTGAAGCCGAAAAATCAGACAAGCACCTGTCGAAAGACAGTATAATTCGCGGCATTTATCAAATAGCGCTGGCAATGGGAGTAGGATCGGTACTGTCAACATTTCTTGAAAGCATGGGTGTGCTGTTTCCTCCTTATGTAGGCGCCCTGGTAGTTGCCGCCCTGCTGCGTAATATCGCCGATTTTTCAGGTAAATTCAAAATTGATTTTGTTGAAATTGATGTTATAGGACAGGCGTGTCTGTCGCTATTTCTGGCGATGGCATTGATGTCGCTTAAACTTTGGGAGCTTGCCGAACTTGCAGTACCCATGCTGGTGATGCTTTTTTCACAGACAGTGCTTATGATACTGTTTGCATATTTCGTTATTTTTCGCTTTCTCAAAAGAGATTATGATTCGGCTGTAATTACGGCTGGCGTTTGCGGTTTCGGTATGGGAGCAACTCCAAATGCAATGGCAAACATGGAAGCGCTGGCTCACCGCTACCGTCCGTCGCACAAGGCATTTTTGATAGTTCCCTTAGTCGGCGTAATGTTTGCCGATATTATAAATACGGCGTTTATTACTGTCTTCGTCAATATTTTTTGATTATTAACAGTGGAAGTTTGTTAATCCGTACTGATCATTTCTCCGATAAATATTATATTGCAAGCGCTGCCGATTACTGTTGAAAGCTGACAGAATATTTAGTTGTTCCTTAAAAAGTATATCTTTCTGTTACTTTTGCCTTGACGCAAAAGTAACAGAAAAAGAAAAACATTATTTATTTTGCAGGTCTTATGTCTGTTTTGATTAAACCCCTGCAATTTTTTCATCTGATTTTCATTCATAATTATTTATTAATGTTTTACGACTTTTTAAGGAGCAACTATCTACGTCTTTTTTGATAAAGTACAATCAAAATTGTAATTTTTTATTGGATTTAATATAAAACATATAAGTTGCGTTTTTGCCCATTCGGCTTTCGCTCGGGCAAAACAGGTGTGCAAATTCAATTCTAAAGGTTTCGCTCGGGCAAAACAGATGTGCAAATTCCATTCTAAAGGCTTCGCTCGGGCAAAACAGATGTGCAAATCCAATTCGAAAGGTTTCACTCGGGAAAAACAGGTGTGTAAATTCCATTCGAAAGGTATCGCTCTGGCAAAACAGGTGTGCAAATTCAATTCGAAAGGTTTCGCTCGGGCAAAACAGATGTGCAAATCCAATTCGAAAGGTTTCGCCTTTGCTCGGCGTAGCGTTTCGCAACAGCGCAGGCAGCAAAGCAACCCAGCCCAACCTGACAGGTTTTTGAAACCTGTCAGGTTGGGTTTTGCAAAAGTCCGTCATTGCGAGTCAAGCCCGCAATCCCATCATTTGGGGGGATTCCGACTTTTGTCGGAATGGCTGTTCAAATCCGGAATTAATATCATTATCTACCGCACGATTCGTTATAGAGCCAGTAATTTCATTAATAAATCATGGCAGTGCAATAATATTTTTTAATACTGTTTATGAATATATAAAACTTTTTATTATTTTTGCGACAGTTATTTATAATTGTATCGGATAATTATTTTGTGAAATTGAATACTGCAAAAACAAATATTATGTTTGCGCTTCTGTTTGTGCTTGCGATAACTGCAAATGCGCAGGGCAATGCACATGCAAACGGAGCGCGTTCGACAGGAATGGGAAATGCAGGCGTTGCAATCGCAGATGCGTGGGCGACAGTCAACAATCAGGCGGCGCTTACATTGCTGAAAAATACGGAAATAGCTGCCTTTTATAAAAATAATTTCGGAATGTCAGAACTTTCGCTGAGCGCCTTATCTGTTGCCGTTCCAACTAAAATCGGCGTTTTTGGCGGCTCAATTGCACATTTCGGTTTTTCGGAATACAGCGAAAATAAAATTTCGATTACTTATGCAAAACACCTTTGGAAAAGGTTTTCATTGAGTGCGCAGCTATGCTACAATTCTTTTAATTTTACCAACGCCTATCAAAATGCAACTGCCATAACAGGAGAAATTGGCTTGCTTGCCGAACTGGCGGATAACTTTTATGCCGGCGCTCATGTCTTCAATCCAACGCAATCATCGCTATCGCTTGAAGAAAAAGAACGGCTTTCGGTAAGATATAAAGCCGGAATTGCCTACAAACCAATATCATCGCTTTTGCTTTGCGCCGACTTTATTCACGACGGCAATGATGATATTTCGTTTTGCGGAGGCATGGAATATTATTTGCTGTCTCAATTATGCATACGCGCAGGAGCATCTTCCAATCCGGAATTGTTTACGCTTGGCGCAGGCTATATTTATAAACAAATCGGTTTTGATATAGCTTACAGCTATCATAATGTACTTGGAAATATAAGCTGCATAAGCATTTCATATAAATTAAATAAAAAATGAAACATCTTTTGCCTGTACTGTTTTTGATTATGCTTTGCGTAAGAATCGATGCTCAGGAAACAGACCCGATAAAGGTAATAATTGAACTGGTTGAAGAAGTTGCCGCATCAAACGAAGACGAAGACTCGGAAATTGATTTTGAACAGATATACGAGCATTTTGCAAATCTGCTGGATAATCCTGTAAATCTGAATACGGCTACGCGAGCCGACCTGGAACAGCTGTACATGCTTAACGATTTTCAGATTTCTTCATTTATCGAATATATAAAAAACAACGGAAAAATGATGAGTAAGTATGAGCTTGCGCTTGTTCACGGATTTGACGATGCGCTTGCCGAAAGCCTGTATCCTTTTGTTACTGCCGATTCAGGTTACGAATATGTTGCAAGGTCGGATACTGCAAAATTTAAAGATATGATAGGGCGCGGAAGGCATCAAATTATTGCAAGGACAAAACAGCTTCTCGAAAAACAGGCAGGATACAAAGACGATGCAACATCAAAGTTTCAAAGCTCGCCCTTGTCGCTTTATGTTCGCTATTCATATCAATATGCCGACAGGCTCAAATGGAACATAACGACAGAAAAAGATGCAGGCGAAAAATATTTAGATTTCATTTCGGGACATGTTCAGTATGACTCGAAAAAGTTTTTGAAACGACTGGTTATAGGCGATTTTCAGGCACAGTTTGGTCAGGGGCTTGTGTTGTGGAATGGTTTCGGAATGAGCAGGTCCGTTATCGGAACTGCAATACGTAAACGGGCGCGCGGCATTTACGGGTATTCAGCAACCGACGAAAACAAATATTTCAGAGGCGTAGCGGCAAATATGGAATTTCACAAATTTAATGTTTCGATGTTCGCATCGCACAAAAACAGAGACGCCACAATAACCGACAGTACAGGCAATGTCTTCAAAACATTGCAGGCAACAGGCCTGCATCGAACAGAAAGCGAAATTGACGGTAAAAATTCAATAAGCGAAACGGCGCTTGGAGGAAATATAAATTATGAATATAAAAATTTGCGGGCAGGAATTTCCGGAATATGGCATAAGTTTGGAGCTGATTATGTGCGCGATTTGCAGCCATACAACATGTTTGAGCTGAACAGCCCGTCAAATTGCAATTATTCGGCAGATGTACGGTGGATGTGGAAGCGGATAATCTTATTTGCCGAAACGGCGTTTGATGCAAACGCGAAAAATGCAAGCCTGATCGGAGCAAATTTCAGTCTGGAACAGAATATACAGCTTTCGCTGCTCTACAGAAATTATGCCCGCGACTATCAGTCGCTGTATGCGCAAAGCTTTGGAGATGGCTCCAAAACGCAAAACGAAGAAGGATTTTTTATTGCAACAACATTCTCGCCTTCACGAAACATGACTTTATCTGGATATTTCGACATATTTGCATTTCCATGGCTGAAATACAGAGTAAATGCGCCGTCGCAGGGATATTCGTATGCGTTTAGAATTGATTATTTGCTAAATCCGGCGGTGAAAATGTATATTAATGTGAAGCAGAAAAGCAATAAACAAAACTATACGCCACCCGACGGACATATAGCCATGACTGTGGACAGGGCTGAGTTTCACGTAAAGTATAATGTTAACTACACGCTGTTCGGAAAACTGCTGATGCAAAACAGGATTGAGTATGCAACGTCAAAGCGCGGAAATGAGCCTCGAGAAAAAGGATTTATGGTTTTTCAGGACATTGCGTATCATTTCACCGCATTTCCGCTCAACATTTCGATGCGATACGCATATTTCGATACCGACAGCTGGAATACGCGCGTATATGCTTACGAAAGCGATATGCTTTATGCGTATTCTGTTCCTGCATATTACATGAAAGGACGGCGGCTGTACCTTAACATGCGATATTCAATAACAAAACAAATCAACCTGTGGTTGCGGGCATCTCAAACGCATTACAGCAACCGCGAATCAATAGGCAGCGGAACAGCCAGAATCGATGGCAATAGGCAGACCGAAATAAAAGCGCAGGTCATAATAAAGCTGTAAATATTGAATGTTTATTTATTGACTAATAATAAGTTTTTTTGTATTGACATGCATTAACATAAAACCTTATTCCTGTAAAATCACCTTAATAGCCTAATTATCTTCTACAAGAATTTAACCTTATGTTTATTTGCAGAAAATAATGGTTGTTTTTTTGAAAAAGAAGTGAAAATGAGATAAAAAAGAGACTGTCCCGCTTTTGAGCAGTCTCTTTTTCTTGTATCAGTTGTATTCACTAATTAAACTTACCTACATTCTGAAAGCCTATTCTCTCCCCCTTGAGATAGTTACACCTTCAGTGTTTTTAATGTAAACAGAACCGTCTTGAAGTACAATTCTGAAATTTCCATCAGATAATAGGTCTATTTTTCTAGGTCCAAGACCTAAATAAAAACCACTTGAACCATCAGGTTTGCGCAAACCTAATCGTCCATCTTGATCTATTGTTTTCCACCATCCATTTCTTAGAAGTTCAACTTTTCTAATGGCAAATCCCAAATAAATATGCTTTCCATTAGCATCTGTAATCTTTACATTTCCATTAGAATCTTTAGATTCATAATAACCGTTCCATAAACGAGTTTGTGCGATTGTACTAAATCCAAAGCCAATCACAGCTACTAAAATTACTAATATTTTTTTCATAAATAATTTGTGTCGGTTATATACCATCGACTCATCGGTTTTTAGTTAAAATTTTATTTTTTCCTGCTACTCTTATGGCTTTTCGCAGGAAATAATCCGCCCGTTTTTTAGAAAGTTTCTGCTCTTTCCTGCCGTATTATTATAAGTGTTTTTGCAGTTTCACTCCGCATTGTTTCGGTAACAGTTGTCGTTCTGTTTTTTATATTTTGGCGGTCGAGCCGTCGTCGGATTTTTTTCAATCATATACAAATAAAAAAGCGGACTTAAATATCCGCCCTGAGGTTTTCGACTACCCGAATTACAAATAAGTAAGCCCGCATTTCTACGAACATTCATTACTTATTCTTGTAATTCTTAAAATGTCGAAATTTCAGAGCAAGAATATAGCAAATGCTATTTTTACATATCTTTCTTTGTGCGCTTTAACGCATTTTTTCTACATCATATTCAAAATATTTTTTGTTTGTATATCGGGTGCGAAATTATAAAAATATTTTCATAATACAACGTTCCGAATTATACAAATTTTTTTAAAAAATATTTTTTCAACTGTGGTTTAAGAAAGCAGAAGTAGTTACGACTGATGAATGAGCGATCATAATGTCAACCTAACAGGTTTCAAAAACCTGTCAGGTTAGGTTTGTTTTTCTACCGACATTGAAAGTTTCTCGAAAGCCCAGCGAAACGTCATTGCTGTAAAAGTCAAATAATTCGTTACATGTTTTATATCTTTGACACGTAATAAGAATTATCATGACAAACTCATTTTTACTATCGCAAACCTTAGCCCATCGGATGTTGGGTTGCATCGAGGAGTACGAGCGGATTAAGCGCAAGGAGAGCCTCACGTTCAAGACCGTCAAGGCTTTCTGTGCCTGCCACAAGTTCTCCCACCGGAACTTTATGAAGATCT
>JAISDB010000011.1 GCA_031265155.1 Prevotellaceae bacterium | reverse complement strand
ATTGGAAACCAGTCGTAAAGATACGAATTTTCAAGGTCATTTCCAAATAAAAACAAAGCATATTTTGTTGATATTCAAATAATTCTAAGTATACATCAAATTTTTGTCATGTACTAAGTGAAATAAGATAAAAAATTGCTTAAAAGTTTAATTAAATTCTTATTTCTTGAGATTTTTTATGTAGTTTTGTGCGGAAAATAACTTTATGCTACATATCAAAAAATTGATTATTAAAAACTATGTCAAGTATTTTGAATGAATACATATCGAAACGGTGGGGAGTGTTTGAATTAAAAGCCGAACTTAAAGCACTGCTTGGTCAATATAATACATTTACCGGTCGCAATCTTTTTATTTATGCTACGGATTTTAATAAAGGAAGACGTGGTATTGATGTCGGCTTAATGCAAGACGATTTTTATACTATTCAGGATATTTTGCGAGAATCAGACAAAGCACAAATTGATGTATACCTTGAAACTCCCGGCGGCAGTGGCGAGACAGCAGAGGACATTGCAAAATTCTTACGAAAAAAGTTTAACGAGGTTAATTTTGTAATTGCGGGCGAAGCCAAAAGTGCAGGAACTATTTTAGCATTATCTGGCGACAATATTTATATGTGTGAAACAGGAAGTTTGGGACCAATAGATGCTCAAATAAAAATAGGTCGCTCTGTCGTTTCTGCTCACGATTATAAAGCATGGGTTGATGCAAAAAGAGATGAAGCTGCCAAGAGCGGTCGATTAAATCCCTTTGATGCTATAATGGTTGCTCAAATTTCACCTGGCGAAATTTACGGAGTTATTAATTCTTTGGAGTTTGCGAAAGACCTCGTAAAGGGCTGGTTGGAAAAATACAAATTCAAAAATTGGACGACCACACAAACGACGCATAAAATGGTTACATCTGAAATGAAAAACCAACGTGCAAAAGAAGTTGCAGAAACATTGTGTGATCATATGAATTGGCGCACACACGGACGCTCTTTAAAGATAGATGATTTGAAAGGGTATTTAATTATTGAGAATATTGACAATAACCCACAACTTGCAAATATTGTTTATAGAATAAAAACTGTAATTAGATTGATTTTTGATACTTCAACCGATTATAAACTGTATTGTTGGGAAGATTTTCAAATTACAAGGACAGCCATATCAAATGCTAACCTGCCAATTCCAATGCCTTTTCCAATATCAAATAAACAAAATGCAGTAGAGCGGGTAGTATTAAGTATTAAGTATTAATTGTTCAAAATGTGGAAAAAAACACGAAATACCCGGCTACTTTGATGTTGACAGCAATAAGATAAAACAGTTAAAATTGCCCATCAACAATAAAATACAAGACAATGATGTTTTAATATGCGATAATTTAGGTTGTAATTTTGCAATAGATTTGAAGCCTATAAAAAACCAAATTGAAACACAATCGAAAAGAAAAATAACATTTAAATAATATAATTATGACAAATACAGTAGTTTCTGAAAAAGAAGCAGATAAAGCGATAGGCTTTATTTGTGAAACAAGAGAAGGTAAGTACACAACAGAAAAACCCGACTTAACGCTGATTACGTATGCCAGAATAGAAATACAAGAGAATGATATTCCAAACAATTTCAATGATTACGGTGATGAAATAATACTCTACGGCATATCATAACGTTTGGTTGTCTGTACGTTGCTTTTCATAAGCGGTAAATCCAGTATGCGGTTTGCCGCTTTTTTATTTGCGGCAAGTCAAAGAGATGGAAAGCAATTAATAATTATTAATTAACAATTAAACAAATAAAAGAGATATGAAAACAAGCTGGATATACTGGGTGGCGCTGGCGCTGTTTACGGCATTGCTTGGCAGCGTGAGCAAGTGCGGCGGATTGCTTAAAGAGAACGCACGATTAGAAGACAATATCGAAGTTCTTTACTCCGATATTAAACTCTACAAAGTCAACGAAAGCCTGAACGCTGCGGGAATTAACCGATTGTACATGACTAAATCGGAACTTGAACGCTACAATGCCGATTTATCTCAACAGATAAAAGATTTGAACATAAAATTGAAGCGGGTGCAGTCGGTAAGCCAAACGGCAACGGAAACGCAATACGAGATACGCACGCTGATAAGGGACAGCATTATTTATCGCGTTGCCGACAGCGCAACCGTCAGAGACACGCTGCAGTGCATAGACTACAGGGATGCATGGCTGAGCGTGGAAGGCTGCGAAAACAACGGATTGGCGACCTATAACATTCGTTCTGTTGATACATTAATTCAGGTAATCCACAGGATACCGAAGTGGTTTTTGGTTTTCCGTTTCGGGACAAAGGCAATCCGGCAGGAAATAATGAGCAAAAACCCGCACAGCAGGATTGTGTATACGGAGTATATTGAAGTGAAATAATTTACATATATAAATTCTTTAAAAAATGAAAAACGACATGAAGAAAATTTTACTCAAACTCGCATGGTTCTTATTATTGGGACTGATGCTAATCGGTACAATCAACGCCGTTATTGTAACATTTGCCGCCGATACTCACTTTGGGTGGCTGGCAATTCTCGCTGTAATTCCTTCTCTTGTATATATATACAAAAAAGGAAAAGAAAACTGTTTGACACCTAATGTCATTCGGTTTCTGATTTTTTGTTTCATAAACCGAAAGCCTCCTTTTCGGAGGCTTTTTTATAAACTCGAAAAATGCAATAAGTATTTCAATATAAGAATTATATGTTCGCTTTGCTATATGGCGCTCGTTGCGCAGATATGTGAAAAATTCAATGATTTTCGGATTATCAATCGCTGTTATATCAAGATGTGAGTAGTTCTTTGACTCAATCCACATGCGGAAAATACGGCAGCGGCTTGTGTATGTGGATAATGTTTCGGAACTCAATCCCGATTGATTTAATTCTTCTTTGATATAACGCGACAGCCAATATACGGCAGTCAGATTAGAATCGACCATACGCTTATATATACACGCGAGCTTCATGCGAATATTGCGTTTGGTCTTCATAAACGAATGTTTCCGTGTCGCTGAATATTGTCCAGCCGTTATGTAATCTGCGTTTAAAATCATTTATAATTTTTTCGGCAAACGTATAACGATCGGCAACCGTCGTAAACGAATTAATATTGATATTATCAAATCTTTCGGTGCGAAATCTAATCATTTCGCCTGTTTTAGGATTGCGTTGCGACAATTCAACAAACCATTTTTTGTCAATATCTCCCTTTCTGTCGCACAGCTTCGGTAAGATCAAAATTTTTTTCTACGCATTGTTTTTTCCTTTAATTTTTTTTCAGAAAGTAAATGCGTAGTATCCAACAACTTAATTTTAATTGTATTTAATTGTATTTTCCTGTATTTTTTCAATTTCAGAAAAATTACAATTAATTCATTTTCAATACCTTGTGGCATTTGTCGGGGTGAGATGACTCGAACATCCGACCTCTACGTCCCGAACGTAGCGCGCTACCAACTGTGCTACACCCCGATTTTGAAGTGCAAAAGTATAAAAAAATACGGACAAATATCATAAATATAAAAAAAACAGTAAATTTGTGCTTAAATGAAACATTAATGAACGAAGATTTTCTGCAATTTATATGGCGATTTGGCTTGTTTAATAAAGATTCGGTAAAAACTGCCGATAACCAAAGCATTACTGTTTTGAATTCTGGAATTTTAAACAGAGATTCAGGACCTGATTTTTTTAATGCAAAAATAAAAATAGGTAAAATAATTTGGGCAGGAAATATTGAAATTCACATAAATGCGTCCGATTGGAACCGACATAAACACAGCAGTGATAAATCGTACGAAAACGTCATTCTTCATGTTGTAAAAAATGCCGATTGTGATATTTTTCGCAACGATGGAAGCAAAATACCTGCTTTTGAAATGCAATACGATTCAATACTGGAAAAGCGTTATGGCGAATTATTGGACTCTAAAACGTGGATAGCATGTCAAAATTACATCGGTAATATGGATGCGTTCAAAGTAAGGCATTTGCTCAATCGCATGATGGTTGAGAGGCTTGAACAGCGTTCATCTCATATATGCAGAATTTTAGCAGATACAAAAAATGATTTAAAGGAAGTGTTTTACCGTCTGCTTTTTCGTTCGTTCGGCTTTGGTGCAAACGCATTGCCATTTGAACTTTTAGCGCAGTCAACTCCGCTTGCCGCAATAAACAGGCATCGCGATTCGGTTTTTCAAATTGAAGCACTGCTTTTCGGTCAGGCAGGATTTTTAAACGAATCGCCTGTTGATGATTATCAGGCGCAATTACAGAAAGAATATAAATTTTTGCGAAGCAAGTTCAAACTTAAACCTGTTGAAAAGCATCTGTGGAAATTTATGCGGCTGCGTCCTGCAAATTTTCCGACAGTCAGAATTGCCCAGCTGTCAAAATTCTTGACGCAGACCGATGGACTGCTTGCCAAAATAACAGCATCCGAAAAGCCCGATGAATTAAAAAGGTTTTTTGAATTCAGCGCATCCGAATACTGGGATTCGCATTATAATTTCGGACTGCAAACAGGCAAACGCCTAAAATCGTTTGGAAAAAAATCGGCAGAAAAAATTATCATAAACCTTGTCGTTCCATATCTTTTTGCATACGGAAAAGCCAAAGGCGAAGAAAGACTGTCGAAAAAGGCGTTTGATTTGCTCGAAATCATTCCGCCTGAAAAAAACAGTATAATTGAAGGATGGGAAAGCGTCGGCGTAAAAGTCGAAAACGCCTTTTATTCGCAGTCGCTTATTCACTTGAAAGAAGCATACTGCAACAGCAGGCAATGTTTGCAATGCGCAATAGGAAAGAATATAATTGATAAAAAATAAATTAATAAAACATGAAAAAAATTATTCTATCAGCAGTTTTAATTTCGTCAATAGCGATAAATCTTCGCTGCCAGTGCGACGACGCAGAATTTTACGGAAGCTGCACAAGCATTATGGTCGGCAATAAGGCAAGCGCCGATGGTTCAGTTATCACAAGTCACACCTGCGATGGGCGCTACAGGTCGTGGATGGATATTGTGCCGGCTCAAAAACACAAAAAGGGAACGCTTACCAAAATATTGAAAGGAACATTATTCACCGAAAGCATGGATGAAATTGCGCAAATACAGCTTGCAGACAACAGCAGGCAAACAAATCCGGATACGGCTTCGCTTGCAGATTTTGAAGTTGTATTAAAAGTCAAGGGCGAAATTCCCGAAGTCGAAGAAACATTTGCATTTCTTTATACCGCCTATCCATGTATGAATGAGAAAAATCTGGCAATAGGCGAAACCACTATCGAAGGGCGCAAGGAGCTTGAAAATGAAAATGGAATGTTTTATATCGAAGAGCTTCAGCGCATAGTTTTGCAGCGCTGTACCACGGCGCGTCAGGCAATTTTGCTCATGGGAAAACTTGTGAAAGAATACGGATACGCCGATACCGGCGAATGTCTTACTGTTGCCGATAAAAATGAAGTCTGGCATTTCGAGATTTTCGGCGAAGGCAAGGATAAAACAGGCGGCGTGTGGGCAGCTCGCCGTATTCCCGACGACCATGTAGGAGTATCTGCAAATATCCCGCGCATTGCAGAAATAAATTTGGATGACAGTGAAAATTTCATGGCGTCGGACAATGTATTTGAGGTTGCACGAAAATTGAATTTATGGGATGGAAAGTCAACATTCAAATTCTGGAAAGCATACAGCGGCAAAAAGCCCTTTTCAATACGCGAGTGGTTTGTATTAAGTTCTGTCGCTCCATCGTTGAAACTGTCGTTACAGGATGAAGAACTGCCGTTTTCGGTAAAACCCGAAAAACCGGTATCGGCACGCGATGTTCTTAAATTCTTTCGTTCGACATACGAAGATACTGAACATGACATGACCAAAAATCTGTTGATAAAACAAAAAAAACGCGATAGCGACGAAATGGAAACAGTAAAAAGCGCTTATGCCAATCCGTGGTTTTCTACTCAAATGATAGCAAGCATAAATGCCATCAAAGACAGTACTGTTATGAGAGTGCGCAATATTGCCGTGCCTCAGTGCGCATATGCTCATGTAATTCAGATTCGCAGCTGGCTTCCGGACGAAATTTCCTGCGTGGCTTATTTTTCAAACGACAATCCTGCTCAAAGTCCGCGTTTTCCTGTTTATGCAAATATTCTGCAAACTCCCGAACAGTTCCGAATTTCAGGACACAAGCGATTTATCGACAAGGCTGCAGCATGGACATATCGGCAGGCAAACAAGCTGGCAACAGTTCGCTGGCAGGAATCGCGCAAAAAACTTGAAAAAGCGCGTGATGACTTTGAAGATAAATTGTTTAACGAGCAGGCTACAGTCGATAGCGAATCAATAAAACTGTTAAAGGAACATGGCAAACAGCCGGTTCGGGAATATCTGACAAAGTATGTCATCGATTTCTCGAACGAAACGCTTGATGCGTGGAGTAAAATGAGAGATGAACTGTGGTACACTTTCATCAGGGGATTGTAATTTTGAATATGACTTATGGAAAAGATCAAAATTTTAATATTCATTTTTAATTGTTGATAACTTTTTAAAATTGCCTTTTAATTTTATTTGTTTGTAAACTAATTTCTTATGCAATATTTTTATTTTGACATTCATTATTAATTCCATTGTAACCGTTTTGTATTTTTATTTATAATACCTTTGCGTCTCAAAAATGACATTAAACAAAATTAAACAACATTTATAAATAAAAATTATATGAAAAAAGTTTTAAAATTATTTGTATTTATTGGTTTCTTTTTAGGAACAGTAACGTTTGTTTCGGCTCAGGTAACTACGAGTTCGCTTAGCGGAACAGTTAAAGATTCAAAAGGCGAAGCTCTTGAAGGAGCAACCGTAAAAGCTACTCACGTACCTTCGGGTTCGGTGTATTACAATTTTGTGCAAAAAAGCGGCAGTTATTTTATTACAACTACGCGTATAGGAGGTCCCTACGTTGTTGAAGTTTCTTTTGTAGGTTATACAACAAAAACGATTGATGACATTTCTCTTACTTTGGGTGAAGACTATAAATTAGATATAGTTTTATCGGAAGATGCGGAAATGATAAGTGAAGCAGTGGTTACGGGAACTCAGAATTCAACAATTTCATCCAACAGAACAGGCGCTCAGGAAATCATTACACGCGAAAAAATGGATAAGCTTCCGACAATAAACCGCTCGTTAAGCGATTTCACAAAATTAACGCCAATGAGCAGTAGCGGCGGCTTTGGCGGAGCATCCTATCGTTTTAACAATGTAACAGTAGATGGAGCTTCGTTTAATAATTCATTCGGATTAAGCTCTGCGCTTGGAGCAACCGGCACTGAACCTATTTCATTGGAAGCGCTGGAACAGGTTCAGGTAATGATAGCTCCTTTTGATGTGAGAAACGGCGGTTTTACGGGAGCAGGCATAAATTCCGTGACCAAATCAGGCTCGAACGAGTTTCACGGTTCTGCATATTCTTATACTAAAAGTCCCGATTTAAGAGGCTATCGAATCAAAGATGACATTTTACCTGTATCCGAATTTACAAATCGTCAATATGGTATTAGCGTTTCAGGTCCTATTATTAAAAATAAATTATTTTTCTACTTGAATGCAGAAATGGACCGTCAGGAAAACCCGATAAATTATACAACAGCCAATTCGGTAGTAGATGCAGCTGTTTTGCAGGATTTGTCAAGTTTTTTACAGACAAATTTAAATTACAGCCCTGGAAGTTTCGATTTGTCAAAACGAAATACCGAAGCCGATAGGTTAACCGCGCGATTGGACTGGAATATTAACGACAAAAATAAATTCAGTTTAAAGTATTAT
Source organism: Prevotellaceae bacterium (assembly GCA_031265155.1). Classification (GTDB taxonomy): domain Bacteria; phylum Bacteroidota; class Bacteroidia; order Bacteroidales; family UBA932; genus JAIRKV01. The sequence goes on along the minus strand of JAISDB010000011.1, from coordinate 11,465 downwards.
TACCTGAAATCGTTTAATACAAACAACCCTTCTACTTCGGGCGCACCGACAAACGGACGTGGCCCCAACCAGTATTCAATACCGTTTTCTTCTACTTTTTACCGTACCAACAGTAACTTTAATATAGTCATAGCAGATTTAAATACTGTAATTAACAGTAAAATGACTAATTATTTTAAAATCGGGTATTCGTCAATAAGAGATTTCCGCGATATGGATGGCGGTTTCTTCCCGCAGGTAGATATTTTAAATGGTAACAATCAGGCTTACACTACTTTCGGAACCGAAGGAAATTCGTATAACAATAAACTGGATACAGATATTTTCCAAATACAGGATAATTTCATAATCACTTTGAATAAACACCAGATAACAATAGGAACTCAAAGCGATTATCGCGCTTTCGTTAATGGTTATGCACAAAATTATCCGGGTGCATGGGTTTTTAAAACTATAGATGATTTCAAATTCAACGTACTGGCTACACAAGATTATTTACAGTCGCATAATGGCAATATAGCAGGTTTTGATATTAACAATTATGACCCAGTAAATTACGGTTTTGCTTCAACAGTTGATGGAATAACAAATTCAGCTTCTACAGGAAATACATCTTACCGTCAAAAATATGCAATTGGCGACAATTTCCCCTTTGCAAAAGTAAATGTGCTTCAACTCGGATTTTATGTACAGGATAAGTGGAAAATAAACGATAACCTTAATATTACTTTCGGCTTGCGTATGGACTTGCCTATATTTACTACAGACCTTCCCGAAAATCCCGATCTGGCTAAAGAAGTATTCAGAGATGAAATCAGTGTTGATGTATCGAAATATCCTAATGCTCGACCGCTCTTCTCGCCCCGCTTTGGATTTAACTACCGCACACTCGAAGACAAACTGCAAATACGCGGAGGTACGGGTTTATTCACAGGTACTCCTCCTTATGTCTGGTTAAGCAATCAGGCAGGCAACAATGGGATACTGTTTGGAGATATTAATGTTAGCGGAGCTGCTTTATCTACTCTTGGCTTTACCGGAAGTTTTGATACATATAAGCCTGCCAATGGTACCGCAACTCGATCGGATATTTCAATTACCGATCCTAAATTTAAATATCCTACCTTATGGAAAACCAATATAGCTGCCGATTACAAGTTCGGCGATGGCTGGATTGCAACAATTGAATTACTGTATTCAAAAGATATTAATGCTATTTATCATGACAACATAGGTATCGTTGAAACGGATCATTACGTAAATGATGGCAGCGGTAGAAATGTTCGCCCTGCATATAACCGCTCATATTATAGCGATCAGCCTCATAACAACAAAAAGGCAAACCACGTTGTAATGTTGCGCAACACCAGCAAGGGTTATGCATTCTTCGGCACGGCGCAAATACAAAAAACATTTAATGACGGATTGTTGAAAGGTTTATACCTGAATGCATCATTTACAACAGGCGTATCAAAAGGTTTGACCGATGGCTCATCGTCCGTAGCATATTCGGCATGGCAATATCGTCAGGCTATCGACCCCAACTCGCAGGAAATGGGATATAATGCCTCGTCGTTTGACGGTCGTTTGCTTGCTTCTGCTTTATATACAGCAAACTGGAGCAAAAATTCGGCAACAAGCTTCGGTTTGGTATATCAAATGTATCGTCCGTTCCGATATTCATACACATATTCAGGCGATGCCAATAATGATTTCAGCTCTGCTAACGATTTGATATATATACCAAGAAATTTTTCCGAAGTAGATGGTCATTTGCAGAAAGGTGATTTTGCAAGCGTTGAAGAAGCATGGCTGGCAATGGATGCATTCATATCGCAAGACTCGTATCTGAGCAAACATCGTGGCGAATATGCAGAACGCAACGGCGCTGTTACTCCATTCGTACATAAATTGGATTTTTCAATTTCGCACGATATAAAAGTTTTCCAGAAAAACGGACGCTCACATACCTTGCGCTTTAGCTTTGATATTGATAATTTCCTGAATCTTTTGAATAAGGACTGGGGAGTGCAAAGAACCACTGTTTTGGGCAGTTCATCAAGTCCTCAATATCAATTCTTGACCGTATATGGCGGACAGAATGGTGTTGATTATCCGAGCGCAAGCAATAATTATACTTTGAAATATACAATGCGTACAGGTTTGACGGAAACATTACAATATAATAATTCATCGTATTGGACAGCAGTATTTGGAATTAAATATATCTTCTAAAAAGATTAACTGACACAAAATATTTCTTGCAACAAATAAAGATGTGCATAATTTAGGTTTTGCACATCTTTTTTATTTTAAATATCAGGCAAATAAATTCATCTGAAAAACCGGTACAATACCATAATTTTATAATGCAGATAAAATAAATTGTAAAAAAAACAGAAAAAAATTTGCATATCCAAAAAAAATTACGACCTTTGCAGGCTAAAATTGAAAATTAAAATTTCATTTTAATAATAAAGCTATTTGAAAACAGAATAAATTCTATAAAAGATGTCACGAATTTGTCAAATTACAGGAAAGCGCGTTATTATAGGAAATAATGTATCGCACTCGAAACGCAGAACCAAAAGAGAATTCTGTCCCAATCTTAAAACAAAACGTTTTTGGCTTGAGGATGAAAAACGTTTTGTTACGCTTAAAGTATCGGCTGCAGGTATTCGCACAATCAACAAAAAAGGATTGAAAATTGCGTTGAAAGATGCTCAGGAAAAAGGTTTGATTAATATTTACTAAAACAACTACAGGAGATTGAACAATGGGAAAGAAAAGTAAAGATGCAAGAGTTCAGGTAATACTGGAATGTACCGAACAGAAAGAATCGGGAGTTCCCGGAATATCACGATATATTACCACAAAAAATAAAAAAAATAATCCCGACAGATTGGAACGCAAAAAATATAATCCATATCTGAAAAAAGTAACTATTCACAGAGAAATTAAATAATTTTTGAGTCATGGCAAAGAAAGCGGTTGCAACCCTTAGAGATAAAAGCGCTAAGAAAAACGTAAAATGTATAAAAATGGTGAAATCACCCAAAACAGGCGCGTATGCTTTTAAAGAAGAAATTCTTGACAGCGAGGAGGTAAAAACATTTTTTGCAAAATAATTGTTTTTTATTGTTACCATTAATTTGGTATTGGCAGTAAATAAAGAGGATGTCTGAAAAATAACGGCAGCCTCTTTTTATTTTCGCCCAAAATGGAAAGATCCATGCAAACATGCATGGTTTTAATCAAAATAGACATAAAACCCTGCAAAATAAATAGTCGTCCCTTAAAAAGTATATTTTTCAGAGATGATAAAGATGTTTTTCTGTTACTTTTGCCTTGACGCAAAAGTAACCAAAAGGTCAAGAGCAGCCGACGCTATACGCCAACTCCGATTTACGGCTGTGACCTGTGGGAACACCGCCTGCTCAACGTTCTATTAATTTTTCTGCATGCTGACTATTTGAAAGATTTACCGACATGCAAAAACAAAAGTAGATTAGCAAGTAAAAACGGCATAGACTTCGCAGGTGGGGAACCCGCTCGGCGAAGGCGGCGTTAAAACGGAATTCCGTCAAGCGTAGCGAGACATTAATTCCGTTAGCCGTCGAGACGTTAGCGGGTCGCCGAGAAGTCTCGCCTTGATTTTTTGCTTCTTTTGTATCAAGACAAAAGAAGAGAAAATAAGATTTTTTAATATTTGCAGAGTTTTATGTCTGTATTGATTAAAACTCTGCAATTTTTTCCTCTGATTTTCATTTATAATTATTTGTTAATAAATGATTTGTCCCCTTTTTAAGGAGCGACTAAATAATGTTTTTATTTGCCAATCAACTTCTGTTCTCGCATGTCGGTAAATTTTTCATCAACATGCAGAAAAATTAATAGCACGTTGAGCAAGCGGCGTTCCCACAGGTCGCAGTCGTAAATCGGAGTTGGCGTATAGCGTCGGCTGCTCTTGACCTTTTGCTCACGCTGTTTTTATTTTTATTTGGTGTTCGCAAGCTTCGCTTGGTTACTTTGCATCAAGACGAATTAACAGAAAAAATATCTTTATTCGCTTTTTTCTCTGAAAAATATACTTTTTAAGGAACGACTAAGTAACAGCTAATTAAATACTAATCTGTATAATAATTGTTCTTCATTAACTTTTTGTACCTTTGTAATCAAACACGGATAAATTAATTATGTCGATTGAACAAAGAAAGCCCGATTGGCTGAAAATAAAATTACAGCACAGTAAACTTTCGGTACAGCTAAGCAACATATTAAACAGGCATCAGCTGCATACGATATGCGCAAGCGGAAAATGTCCCAATCAGGGAGAATGTTGGGATTGCGGTACGGCTACATTTATGATATGCGGAGATATCTGTACCCGTTCATGCAAATTTTGCAGCGTAAAAACAGGAAAGCCGCTGCCGCCGGATGCAAGCGAACCCGAACATATTGCAGATTCCGTAAAATTATTAAAGCTGAAACACGTTGTAATTACATCTGTCGACAGAGATGACCTTGCCGATTGTGGAGCGTCGCACTGGATTGAGGTGATAAAAACCGTAAGAAAAAAAAATCCCGATACTACAATGGAAGTATTAATTCCCGATTTTCAAGGTAAAGAAAACCTGATAAATTTGATTATAGAAACGCATCCGGAAGTGATTTCGCATAATCTCGAAACAGTGAAACGGCTTTCAAAATACATACGCAGCAGGGCGACTTACGAAACATCGCTGTCGCTTATACGTCGGGTAGCATCTTCGGGCACAGCAGCCAAATCGGGAATTATGCTCGGACTTGGCGAAACGCACAGCGAGGTTGTCGAAACAATGGACGATTTGCTTGAGGCTGGCTGCAGCATTATTACAATCGGACAGTATCTGCGTCCTTCAAAGTCGAATATCGAAGTGGTTGAATACGTGCATCCTGCAATATTTGAAGAATTTCGCAACATTGGCATGGCAAAGGGATTTGCTCATGTTGAAAGCGGTCCGCTGGTAAGGTCGAGTTATCACGCCGAACGGCATGTTAAGAATTAAACGGCATGCCTTTACAAATTTTATAGCTTTATTATTATGATAAAAACGGAATTGATAGATTTGGGAACATTGAATTATCGCGATGCGTGGGCAAAACAGCAACTGTTGCTCGAACGGCTGAAAGAAGAAAAACGTCTTGGAAAATCGAGCATAAATTATTTGCTGCTGGTTGAGCATCCTCACGTATATACTATAGGTCGCAATGGCGACATGCAAAACATGCTGATTGATGCTATTCAGTTGAAAGCAAAAAATGCCGAATTTATTAAGGTCGACAGAGGCGGCGATATTACCTATCATGGATATGGGCAATTGGTCGTGTATCCTGTTATTCGCCTTGATATGTTTGAAACGGGAATTAAGGAATATATATATCGGCTGGAAGAAGTGGTTATCCGAACAGCAGGCACGTATGGAATAAAATGCGGACGCATAAAAGGAGCTATTGGAGTTTGGCTTGATGCCGGCACGCAGGCGGCGCGCAAGATATGCGCAATAGGCGTTAGATGTTCGGGATTTGTTACAATGCACGGTCTGGCGTTGAACGTAAATACCGATTTGAATTACTTTAGCTATATCAATCCATGCGGCTTTGTTGACAAAGGAGTAACATCAATTGAAAAAGAAATACGGCACAAAGTCGATTTTGATGAAATAAAAGCATTGATGGTGCAAAATTTCAGTGAAATTTTTGGGATGGAATTTGTTTATACCAATACTCTAACAAATAACATTAAATAAATTTGGTTTACATTATAAATATGTTTACCTTTGCGCCGTAAAATATTTCAGTCAAAAATTATGGAAACTAAATTTACAGAACAGGAAAGTTTGGCGGTAATCAGCGAAATGATTGACCGCGCACGGAACAACATCCAAAAGGGTGCAGGAACATTTATGATTTACTGGGGATGCATGGTTGCACTTGCGGCTTTGCTGAACATTGCACTGGTCTTTATCCTTCATGGCATGTCGCTGCCGCTGAATTATTCATTTAATATCTGGTGGATTATGCTGCCGGCATGGATCGGCTCTTTCATGTTGCACCGTAAAAAAGACCGTACGGCTATTGTAAAATCCCATATCGATAATATTATCTCCTCCGTATGGAGGGCTTTCGGTATTTCCAATGTTATTTTTCTGTTGATAATTTTCGGATTATCTTATTCTTTAAAGGAATACAACCATTTTTTTCAACTTATTAATCCGATTATTATGCTTATAACGGCTGTCGGAGAATACATCACGGCAAAACTTTGCCGCTTCCGTCCTTTCCTGAACGGGGCGATTGCCATGTGGACAGGTTCGCTGGCTTGCGCATTAGCCATCATTTTATTTCGTGGAAACGGCGTACTGGTGCAATTCCTTATTTTGGCAATATGCATGATTATCGGATTTGTTATTCCCGGATATAAATTGAATAAATTAGCAAAAAACACGCATGTTTAAAGACCTTGATCCCCTGTTACATTCGCAGCTGCGTTTGGCGGTCATGTCGTTACTGCTGGGCGTAGAGGAAGCCGACTTTGTCTATTTGAAAGCGCAAACCGGCGCCACATCGGGCAATCTGAGCGTGCAAATCGACAAGTTGAACGAAGCAGGATACATTCAAGTTACAAAAACTTTTCAGGGTAAAATGCCCCGCACTGTTTGCAAAATAACAGCCAAAGGCGTAAATGCGTTCGACAATTATGTGAAAAACTTGAAGACATACATAAAGTAAATACCTACATACAAGTTTCCCTTTGTAAAAAAACAACAAAATCCGCAAAAACAGGTTATCGTTTTTTGTCCATTCAAAAAATAATGACGAAAACTGCAAAAATTGCATTTTTAGTCAATAAATCGTATCTTTACAAAAATTTTATGTTATGATAGCAAGAGAAGTATATCTGAAAAAGCTGTGGCTGCTTCGCGACCATGATTTAATCAAGGTTATCACAGGCGTGCGCCGTTGCGGAAAATCCACGCTGTTGATGGCGTTTCGTAACGAATTGCTGGCATCGGGAATAAGTGCAGACAACATCGTGGCCTTTAATTTTGAGGAACGCGAAAATATGAAATTCAATGACTGGACTGTGCTTTATGACGAGATTCTGTCAAAAATAAAATACAGTCAAAAGAATTACGTTTTTTTGGATGAAGTACAGCTGATAACTGATTTTGAAAAGCTTGTCAATGGCTTGTTTGTCAGGAAAAACATCGACCTTTATATTACAGGCTCTAATGCTTATTTGCTGTCGAGCGAGCTGGCTACTTTGCTTACGGGCCGTTACATCGCTATCAATCTGCATCCGTTTTCTTTTGCCGAATATACGCTTGCTTTCCCCGAAGAAAAGAATACCGACCGTCTGTTTCGGCAGTTTCTCAACAATTCCGCTTTCCCCGAAGCCGTTAATCTTTCAAAAACAGCTCCTGAACTTGTCAATGATTATTTGCAGTCTATTTACGATACGGTTATCCGAAAAGACATTGTCAAACGGCATAAGTTACGAAAATACGGCAATTTACAGCGTGTCATTGAATTTTTATTCGATTCTGTCGGTTCTTTGGTTTCTCCCACCAATATTGCCGGACAGCTGAACAAAAATTCCGATAAAAAGATTTCGCACAATACCATTATTAAATTAATCGACTACCTGACAGAAGCGTATATTTTGTATGCTGTTCCCCGATACGATATTAAAGGCAGGGAATTGTTGTCAAGAAATGAAAAATATTACGTCGTTGATTTGGGTTTGAAAAACATCACACATGCCAATAAATACGATACCGATTTAGGACATAAATTGGAAAATGTAGTTTATTTGGAACTTTTGCGACGTGGCGGTAAGATTTTTGTCGGTAAAAACAAAGACAGGGAAGTTGATTTTATTGTGCAAAAAGCCAGCAATGAGCGGGAATATTATCAAGTAGCCTACACCGTTAGTGACGAAAAAACATTCAACCGGGAGTTTTCGTCATTTAGCAACATAAAAGACCATTACCCAAAATATCTCTTGACGCTTGATTACGACAATGCTATTATTGAAGGCATACAAAAGAAAAATATAATCGACTGGCTATTGGAAAAATAAGAAAAAATCCGAAAACATATATAAAGTAATTTTTCAAAAATCAAAACCGAAACACGGTACTTTTTTTCAAAATCAGGGGGCGAGTGATTGATCGTCAAAAAAATATTTTCAAATAAATTTGGTTTATATCATAAACTTATTTATCTTTGCGGCGTGAAATTAATTTTAAAGTATAAAAAAACATGGAACAAATTAACAACAGCGCCCGTACGCGGGCAGAACGCAGGGTAGAAGAACTGCGCGGATTTTATTCTCACCTGCTGACCTATTGTATGGTCAATGCAGGATTATTTTTAATCAACTATTTGTCTTCGCCGCACCACTGGTGGTTTTTCTGGCCGCTGTTTGGCTGGGGAATAGGATTATTGTGCCACGGACTCAGTATTTGCAGGCGCGGCTTGTGGGGCGAAGCATGGAAAGAGCGCAAAATAGCCGAATTAATGGAAAAGGAAAAACTTCAATGAAAAAATATTTTATTATTGTGATATTTTTCTTTTGCTGGCAAAGTCTGTTTGCCCAAATGGATGAAAAATTTTATTTCCCCGACAAAGATTGGGTAAATATTGATTCTTTAAACTATCAGGATATTTTTCTTACTGTGGACAACGATACCGTTCATTCGATATTGATAAAACCGAACGGAACGATTAAAGCTACTGTTATTTACTTTCATGGAAACGGAAATAATATTTCCAGGTGGGTAAAGTTATTCAAACCTTTGATAAATGATAATTTTCAGATTTGCCTGTTCGATTATCGCGGTTACGGAAAATCGACAGGAACGCCAACTCATTTGAATATCGCTCACGATGCACAATTACTTTTGGATACATTATTGCGGCGATAAGATATAAATAATTCAAAATTAATTATTTATGGAGCATCCATAGGCACTCAGATTGCCGTACACCTGACAAGAATTAATAATGAAAAAATAGCAGGGCTTGTTGTCGATGGAATGATGAGTTCTTTTACGGATGTAGCATTGGCAACTTCTCCGTCCGAATATCACGATGCAATAAAAACTTACGTTACTTCTCCATATTCGGCAAAAGAAGATTTTAAATATGTGGAAAATATTAAAGTATTATTTATTCATTCCGAAGAAGATTTTATCCCGATTGAGCAAGCTCAAGCAATTTATGAAGATATAAAATGCGTCAAAAAATTTTGGCGATACGAAGGCAAACATATCGAAGCTCTTACAAAGTATCCGGATATATTTGCAGAATATATGAATTGGATTATAAATTAATTATCAAGTATGTTTAATAGAGAAACAAACATTTTCAAAATCATAAACAGTCCTGTTATTTTTTTTATCATTATGGTTTATATTATAAATAAATTTACGATTAAGCAAGCGAAAAATTATATCTTATTATTTCTGTTTTTCTTTATTTGCAACGGATTTAGATTATCGGCACAAACAAAACTATCAGGCGAAGTTGTAGATAAAAATAACAACCCGCTTCCGGGCGTGCAGGTAAACTTTAATCACGGATTCGCTCAAACGGTTTCGGACAATGACGGAAAATTTACCATCACCTGTCCTGACACGCTGCCAAGCCGAAGCATCCGTTTTCAATCGTTCGGCTACAAAACCAAAACGATGACGCTGAACAAAGGACGGCAAAACATTAAAGTGGTTTTATTAGACAGCGTATATAATTTGGGCGCAGTAACTGTTTCTGCTTTTCGGCATGGACGTTTCAGCGACTATTCGGCGCAAACGCTGCAAATGTCCACGTTCGATATTGTAACCAATCCGGCGGCAATGGCTGATATTATCGGAAACATGCGCGTGCTGCCCGGCGTGCAGGCTAATGACAACGACGGACGGCTGATTATTCAAGGCGGCAATTCCGACGAATCGCAAGTATATATCAACGACCTGATTGTGGCAAACCCCTACTCTTCGTCGTCCAAAAATGCCGGCATGCGCAGCCGCTTCAATTCCGACTTGTTTGAAGGCATTGTACTGCAATCGGGCGGATTCAATGCGGAGTTCGGGCAAGCCTTGTCGGGCGTGGTAAACCTCAACACTAAAGAACGGGAACAAATGGAAGCCAAAACCAGCATCGCCGTATCGTCGGTGTATGCAGGGGTAACGCATATTGATAAAAAGCCTTCGTATGCCTACCGCACCAGTCTTGATTATAGCAACCTGGCGCTGTCGAAACGGCTAAGCGAAAACCAATACGACTGGAAAAAGGATTACCAACAAATTGCTGCCGATTTTTTCCTGACCAAAGAATTTTCGCCCCGCACAAAAATGACGGCGCAATTCAACGGCAGTCATGCCGGCGGCGTATATGCCTACGAAAATATCGACCACATCCCGATGGAAAGCGACATTACACAAACATACCTGTATGCGCAACTGAATTTTTATCACAATTTCAATAATGCGCTGTCGGTGGCGGTAGCCGGAAATGTGGTGTTCGACAAAACTTCGGTAACTGATGCGCAAACGAAAAACGACCGGCTGACTGCGCAAGACACGTGGAGCCACAGCAAAATCACGCTGCAATACAAATACCGGAAATTGATTAACCTTGCGGGTGTGGAACTCATTTATAATCCATACAGGGAAACGTATTCGATGGGGCAGGATTATACGACCAAACCGGTTAGCAGTTTATTGGGCATCTACGACGATGTAAAACTGTTCCTGACCAATAACCTTACGGCAAGCGTAGGCGTGCGCTGCGAATACGCCGGGTATTTGCAGAAATTCAATATCGCTCCGCGCATGTATGTGGCGTATTGCCTTAATTCCAAAAATATTTTTTCCCTGTCGGTGGGCGATTATTTCCAGTTGCCGGCTATGGGTTACCTGAAACAGTCGGACGATATTGATTTCGCTTCGGTTGTCAAAGGCACCGTATCGTATAGCCATGTAAAGAGAAACAGCAAGTTTCAAATAGATGCTTATTATAAAAAGTATAAAGACGTCGTTACTTACGCGCAAGGGCAATACGGCTCAGAAGCCTTTGCCAATGCCGGAAACGGCTACGGATACGGCGTGGATATGTTTTGGAAAAATCATTTCGGGTTACTGGAATACTGGTTGACGTATTCGTACAACCACACGAAAAAACAGTACGACTATTTTTCGGAAGCAGTCGCTCCGCCTTATGTGGCGCCACATGCGCTCAACATCACGTTGAAATACTGGATAGCGCCCCTGCGGTCGATGATCGGGAGCAACTACAATATTTCTTCCGGCACGCCTTATTACAGCGACGCTAACCCATATACGAGGCTCGGCACAACGCCCTTCCGCAACCGGTTAGACCTCTCGTGGTCGTACCTGCCCACCAACTGGATTGTGATA
>JAISDB010000006.1 GCA_031265155.1 Prevotellaceae bacterium | reverse complement strand
AATAAAATTTCATAAATTTTTAAAAACTCATTTATATATTTGATTTATTGGTGCTTATATTGTCCTATAATGTAAATTATCGGACAGAGAATTTTAAATAGACAGCAAAATTTTTGCACAAGACAGTAAAGCATTTATTTAGGACAGCGAAGCATTTACTTAAGACAGTAAAACATTTATTTAGGACAGCGAAGCATTTATTTAGGACAGTGAAGCATTTACTTGTGACAGTAAAAAAATTGATAAACAATATATTAAGATTTTTAAATAACAATTAAAATTTACTATTATGGAAAATATTGATTTTATTCCAAGACAGGACAACAAATTTGCCGAATGGCTGCAAACGGCAGTCAATTACCTTAACACACATGCAACAGCATGGCAAATTCCCGCAGGCACAATGACTGAACTGACGGCGCTGCAAGGCGACTTTGCCTCCAAATTTGAAACAGCCGAAAATCCCGCCACGCGCACTTCTGCGGCGGTGCTTGTAAAAACGGAATCCCGCAAGGCTGCCGAAGCCAAAATACGTGCGGTATTGAAGGCTTATGTAACTTACAATCCCGCCGTTACCGACGAAGATCGCAAGTCGATGAGACTGCCCATTCACAAAACCACGCGCACGCCCTCGCCTGTGGCAACCGATGCGCCCGATACGGACATCGATACTTCGGTGATAGGGCGCGTAACGATTCACTTCTTTGAAAGGGGAAGCAGGCACAAAAAGGCAAAGCCCGCAGGACAGCACGGCGCCGAAATTTCATGGGTACTTAGCGATACTCCCATCACGCGCTGGGACGAGCTTATTCACTCGAACATCGACACCAACTCGCCGTTTACGCTGGCGTTTGAGCACGACCAGCGCGGCAAGACCGTTTACTTCGCCCTCCGCTGGGAAAACACTCGCGGCGAAAAGGGACCATGGAGCGAAATCATGAGCGTGATAATTCCTTAGCAGTTATAAAGTTTGTAAAGTTGGAAAGTTGAAAGTTTATAAAGAAAGTTGGAAAGAAGACAAAACATATTAAGCAAGACAAATAATTGTCAACTGTTAATTATTAATTGTCAATTGAAATGTCCCAATGGGGACAAAACGTTGGTAGAAAGAGAAGCAAAACCTGACAGGTTTTTAAAACCTGTCAGGTTTACAAACGAAAAAAGCAACGTCATTGCGAGGCGGAACGCCGAAGCAATCCGTAAAAAATAAAAACATTAATTTATTATAAACAAAAACTGTCCACCCAGGAGCGGACGTAAAACAAAAAAAATATGAAAAAAACATTATTTATTCTATGCCTTTTAATGCTTGCAATGAACCATTTATCATTTGCGCAGGAAGGAACAAAAAAAAATCAGCAAACTAAAGAGCAAAAAGAGCTTGAAGATGCGAATAAGAAAAAAATAAAAGATTTGTATACAGAAGCACAAAAAGCAGCAAAAACGAATAAGGGAGAGGCTATTTCTCTTTACAACGAAATTGTTTCTATTGACCCTGACTTTTCGGATGCATACTTGAAATTAGCAGACATTTATGCAGAAGAAAACGATTATAATTCTGCTTTGTCGGCAATAGGTTTTTATAAGAAATATTTGGAATTGAAGCCTAAAGACCCGAATGTCAAAACCTTGAAAGTTAAAGTATCCCTATTGGAAGAAAAACTAAAATCAATGGACGAAAATTCACAGGCAGATAAAAATATTACATTGAACGATGTTTCCGTTGAAGAAACAAACGTTTTCGACGAGGCGGCTTTTTCTGAAAATTATCTAAAAGGACGCTGGGTTTCCGGTTTGTTCAGTCTTGAAGATGGACGCGAAACATGGATACTTGACATAGATATAATTCGTAATGAAATAAGAGTTAAAATTTATCCTGCTGCAGCTATAGCCAGAGCTCGACTTTTGTTTTATTTTTCATCGAATCAGAACAGTAATAATTATTTGGATGCATTTGTAACATCTACTGCCGCAGGAACCATTGACGAGAATAATGCATTTAATTTCAAATATGAGATAGACTATACATACATACCAAAAGAAAAAGTATCGTCAAACGGTTATTGGGGAAATTTATTTCGTTTGGCCGGCGGTAAATATTCCGATTTGTTGGGCAGATTTGGCGATCATTTTGACGGCATTCACGATATGGAAGTAAATGAATGGAATGCAAACAAGGGCAGCATGGAAGTTCATACATATGCCTGCTATGACTTTAATCTTAAACCAACCAAAGCAGGATTGAAAGGTACGGTTAAAATACTCCGGTTGCAAAAGATGCAGGAAGGAGAAAAGATTCTTGTTGATGAAATTGAAGAATGTAATTTGTTTAAAGTAAATTCCAATCACAATGGTTTTACTTTTGCCCGACCAAACAGTAAGGATAAAATTAAGGAAAAAACAGATAATTATAATCCATTAATCAAAATTTATGAAGCCAGGTCTAAAAAAAACGACGATGCAATGAATGATTTGGGATATTTATATTTGAATTGTACGAGTTGGTTGGATGTTCCCAATGCCGATTCGTACTGGAAAAAAGCGTTAAAATATTTTGAATATTCAGCAAATAAGGATAATACCACAGCAATGCGCAATATGGCAATAATGTACAGGTATGGACTTGGAATGAAGCAGAAAGATGTACTTAAAGCGATAGAATGGTATAAAAAAGCATCAGACATGGGTGACATTGATGCAATGATTGAGCTTGCTACACTGTACTTACGAGGAGAACATACAGATTACGAGAAAGCAAAAGAACTTTGCAGACAGGCGGCAGAAAAAGGCAATACGGACGCATTGTGCAGAATGGGATGGATGTTTACCGAAGGTATGGGAGTGCCTAAAAATTATGCAGTTGCACTGGAATATTATGTGGAAGCTGCAAACAAAGGAAATACCACTGCACTCAATGCAATTGCCAATGCCTATAAAAACGGGTTCGGCATTAACAGAAATTATACTGAAGCTTTCAACTGGTATATGAAATCTGCTAATCTCGGAAACATAACGGCAATGCACGAATTGTCAAACATGTATCTTACGGGGTTGGGTGTGGAAAAAGACTTTTTTGAAGCAATGAATTGGCGGCGCAAATTGCTCGAAGCCGGAACAGATAACCGCATAGGATTTTCGGTAAGCGAAATACCTTATAATTTTTAGTTATGTGCATCTTATAAACTTCAAAATCCCGTGAAAATAAAATCAATACTTAAAGTTATTTTTTTGCTGTATGGTATCTTTGTTTTTTGCTACGTGGCAACAGCGCAAAGCCATAATACAAGAAGTTATAAAAGTATGTTGAACCAACTGTCAAGAGAAGTAAATCAAAGCGTACAGTTATTGATGAATAAATTAAAAAACAGGGTAATCAGCGTTGCTCAACCATATCAGCATAATATTTCAGGTAAACAAACCATATATGAACTGCACATAAAGGATTTGGTAACAGTAAATTTTCCCGATTACAATACTTGCAGAAAAGGTGTGGATGCATTTAGAGACGAACTTGAGAAATTTGTAAATGATCTATTAAAATCACTGAATAAAATTCAAGGTTCGCAAAATATATCCATGCCGCAAATACCAATACCCACAGTTGATGAAATGATGAGAAGCAAAGACTGCCAGTGCATATCCAAAACCAATCCCGACGTTCATACTGATAAAGATAATACACCATCCGCATCGTCATCAATTATAAAGAAGCCTGACACGTACCAAAACATAAAGAGTGAAAAAAATGAATATAAAACCAATGATACTTTCACAAAAAAAGATGAAAATAAAGCTAACGATATTTTTACAAAAAAAGATGAAAAAGTTCAAAATGATGAAACAAAAGAATTAAGCGACGCTGATATTGAGGAAATCATAGAAAGATGCCTGAAAAGAAATCCGTATTCTTCGCTATGCGATTGTTTTAAATATAATTTTCAAGGTAAAACAGGTAAATCTATCAACCAAGACCAATTAGCAAGCAGAACGGATGCAGAACTTAAAGATGTAGAATCATATAACGAGTATTTACAGAAAGTATCCGATAATATTGACAGAGTGCAACAAAAACAACTGGATGAACAGTTTGAATATCTTGAAATGGCAATGCTGTCGGACAATGTTTATAAAATTAACGAACGTTCGAAAGAAGATATTGACAGATTGGGATATAAGGCAATAAATGATGAAAATAATACAGGCAAAGTTGGCAATGATGTTATCGACATGTTAAATGCTTTCAATAATGAAGGATTAAATGATAAAGGATATGATGGTTTTCATGCCGAAATATATTACAAGGAACCTAATGAATACGCTTTGTCTTTCAGAGGTTCACAAAAGCCAACGGAAGATATGCGCGACTGGATTACAAACACAAGCCAGCAAACAGGTTCCGACAAGTATATTACACAGTATAATAAAGCCATGGAATTGGCTAAAAATTTGAAAGCAAATTGCAAGGATTGTAATATTTCCATAACCGGACATTCTCTTGGAGGTGGCCTTGCAAGCGCTGCGGGCGTAGAAACAGGATTACCCACATATACTTTTAATGCGGCAGGATTGCATAAAAATACTGTTGCCAATTATGACAGAAAAATAAAAAATGCAAATATTACTGCATATTATTCGGATGATGACATATTAAATCGAGTACAGGATAAAAGATATTTAGATATAGTAAAAGATGCTGCAACAGATAATATTATAACTCCTGTAAGTTCTAAAGTAGCATCCGTAACAGGTTCGGAACGTATAGGAAACATAGTCGGTGTAGGCGCAGGAATTGTCGGAACTGTACTTGCTGCGGATGTGGCTGTAGGTGTTTACACGGGGATTGATCTTTTGCTTTTGGCAGATGCAAGTGGTATGACTAAAGCAGAATTAATAGGAAATATATCAGAAATAGCAACAACATTAAATACACATGACGCTGAAGCCGGAGCTATAGCAGGAGAAATAGTGAAAGATATCTTAAAAGATCCAATAAAAGCATTAAAAGATTTGCCTCAAGCTGCAGGTAAAAGAATAAATATAGGAACTACAGGTAAGGGGCATGATATGGAGGGAATTGTGGCATTTGAAAAGCAAAAATTAGAACGTAAAAAATTTGAATTGCCAATGGCTTCAGAAAGGTTAAAGGCAACATTAGAAGGGTGTAGAGTTTTTACAGCCAAGTTCAAATTGCCGGAATAAGGTAAAAATTGGTTAACCTTGTTCGTTCTATCCCAACAGATGAAACCTGTTTAAGAGGTCGTAGTCTCATTCCATATTTGTAATATTTAATCTGACAGATTAAATATTATATAGAACAGATTATAATATGCTTAAGATTCATCAATTTATTGAAACGCCATTGCGAGCCGCTTGCGGCGAAGCAATCCAATTGCCATGTGCTTTTATGGATTGCTTCGTCGTTACACTCCTCGCAATGACGGCAGAATAATATATTGCAGATAAGGCATATAATGTTTTATTAAATATAAACTCTATTATTTTTTAGTTTTAAAACTTTGTCGGTTTTTTTGTTTGCAATAATAGAGTATTAACAGTATCATCCACATATACTCTTAATTTTTTTATTCCTGATTATTTTTGTATTTTTACGCAATATTTATTTGAAAAGTATGCAGACAAACATATTAATACCTTTTATATTAACACTTTTTGCCGGACTGGCAACAGGCGTTGGCAGTGCGATAGCATTTTTTGCGCATCGCACAAACAGGCGCTTTCTGTCGTTTTCGCTTGGGCTTTCGGCAGGTGTTATGATTTATGTTTCGTTTGTAGAACTGTTTAATCAGGCGCAGATTTCATTATCCAAACCGGAAAATTTTGGCGCAAAAACGGGAATGATAATATCGGTTCTGTGCTTTTTTGCAGGAATGCTGCTAATAGGAATTATCGACCGCTTTGTTCCTTCCGGCGAAAATCCGCACGAAGCGCGTTCGATAGAAAGCATGAATGTAGCTCCTCCTCGCAACGCAAAGCTGATGCGTATGGGAATAGTAACAGCGCTGGCAATAGGAATACACAATTTTCCGGAAGGAATTGCCACATTTGTCGCTGCCATGGAAAATCCTGCTCTTGGAATTGCGATTGCCGTTGCCATAGCCATTCACAATATTCCCGAAGGCATCGCGATTTCTGTTCCCGTATATTATGCTACTGGAAACAGGAAAAAGGCTTTTTTCCTGTCGTTTTTATCGGGATTAGCCGAACCTGTGGGAGCAATATTGGCGTATTTGATTCTTATGCCTTTTATTTCACATGTAGTTATGGGATGCGTATTTTCCATCGTTGCAGGAATTATGGTTTTTATTTCGTTCGACGAACTGTTGCCGGCAGCCCGCGAATACGGAGAACATCATGTTTCCATTTTCGGCTTGGTATCGGGAATGTTAATCATGGCTGTCAGCCTTGTATTATTATCTTGACTATAAAAAACAAATAACATGCACAGTCACAATCATTCAAATCACAATCACCATCCGTCAATATCGCTTAACAGCATATTCCGGTTCGGAATAATTATCAACCTGACTTTTGTCGCTGTCGAATTTATTATGGGATTTTTGTACGATTCGGTAGGACTGTTATCGGATGCGGGACATAACATGAGCGATGTTGTAAGCCTTGTTTTGGCAATGCTTGCATTCAGACTGTCAAAAGTTCATGCAAGCAAGAAATATACTTACGGATATAAGAAGGCTACCGTTCTTGTATCGCTGATCAATGCAATAATTTTAATAGTTGCAGTGATTTTTATTGTGGTAGAAAGCATAGAAAAAATTATAACGCCGCAGCCTGTTAACGGCGTCGCTGTCGTTTGGACAGCCGCCATAGGCGTAATAATCAATGCGGCAACTGCATGGTTTTTTGTACGCGACAAAAATAAGGATCTTAATATAAAGGGAGCGTATTTGCACATGGTAGCGGACGCTTTGGTATCTGTAGGAGTTGTCGTTTCGGGAATCATTATAATGGCAACAGGATGGTCACTGATAGATCCTGTTATAGGATTAGTAATAGCGGCTGTAATTGTATTTTCCACATGGAACTTGCTGCGCGAAAGCCTGAACCTGTCTATCGACGGAGTTCCGTCAGGTATAGTTTACGAAAATATAAGGCAGATTATCATGTCAAACGCCGACGTAAAAGATATTCATCACTTGCATATTTGGGCTTTAAGCACTACCCAAAACGCGCTGACCGCCCATATTGTACTGTCGGATATCGACAGGATGGAAACAGTAAAGGCAGACATCAGGCAACTTTTGCGCAATGCCGGAATAGACCACGCAACACTGGAATTTGAACTTGACGGTATCGAATGTGAAAATGAATCCGACTGAGAGATTATAAGCCCGCAGCACATTCGGATGATGCAGGTTTTTAAGCTGTTCTGTGGAACGGGTTCATTTATGTGATAATAACCTGAGTTTTGGATAAGCATAATTTTAGGCGTAATGTTCAAAATGAATGGTAGGAATGTATGAAATATTCGTCAATAAATGGTTTCCGGTTTTTTGGGAACAATCCGTTGTGGTTGCGCAACTTTGTTTTCAGGTCAGTAAATTGCCCTCCAAACCATGGTGCGTTTGATGCTGAGATACGCGCTACGCAACTTTTTATATACAAAATGACTCTTGCCACTCTTTTTGTCTATGCTGCGTTCCTTCAAAAATTCATCCCACTTAAACGTCCATTGCTCATACATCTCAATAAAAAGATTTTTATCGCTGTGTGCCAGACGGTTAATTATCTTCAGCAGTTCTTTTGAGACTTCAAGTTCAGGATGCAATGTCAGGTAGCGCTTCACGATTTTTATTTGATGATACCGGCACATCTGTACATTATATCCGATTAATAATGAAACCATCCCGCGCAACCCGTCGCATACTATACCCTTGATGATAAAACCATTGGCTTGAAGCCACCCGATGCCTTTCCGGTTATGCGCAATACCTTGCTACACGCACATTAAACCTGTCAGGTTTTAATTTTACAGTTTTCATGCAGGCGTAATATTGAGCTTAAAAACAACTGTTTTTATTTTTGCTTTATATCAATCTTTATCGATAATTCTTCCAGTTGAGAGTCGTCAACAGGCGAAGGAGAATCAATCATAACATCTCTTCCGCTGTTGTTTTTTGGGAAAGCAATATAATCGCGTATCGAATCGCTTCCGCCAAACATGGCACAAAAGCGGTCGAAGCCAAAAGCAATTCCGCCGTGTGGCGGCGCTCCGTATTTAAATGCATTCATCAAAAATCCAAATTGAGCTTCGGCAGCTTCGGAAGTAAATCCAAGTATTTCAAACATTCGCTGCTGCAGTTTTCTGTCGAAAATACGAATCGAGCCACCGCCAAGCTCAACGCCATTCACAACAAAGTCGTAGGCATTTGCATTTACATTGCCAATATCTTCGTTTTTGCTGCTGTAAAACTTGTCAACATCTTCGGGCTTGGGCGAGGTAAACGGGTGATGCATTGCATAAAACCTCTGCGTTTCGTCGTCCCATTCAAACAGAGGAAAATCAACAATCCACAGCGGAGCAAATCTGTTTACGTTACGCAATCCCAATCTGTTTCCCATTTCCAGCCGCAAAGTTCCAAGCTGCGCCTGAGTTTTTTTCTTCGTTCCGCAAAGTATCAGAATCAAATCGCCCTGCTGCGCTCCTGTCCTGTCTGCAACTTTTTGCAACTGTGCAGATGTAAAATATTTGTCGATGCTCGATTTTATCCCATCTTCTCCAATCCTGACATAAATCAGTCCCGATGCTCCTATCTGCGGACGTTTTACCCATTCTGTAAGCTCATCCATTTGCCTGCGCGTATATGCGCTGCAACCTTTTGCGCAAATTGCGCCGGCATATTCAGAACTGTCGAATACCGAAAAGCCGCTGTTTTTAACAAGTTCCGTAATTTCGTTTATTTTCATGTCAAAACGAATATCAGGCTTGTCGCTGCCGTAATATTTCATTGCATCTGCATACAGCATTTGCGGCACTTCAGCTAATTCGACATTCAATACATTTTTAAAAAGATGCTTTGCCAGACCTTCAAACATCAATAAAACATCTTTCTGTTCGACAAACGACATTTCGCAGTCAATCTGCGTAAATTCGGGCTGGCGGTCGGCTCGCAAATCTTCATCGCGAAAACAGCGAACAATCTGAAAGTAACGGTCGTAGCCTGCAACCATAAGTATCTGTTTGAATGTTTGCGGCGATTGCGGAAGCGCATAAAATTCGCCTGCATTTACACGCGAAGGCACAACAAAATCACGAGCGCCTTCGGGCGTAGATTTTATAAGGTAAGGCGTTTCTATTTCGAGAAAATTTTGCGAATCCAGATATTTGCGCACTTCCTGAGCCATTTTATGCCGAAGCGACAATGCACGTTTCAACGGATTACGCCGCAAATCCAAATATCTGTATTTCATTCGCAAATCGTCGCCGCCATCCGAATTGTCTTCTATGGTAAACGGAGGCACTTCGGACTTGTTCAAAACAGTGATTTTTTCAACTGCAATTTCAATGTCGCCGGTATCGATTTTTTCATTTTTTGAAGAGCGTTCCCTTACTTCACCTTCTGCCCGAATTACAAATTCGCGACCAAGTTCTGCGGTTACTTTTTTTACTTCATCCGTCGATTTATCATCAACAACCAGTTGCGTAATTCCGTAACGGTCGCGCAGGTCGATAAAGGTCATGGCTCCGAGTTCGCGTATGCGCTGTACCCAGCCTGAAAGTATTACTCTGTCTGATTTGTTTAGTATGCGAAGCTCGCCGCAAGTATGAGTTCTGTACATTTTTTGACGTTTATGATTTAAAGTTACAAAGTGTAAAATTAATCAGATTTTGGAAAATAGAATAAATTATTGAGTTTTTTTATTTTTCGAAGGCTCAAATAGTCAGTCATTCCTTTTGAACAGATTTTAATCCGACGCAATGAGATGCTATGCCGGGCAGGCGGCGTTTCTGCCAATAAATCAGCATAATAACCTTTGCAATAAAGTTATTCTTATTTTATAGCGAAAGCAGAAGCGCAAAATGTATTTACGCTTCTGCTGTTATCATTCGAGTTCTATGGGATTGTACGGTACATTTTTTCTTGGAGGTACAGGATTTCCATTCGCATCTCTAACTGTACCGCCCAGAATTGCTGTTGGATTTTGATAGAATTTTTTCTCCTGCTCCAAATATTGTTCTCTGCTAATTGTTACTGCATCTCTTTCATTTTCATCCTTAAAGACAGGTGTAGATATTTTTTCAACAGATTCGCAAATAAATTCAACCTGTTTCTGTGTATCGCTTATTTTAACAATCAAGCCTGGCAAACCGCAGAATTTATAAGGTCCCTTATTTACAGGAATATCAGTAGCATACCACGCCTCATAATCTCTGCCTCTGAAACGGCATGTTGCCTTTCTGCAATTATAGCCTGATATTTTCATTTCATCTGCGAAGACCTGCCAATTTATATTCTCAATGTTATCCAAGTATTTATAAAATCTAAATGTTTTATCCAGTACGGTTATTTTACCTTCAGGATAGTTGAAAAAGACAATTGAATGTACCTTACTTGCGTGTAAGGTTGGAGGAATAGCAATAGAAATTTTTTGATTTGTTCCGGTGCTCATAGCTGCTAATAACTGTTCTGTCATAACCGAATCAAATATTTTCTGCTGCTCGCTATAAAACTTACAAATGTTTTTTCCTATGTCAAGAGTCAATGATTCTTTATAACTCTTGTTATTTGCAGTATCTGACATGTGTGTAAATGTATATTTGCATCGTAGAATTGCTGTATCCAATATTTCCTGCGCATTTAATACTACAGAAAATAACACAAAATTTAATATAATAATTAATCTTTTTTTCATAAATCATTTTTCATGTTTGCAATAATTTTCTGCAGCAAATATAATAAAATTATTTTAATATGTACAAAATATTTTAAAAAATTTATAGCGTAAGTTCAATTAGTAAATGAACTTACGCTATATGCCCTGTAATATTATCGCAATGCGGCTCCGGCATGCGTGGCAAAGGCATTAAGAAGATTTTGCATTATCCGTTCGATTTGCGCGTCGGCAAGAGTTTTATCCTCGTCTTGCAATACAAAGCTCAAAGCATACTGCTTTTTGCCATCAGGCAGGCTTTCACCTTCATAAACATCAAACAGCGTAACGTTTTTGAGAAATTTCCTTTCTGCCGTAAAAGCTATGTCATAAAGTTGCTTGTAAGTTACGTTTTTATCAATTACAAGGGCAAAATCCCTGCGGACTTCGGGGTATTTGGGCAGTTCCTTATATACTGTCGAATGGTTTTTGAGATATTTCATCAACTGCGCCCAGTAAATTTCCGCAACAAAAACATCCTGTTTTACATCGCATCTTTCCCGAATATTTCTGTCAACAATGCTGATGGTTGCAATGGTTTTACCGTTTTTGAGCATATAATTCAATTCTTCGCCCGAAAACTGACCGGTTTTTATTGCAGTCTGTAATTCGTTAATATTTATGCCCAAACGTAAAAATAAGCGTTCAACAGTTTTTTTAAGCGTGAAAAACGTAGATTTTTCAAACTTAACATTCCACGAAAGCTGCGTGTCTGCGCCTGTTACAAAAATCGAAAGACGATAATCTTCGGTATAGCTTTTTAACGTTCCATCGGCAATATCGTGACTGTACGAATATATATTCCCAAATTCGTAAAGTTTCAAATCGCCGTTTTTTCGGTTTGCATTATGAGAAATAGCCTCAAGTCCGTTGAACAAAAGCGTTTGACGCATTATATTCAATTCGCTGCTCAGAGGATTTAATATTTTTACCAGATTTTTCGTATTAAAATCTTTCAAATTTTCATAATACGATATTGCTGTCAGCGAGTTCGACATTATTTCGGTAAAACCATTGTCAGATAAAAAGTCGGCAACAATATTTACTGTTTCTTCACTGTCGGGTTTTGGCTGATACGAAAGCGCGGAACGCAATTCCGAAGGCGCATCGATATTGTTGTAGCTGTAAATTCTGAGAATTTCTTCAATCACATCGCATTCGCGCGTAACATCTACCCTGTATGTCGGGACTTTTACAAGAAGCGTATCTTCGCTTTCGTCGGTTATTTTGATTTCGAGAGATTCGAGTATTGTTTTTACCTTATCGCGGGCGATTTTTTTTCCTGTCAGTCTGTCAATATTTTTGTACGATAATTTTACAGTGCAGGGTTCGAATGTTTTAACAGAAATATCCTTGATTTCCGACGAGATTTTGCCTTTTGCAATTTCCCTGAACATCAATGACGCACGGCGAATCGCATAAGGTATAATGTTCGGGTCTGTTCCGCGCTCGTAAAGAAACGAAGCATCGGTGTGCAATCCGTGCCGCCGCGCTGTTTTTCTAATCCACACAGGATTGAAGCAGGCACATTCGAGAAATATATTTTTTGTTTCGTTTGAGATTCCCGAATCCAACCCGCCGAATACTCCTGCAATACACATCGGACGAGTTGCGCTGCAAATCATCAGGTCGTTGCTGTCGAGTTTGCGCTCAATGCCATCGAGAGTTGTGAAAGATGTACCTTCGGCGCAGGTTCTTACTATAATTTTTTTGCCATCTATCCTGTCTGCGTCAAAAGCGTGTAAAGGCTGTCCGAGTTCGTGGATGATAAAATTCGTAATATCTACCGCATTGTTTTTGGGATTTATGCCTATTGCTTTCAACCGCTTTTGCAGCCAGTCGGGCGAAGGCGCAATCTGAATGCCGGAAATGGTAATTCCTGCATAGCGCGGACAGGCATCGGCATTTTCAACAAGTATTTCATAAGCGTTGTCGGTACTGTCGATTTTGAAACCGTCAATTTCCGGAAGCTTCAGTACGGCATTTCCGCCGTTTGATTTCATATAAGCCGCCAAATCGCGGGCAACGCCATAATGCGAAGCGGCGTCAATGCGGTTTGGAGTCAATCCTATTTCAAACACATAATCGTTTTCAATATTTAGAATTTTATTAATCGGCGTTCCTTCGCCGGCATTTGTATCAATTACCATAATTCCCGAATGGTCGTTGCCTGTACCGAGTTCGTCTTCGGCGCAAATCATTCCGAACGATTCAACGCCGCGAATTTTCGACCGTTTGATTTTCACTTCATCGCCCGATGAAAAATAAAGCGTAGAGCCGATTGTAGCAACAGCAACCCTTTGTTCTGCCGCAACGTTAGGCGCTCCGCAAACAATTTGCAAAGGCTGTTCGCCGCCAATATTTACGGTTGTTATATGCAAATGATCGGAATTGGGATGATTTTCGCATGTAAGCACGCGCCCGAGAATTACACCTGCAAGTCCGCCCTTAACGGTTTCGCGCACTTCGATTGATTCTACTTCGAGTCCGATATTTGTAAGTATTTCGGCTATCTGTTCGTGCGTTTCGCTGAAATTCAGATAGTCTTTCAGCCAGTTATAAGAAATTGTCATAATACAGTAATTTTCGTTTTATAAAAAATATCTGCAAAGATAGTGCAATTTTGTAAACACGTAAAGTTTATTTTTTTGCAAAATTTTTATTCCTCCGCCACATAAAATTTACTTGTTAAGGAGGAACTAAATAAGTTTTCGATAAAATTTAACACTGCTTGAACTTTGTAATTATTGTTATAATTCAATAAATAAGCATATTATATTTTGCCACAAAAATTTAACATATAAAATTTCAATTTTTTTTATACCTTTGTTTTTAATATTTACCGTGATTTTTTTTAAGTACTACATTATATATAATCAATAAATACAACATCAAAATAAATTAATAAAATTTGATTTTTATGGACAATATTAAAAAATTTCAAAATGTATTTTTAACAGTATTATTTTGTATAGCAAGCGCAAATACTGCTGTTTTTGCTCAGGAAGAGCCTGATGACAATGCACGCTATAATCAATATGGCGTGGAAGTAGAACACTTTCCTCTGAAAGCCGAATCGCAAAACAATATCCTTGTTATCGAAAACAAGGAAAAAGGATTTAAATTCTGGCTTGACAATCGCGTACAAATGGATGGAGCCACGTATTTCGGTATTCCCGACGGATACACAAAAATGTCGGGCGGCGTATCATTGCGGCGCGTACGTATGGCAGTAAAATCGCAAATAAACAAAGACTGGTACGGTGAAATTGATCTTAATTTTTCGAATGGAATATTCGAACTGGAAGACGCAATAATTCATTATACAGGTCTGAAAAATTTTGAATTTTATGCAGGTAATTTTAAAGAAGATTTTTCGATGGAAGAAACAACCACTTCACGCTACACAACATTTATTGAGCGCGCAATGGTTGTATCTGCATTTGCTCCCGGACGGCATATAGGAATCAGCGCACGCTGGCATCGCAACTGGCTGCGGGCTTCGCTGGGCGTTTCGTGGCAGCTGGTGGATAATGCAAGCACAAGGCTCAACGTGGAAGAATACAATAAAGTCGGAAAAGGAATAGGCCCGAATTACACAGCAAAAGTTGTATTCATGCCTTGGGAATCGCAACTCGATTACGGCTTGCATCTCGGATATAACGTTTCATACCGTTCGGCAAAAAAAGTGGACGACAACGTTAACGGCACCGATGCCGATGCTCGAGGGTACGAAGGAAACTATTTCAGTACGCGAAATACAACTGCCATAAATCGAATAAAGTATATTTCAACCGAATATTACGGCGTAAAGCATGATATGCTTCACGGTTTTGAACTGGCAGGATACTACAAAGGACTTCGTTTCATAAGCGAATATATTCTTGACGACAGCTATATGAATAAAAATTCTCCAGTACTTAATGTAAGTCCCGATACCAAGCATTTTTGGGGATTTTATACTCAGGCATCCTATTTGCTTTTTGGCGGCGTTCAGCGTTACGACAGCAACCAAAGCGAATTTACTCAGCCTCATCGCGGCAGAAAATGGGGCGACATTGAGTTAATGGTTCGATACGACTATTTGAAGCTCAACAGCAGGGACATATTCGGCGGTTCGGGAGAAAACTATGCTTTAGGCGTAGTATATCACGTAAATAACAATTTAAAATTTGTAGTAAATTACCAGTATTCGCACAACGACAGATATGCAAACAACAAGGGCAGAGCCGTTATCGGTCTCAAAGCTGACGGAACGCCTACAACCAATCCATTGCAGGCTGTTGATAAGCTCGGCGCGCGTTTCCATGCCTTGCAATGCCGCATAGAAATAGATTTTTAATTATAACTAATAAAAAAATACAACAATGAAAAAAATATTACAAATAGTAACAATACTGCTGCTTTTGGCGGGAATGATGATTGCCTGCGGAAAAGAAAATAATGAAGATAATGAAAATCCTTATCGTGAAAACATTATCGGAAAATGGAAACTCGTAGAAATTATAACTATAGTTGGATACGGTAATCAAAATATAGATACTGTCGATTATTCAAATGCGAATATAATCTACGATTTTCAAAACGACAGTATTTTGATAATTACAGGTTACGTGCCTGATGACTTATCGGAAGGTATGCATACTTACAGATATGGTCAACCGCCTCATACGCCGCTTGATGCATATGACGGTAACTTTTCTATTGATAATATGCATGGTGGTTGGTGTAATGCGAAAAAAAAAGAACAAAAAATGACTATTGACATGGAAATAATCCCAATACTCCAAACGCCACAGCGAACAGCAGAATTAAACAATGCAACAAGAATAGTGAAAATGAAAACATTTATAAAATCAGATTGATATGAAAAATATATTTATAGCACTTGTATTATTGCTTGTCGGATGCGATGTCCTTGCCCAGACAAATACCTTGTATCATGAAATACAGGAGGCAAAACAGTCAAATATTGAATTTAAATATATTTCTGTTTTTAACGAAGCAAAAGCAGATAAAAGAATTTCTAATGAATTTATCAATCCGAATGAAGTTGCTTTTTTTGAATTAAAATCAAAAAGCAGTGAAACAAACGACCAGGCAATTAACATGGTTATACCTTACAATGCTCAAAATATAACATTGGAGTTAATAAAGGTGCCTGAAGTTTACATGGATTATGAGGTAGTAACGTCAGATGGAAAAACCATGCCTGCGAACAGAGATATTAAACATTATCGTGGAGTAATAAGAGGAATAGAAAACAGTTTAGCTGCAATCACAATATATGATAATGAAATTATGGGGCTTATCATAAGCGATGAAGGAAACTTCAACTTGGTTAAGGACAAACAATCGGGCAAACATATATTTTATAATGATAAAAATGTAAAAGAAAAACCGTCGCTGGAATGTGGAACAGAAGATGAAGGAAATACGGAAGAATACAGTTCTGAAATATTATTTCAACAACGGGATATGATCAGGCAAAACATAATGACTGCACAAGCATTAACAAATGCTGTAAATATTGTTAAGTTCTATTTCGAAACCGAATATGATATTTATCAGGCAATAGGCAGTACGGCAGGCGTAGAGGCTTTTATATCCGGATTATTTAATCAGGTTGCTGTTCTTTATCAAAATGAAAATATTATTACCGCTATCTCACAATTATATGTTTGGACAAGCGCCGACCCATATACGGCAACAAGTACAAGCAATTTGTTAAGTCAATTTCAAAGTACAAGAACAAGTTTTACGGGTAATTTGGGCATGTTACTAACATTTAGATATAATTCAAATGGAGAAAAAGGTGGTCTTGCCGCAGGATTCAGTGGTTTGTGTAATTCTTCAACAAGTCAAAAGTTGGCAGTTGCAATGATATATGAATTTTACAGTATAGTTCCGGCATATAGCTGGTCGGTTTATGTCATAACTCATGAATTCGGTCATTTGTTGGGTTCCAAACATACTAAGGCATGCGTATGGAATGGAAACAATACCGCTATTGATGGATGTGGTGATATAGAAGGCAGTTGCTCTAATCCGGGATATCCTGCAAGTGGAGGTACTATTATGAGTTATTGTCATCTGATACCATCTGTTGGCATAAACTTCAGTCTTGGTTTTGGTTCTCAGCCAGGTAATGTGATTAGAAACAGTGTAGCAAATTCAAGTTGTCTTACAAAAATTACTATTTCCGGACTTTCTGCCATCTGTAGCGGCGCTTCAGCTACCTATACTGTTAACAATGCACCATCGGGTTTTACATGGAGTTGCAGTTCTAATCTTACACTTACATCCACTTCGGGAAATACGGCAACATTTTCTAATAACAATACTGGAAATGCTTGGGTAAGCATCAAAGTTGGAAATATTGATATAGTAAAATATAACGTATGGTTAGGCGAACCGGCAATTCCTGAAATTACAGATATACGTCACACTACTACTAATGGTTCTATTGCCACCTATTCTTTTTTAGCGGGAAATTTAACAAGTGGTCATACACCATATAGTAGTGAATGGAAAGTGTCTGGATTATTATCATCAATAGAATTCAGCAACGGTTTTCCCGAAGGCAGTTATACTTTTACCAATGTATCAACTACTCCGACAACCTGTTATGCAAAAGTAGCATTAAATATAATAAACAGATAATGAGCAGCCGAAACATATTTGGCTATTCATTTTACAGTTAAATCTTTTTTCACAATAGAATAAACCTGCAAATAAATATAAAATAATGAGCGGTAAAAACACAAAACATAATAACGAAAATATTGTTCAGCCTAAACTTTATCTTGTCCCTACGCCTATAGGAAACCTTGATGACATGACGTTTCGTGCAGTAAAAATTCTGAATGCGGTTGATATTATTTTTGCCGAAGATACCCGCACAGCTTCGTTTTTGTTGAAACATTACAGGATAGAAAAAAAAATGTTTTCGCACCACAAGTTCAACGAACATGCAACAGTCGAGCAAATTGTGCGTCATATAGCCGAAGGCAAAAACGTAGCGCTGGTTTCGGATGCAGGAACTCCCGGAATTTCCGATCCCGGTTTTTTACTTGTGCGTACCTGCATCGAACATGGTATTGATGTTGAATGTTTGCCCGGAGCAACTGCATTTGTCCCTGCTGTCGTAAATTCAGGCTTGCCTTGCGACCGGTTTGTTTTTGAAGGATTTCTTCCTCAAAAAAAAGGCAGGCTGAAACGGATTGAGCAGTGTGCAAACGAAAAACGTACAATGATTTTTTATGAATCGCCGTTTCGTCTGGTGAAAACTCTAACTCAGTTTGCCGAAGTTTTCGGATGTGATCGTCGAGCATGCGTTTCGCGCGAAATAAGCAAACTTTATGAAGAAAATTTGAGAGGAACATTGCAGCAGTTGATTGCGCATTATACCGACAAGCCGCCGCGAGGCGAGATTGTGATTATCGTAGCCGGCGCACAGGATTCCGTCTGAATGATTTATGACATCAACTCTTAGTGTTCAAAAATAACTGTTTTTTGAAATAATATATTGATATAAAACCTGCTTATTTTGATTGTACAATATCAAAATAATTTCTTTTTAGATGTTGTTACAACAAAATCTTTTAAATAAAAAGGTTCAAAATAGGCAATGTTTACAAAATCGGAATTTGCAAACTTTTCGGCGGCAATATCAGTCATCCCTTTTGCCGATGCTTTTATATCGGCAAATATCGCATTAGGCGAATTTATAAGCGTTTTGCATTTTTCGGCTCCGCTTCCGAAAAATATTATTTTATTTGTTTTTAATAATTCGGTATATGTATTTCCGTCAATGATTTGAGCCGAAACCTGATTTATCATATTGGCATTACTGTCGAATAGTGCCGTATAAACTTCCATTCGTCGAGCATCAATCATTGGACACAAAAGCATATCGGGCAATGGTTTTGCCTCTGCGACAGCCAGTTTTGCCAGCGACTGCAAACTGCCAACAGCAATCAGCGGCTTATTTGCTCCGAAACACAAACCTTTTGCAGTCGAAACGCCAATGCGTATTCCCGTATATGAACCGGGTCCTTCGCTTACCGCAACCGCGTCCAGATCGGCAACGCCGATATTTTTCCGTTTTAATATTTCATCAATAAAAACCGATAATTTTGCGGCATGAGCAAATTCTCCATCGCTTTTGCGCAGTGCAATCACCTTTTTATCCTGCGACAAAGCCACAGAGCAAACGGATGTTCCTGATTCTATGCTTAAAATTTTTGACATTCTTTGTAAACTATCTTACAAATTTATACGAAATATTTGGATTGCTTTACCATCGCATATAAAAATCCTTAAGAATACGGCTACAATACCGGTCATGCTTATTCAATTCCAAACTGCTTTAATAATTCAGACTGAAACTTATGGGAAAGATATATTCAAAATCGACAGGAAGGTATTTCTGTTTTGCAGGCGTCCATTGAGGCGACAACGAAACCACGCGTACTGCTTCCGCATCAAGCTCTGGCGATAAGTTTCTGACAATATTTATATTTGTTACATTTCCGGCTTTGTCAACAATAAAACTCAGTATAACTTTGCCTTGCATGCAGTCGCCGGTTTCAGGATATTTCAGTCTTTCCTGAACCCAGTCTTTGAAGGCATCCGCATCCTGTCCCATAAATTTCGGATATTCTTCGGCAAGAGCAAAAGGAATATTATCGTCGATATAAGCTTCGTCTTCCGGTTTTTGCGGATTTACATAATCAATTTTATGATTTTCGGCAATAATACTGTCTTTGTCAAAATTCAAAATATCGTTAATGCCTGTATTTTTTTCGACAATCTTAATGTTGTCGGATTCTATATTATGAAGTTCTACGTTTCGAGGCATCGGCGGCTCAATAAGATTCGGCAACCGTAACTCTTCTTCGATAATATTTTTTTCCGAGTTTTTAATTTTTGAAACAAAATCGCTGCTGTAATATGTTTTGCTGTTTTCCGAAACTGTGGTTCCGAAATCAGAGCCTGATGTTGAAAAATATATGAGTCCGCCTGCAATACTCAAACCTGCGCAAGCAGCAGCCGACCATGCAAAAATCGTATTTATGCTTGCCGCCGCTCCCCAAATTACGATTTTACGATGATGTTTTTTATTGCGGGATGCCCGTTTCATAATTTTTTCGTGCAAATTTTCAATATTTTTTGCATGATTGTCATCAATCGAATCAATGCCTTCCAGCGCTTCGTACAAAAACGGATCGTTCATGGCTTCGCATTCGATACTGTTGGCTTCGACGCCTTTGCGTTTGCCTTTTATATAATCAAGCAAACCGTAATATGATTTTATGTTTTTTTCCTTATTCATTTTTCAATCTGTTTTCTACGCATATTTTGAGATTGCGTTTTCCATTCTGTATGTAGCTTTTTACGCTTTTGAGATGATATTTTGTATCATCGGCAATATCTGCGTAAGATTTTTCATCGAAGAAAAACATTTTGATGCAGCAGCGTTGTGTTTCCGGTAATTTTTCGATGCATTGTTTAACAGCAGCAATTTGTTTTTCGTCATCCTGTTCATAAAATAGATGCGAAATATCCGCAAAATCCATAAAATCTATAGAAAAATCCGTTAAAATTTCTTTATTTTTTTTGCGAAGTTTCTGCAGGCAGTGGTTTCTGGCAACACTGTAAATCCATGTGCGAAAAACTCCGATTTCGTATTTGTTTATTTTTTCAACAAGAAATTCAAAAATCTGCATTACTGCATCTTGCGCATCGTCGGCATTTTGCAGATATTTCAAGCACACGCCATATACAAGATGCATGTAGCGATTGTAAAGATGACCAAGGTATTCGTTGTTGCCGCTGCTGCAAAAAAGCGACAGCAACTCCGAATCACTCCTGTTTTTCATATTTTCGATTTGTAAAATCATTTACAAAAATAGTTAATTAATTTTTATACACAGATGCATTTATTCTTAAAATTCCATAAATAAAAATGTAAATCGATTGAATTACAGCAATATTTGCTCTGTAGGTTCGTTAATATTAAATTTAAAACACAGTAATCTGTTTTGGCGATAATTAAGCATGTTGTCTTAAAAAATTTTAATTAACAGTTTATATTGCAGCAATTAGTTTTTATCATTGTGCTTTTTGTTACTTTTGCGACCGAAGATATGATATTAAAGTAAATTTATGAAAAAAATAGCCTTAGTAACAGGAGCAACATCGGGAATAGGAAAAGCAACGGCAATCATGCTCGCTGGATGCGGATTCAACCTTATTATTACAGGTCGCCGCGAAGAACGCTTGGCTGAACTTAAATCGCAGCTCGAAATAAAATACAAAGCGGAAGCCCTGCCGTTGTGTTTTGACATACGAAACAGGAACGAAGTGTGCAATACGGTAAATAATCTTCCGGAGCAGTGGAAAAATATAGATGTGCTTGTAAACAATGCCGGACTGGCTGTCGGATTGAATCACATACAGGACGGACTGTTCGACGACTGGGAAAGAATGATTGATACCAATATACGCGGACTGCTTTACATTACACGGTGTGTAGCGCCTTTGATGATTAAAAACCGGCGTGGACACATTATAAACATTTGCTCTGTAGCCGGTAAGGATGTTTACGAAAAAGGAAATGTGTACTGCGCCACAAAATATGCCGTAGATGCACTGAGCAAAGCAATGCGTATTGATATGCTTAAACACGGTATAAAAGTTACAAACGTTTGTCCCGGCGCTGTTGAAACCGAATTTTCCATCGTTCGCTTCAAAGACGATACCGCACAGGCAAAGGCAACTTATGCAGGAATGACGCCTTTAACCGGAGATGATATTGCAGGCGTAATAAAATTTGCAATAAGTCTTCCGCCTCACGTATGCATAAACGATATTGTCGTAACTCCGGCATCGCAGGCTAACGCTCTTATTATTGACAGAAACTGAAAATTGCAGAAATATGTAAAAATAAGTTTCGACAAAAAAACCGAAGATTGAAACAGGCGCACATTTGATTTTATAGTCGCAAAAAGCAATATTGTGAATATTTGCTGCCGGTCGTTATTTATTTTTTATATCTTTGCAACTGCATGAATTTATTTTTCGAAGACAAACAAACTATTGCACAGCGCATTAAGAAGCATCAGACAGGAATATATTTAACCCTTATACTGCATCTGCTGATAGTTATGTTTTTGCTTATTTATAAAATCAACTCGGTAAAAGGCGGAAAATTAAGCATTGAGATAGATTTTTCGCGCGAAACGGCAAAAGAAACAGAAGAAAAACTTTTGCGTGAAAAGGAAAAACTTACTGCCGAAATTGACAGGCTTTTCAATGATGCCCGTGACGGTAAGATAATGCGCAACGTTGCCGTAAACGCCGAAGATTTACGCACATCAATATTAAAAGACGATAAGGGAATAAATGAAAAAGTTTACGAAGATGCTCGGCAGCTGCAGGAAAAACTGGATGCCAATAGAAACAAAATGCAGGATTTGCAAACGGCAAAAAACGAAATTCCCGTATACGATAATACAAAAAGTCAATCGAATAGCGAAAGCTATAAAGGCGCTTCGGTGATGACCTATACGCTTGAAGGCAGACATGCAATGTATTTACCTGTGCCTGTTTATAAATGCCTGCAAGGCGGCGACGTATGCGTGCAGATAGAAGTAAACAAAAACGGCTATGTCGTCAAGGCAAATGTACTTTCGGCGGTATCGGCAACAGACGACTGTTTGCGCGAAGCGGCAATTAATGCGGCAAAGCTGTCGCGATTTAATGCAAGCGATGCAGCGCCCGGGTCGCAAACAGGAAGTATCGTTTACAGATTTGTTGCACAGTAATTTTTAGTGCTGAAATTACAGACATTCAAAGCATAAAAAGTCGGGATATAAAAAAATATCAATTATTCACAATTATTTGTTATCAACTGATAGCAAGGCAATTTCATTATCGTGTGCAATAAATATTACATTGTAATATCAATCATATTATCAAGATATTAAGTAAAATGAATATTCCATTAATAATTTACAGTTGTTGATTGTATTATATTTTTTTTATTAATTTTGCACTTTACTCAATAATGCAAACATAAAATTGTATCACAATGTCAAAAGTTATAGCAATAGCAAATCAAAAGGGAGGAGTTGGCAAAACAACCACTGCGGTTAATCTGTCGGCAAGTTTGGCGGTTTTGGAACATCGCATTTTGTTGATAGATGCCGACCCGCAGGCAAACAGTACATCTACTTTGGGATTTGACCTGAGCAATATTCAAAATTCCATTTACGAATGTCTGGTCGACAGAATTTCGCCTCGCAATGCAATATTGCATACCGAAATAAAAGGCTTCGACCTGATACCTTCGCATATTGATTTGGTTGGCGCTGAAATTGAAATGGTAAAAATTCCCGACCGCGAACAGATAATGAAAGCAACAATCGGCAATCTTAAAAATGATTATGATTTTGTCATTATCGACTGCTCGCCTTCTCTCGGAATAATTACCGTAAATGCATTAACTGCTGCCGATTCGGTAATAATTCCTGTTCAATGCGAATATTATGCGCTCGAAGGTTTGGGAAAATTGCTGAATACCATAAAGATAATACAGGCAAAACTTAATCCCGACCTTATAATCGAAGGATTTTTATTGTCGATGTTCGATTCTCGCCTGCGCTTATCAAATCAGGTTGTTGAAGAAGTGCGCTCGCATTTTAAGGATATGGTTTTTGAAACCATCATACAGCGAAATGTTAAACTTGCCGAAGCTCCATCTCACAATAAACCTGTAATTCTGTACGATGCAGGCTCAAGCGGAGCGGCAAGCTATTTGAATTTGGCAAAAGAACTTATACAGAGAATCAAAAAAAGACAGTCGAAAGAAAAACAGTAAATATAAATTCTTTATGATTAAGGACAGTATTGTAAAATAAACTATGGTAAAAAAAGAAGCAGCTCTTGGAAAAGGTTTGGGCGCACTGCTTGGAGATGCGCAAAAAGTGGAACAGGTTCGCGAACAGGTTCGCGGAATATCCGAAATAAATATTGATGATATTGAAGTAAATCCTTATCAGCCGCGTACTAATTTTGATGAAGATGCATTGAACGAGTTAGCCGAATCAATAAAGGAACACGGCATAATTCAACCAATAACAGTCCGTCAGGTTGATGACAAAAAATATCAGATAATAAGCGGCGAACGACGTTACCGGGCTTCTAAAATTGCAGGACTGAAAAAAATACCCGCTTACATCAGAACTTCCAACGATCAGGAGATGCTCGAACTTGCTCTGATAGAAAATATCCAGCGTGAAGATTTGGATGCAATGGAAGTTGCTACAAGCTTTAACCGTCTGATTGAAGAATGTGACCTTACTCAGGAATTGCTCGGAAACAGGGTTGGAAAAAAACGTGCAACCGTTACAAATTATTTGCGGCTGCTTAAACTTCCTGCCGAAATACAGCTGTATATTCGCAACAGGCAAATGTCGATGGGACATGCCAGAGCTATTCTTAATATCGAAAATGCAAAGCTGCAAAATACAATTGCCAAAAAGATTATTGATGAAAACTGGAGCGTGCGTCAGGTTGAAGAAGCAGTGAGAAAGCTGTTGCAGGAAAAAGCACAAAAAAATACAGCCGGGCAGCATATCGAAGAATTTCCGGAAAAATACTACAAACTTACGGATTCACTGCGAAAATATTTTAACAGCAGCGTAAATATAAAACCCGATAAAAACGGAGGAGGACGCATCATAATAACATTCGACAATGAAGCCGAAATAGATAAATTGCTTGAAAAGCTTGATGCATGGATTTGGTAATAAAGTCGTCAGTAATTAGTGGAAAGTTTATAAAGTTATAAAATGGTTAATAGTTGAAAAAGAAACGTTATAATGAGGAGTGCAAACGAGTTAAGAGCGATTAATTGACAATTTAATGATTGAAAAGATTTAATAATTTGAAGATTAAAAGCCGAAGGGTGAAATGATTGTGTAATTAGTAAGCCCGACAGGTTTCCGAAAAAAAATAAACAGACAGTAACAATAAAAGATATGAAAAGAAAAGTAAAAATTATCAGGTTTAGTGCTGTTGATGTTAACAGTATAAGCCCGATATGATGACAGCGCACTTGGTGCGGTGGGAATGTTCCACTCGAGGCAGTGGGAGTGTCCCACTCGGTGCAATGGGGATGCCCCATTCGAAGCAGTGGGAGTATCCCACTCGAGGCGGTGGGGATGGCAAACTTCAAAAAGCTGTCAGGTTTACAAAAAAAGTGATTAAAGATTAGTGGAAAGTTTATAAAGTTATAAAGTAACGTCATTGCGAGCGCAGCGAAGCAATACTGAAAAAAAGTGATTAATGAACAGCAAAAGCCCCTGTATATTTCTGTGGAAACTCTGTATTTCTCTGTGTAATAAAAAAGTTTTACAGAGGCACGCTGATGTTTAACAGAGTTGCACGGAGAAAACGAACAAACAAATAAGCAATTCAACAAATACACAAATAAACATAATATTATAATTGAAAAAAATTTTTATATACATATTTGCTTTTATGATGACGGCAATGCAAACAGATACATTGTCGGCGCAAAAAAGTTTTATTCGCGGTTTGCAGGGAAAAGATTCGTTGTCGATGGGTAAAGTATTGCTGGGAACAATGATTTTGCCCGGTTACGGGCAGGCATATAATCGCGATTACTGGAAAATTCCCGTTCTTTATGCGGGATTTGGCGGAGGAATAGCTTCGGGACTCTATTTCAACTCGAAAGTAAATGATGCAATATATGCCCGCAATATGCTTGATTATGCACAGTCGGCAGGATTGCCCGCAAGCGTAATGAACGATTATATACAAAGATACCAAAAAACAGCCGACAGTTATGATAACTATAAACGCAACAGAAACTTATCGTACTTTGGTGCGGGAATGTTTTATCTTGCAGGCGCCATTGATGCCGTAGCATCATACAAAACCGACAAAAAAAACAGTCCCAGAACTCCGCAGCGCGCAACCTTATATTCGGCTTTGCTTCCGGGTTTGGGACAGGCTTACAACGGCGATTACTGGAAAATACCGATAATTTACGGCGGACTTGGATTTTGCGTGTATTGGATTGACCAGTGCGACAGCCAGTATCAGCGGTACAGAACAGCATACAATAAAAAATATGCAGTAGAAACCGGCACAGGCGTCGATTTGGATGAATTTGGCGGACGATACAGCTCAACAACTTTAAAAAATGCACGCGACATGGCGCGGCGAAATCGCGATTTGACAATACTGGTAACAGGCTTGGTTTATATACTTAACATAGTAGATGCGAATGTGTTTGCTCATTTGAGCTATTTCGACATAAACGATGAACTTTCGCTGCAGTGCGAGCCTGTATTTATAAATGAAACATCGTTTGCATCGGGAAATATGGCGCCATCGGTAGGCATAAAATTAAAATTGAAATTTTAAATTACAGGAAGATGAAAAAAATATTAATTGTTTTTATTGCACATGTTTTATGTTTTAATGCTTCGGCACAGCAAAACAATACGTTTGATGACGAAACATCAAACGAAGAATATGACTTCGAGTACAGCAACACAATCGACAGTTTGCTTTCTGCCTTTTACCTTCAAAATGTTGATACGGTCGATTATTTCAATGAAGATGAATATATGCCCGAAGCGGAACTTCACGATTCGGTTTATATCAATCGCCTGTCGAAAATAGCAAGCGTGGTGCATCTCACATACAATGACATTGTACGCCGGTTTATAATAGTTTACACACAGAAGTATCGAAATAATACGGAAAAAATATTAAGCCTCGCTGATTATTACTTTCCTGTTTTTGAAGAAATACTGCACAGTTACGACCTGCCTCTTGAGCTTAAAACGATGTCGGTAATCGAATCGGCATTAAATCCAACGGCAGTTTCGAAAATGAAGGCAACAGGCATTTGGCAGTTTATGTTTCGCACGGCAAAATATTACGGATTAAACATAACATCGTTCGTTGATGAGCGTTGCGATCCTGTGGCGGCATGTCATGCAGCGGCAAAATACATGAGTACAATGTATAAAATATTCGGCGACTGGACTCTGGTAATAGCATCGTATAATTGTGGCGAAGGAAACGTAAAAAAAGCCATTCGCCGTGCAGGCGGAAAAACGGATTTCTGGAGTATTTATCCTTATCTGCCACGCGAAACGAGAGGTTATATTCCAATGTTTATAGGCGCAACTTATGCCTTGACATATTACAAAGAACACGGATTAAAAAAAGCGCCGCCGATAATGCCTGTTGCCGTTGACACTTTTATGATAAACAGAATGCTGCATTTCGAGCAAATATCAAAAGTGACAGGAATTTCTGTTGAAACAGTTCGCCAGCTCAATCCGCAGTATCGTCGCGATATTATTCCGGGTAAGGAAAAACCATACACGCTTATATTGCCGCACACTTACACGAATTCGTTTATCGACAACGAAAATAAAATATACGCATACAACGATTCTGCTTACTTCAATCCCAAAGTTCTTGCTGCGCCTGCAAACTACAGCGCGCCATCGGGAGGAAAACAGATTGTTCATATAGTTAAAAAAGGAGAAACTGTTGGCGGAATCGCTCAAAAATACAGGATTCGTACTGCCGATTTAAAATATTGGAATAATATAGGCTCAAACAATCTGATACGCGCAGGGCAAAAACTTGTAATATACAGAAAAGGTTGATAATATTGACGTAAACTTAAGTACAATGTATTTTTACATATTTTTTGACCATTAGACCGAAAATATTTATTAGACTTTATATAGTTTATTGAAAACGTTTTCAATAAACTTAATTTAGCCTGAGTTTTGGATAAGAATAATCCGTTAGGATTTGTATATCAATAGAAAACAGTTTTAATCCAGTTTCAAATGTCCTTTAGTACATTCATTGATAAAACCTCTATGATGTTTTTGTTGTGATTTGATACATTTTTCTATAACAGGATTTTAAAATTGTATTTAGCCAAAACTCATATTAATAATTCTGTTTCAAATAAAAAAGCCTCAAAGTATGTTTTTTACTTTGAGGCTCAAATTAGGCGGCAACCTACTCTCCCACTTCCGCAGTACCATCGGCGCTATCGGGCTTAACTTCTCTGTTCGGT
>JAISDB010000002.1 GCA_031265155.1 Prevotellaceae bacterium | reverse complement strand
CACGGGAAACGGGCAAAAAGTCTCTTCAAGTATGGCTTAGAACTTATTACAACAGCCTTGCTTAACCCGATGGATAGAGCTGAGATAGATGTCTTTAAATTTTTGTCATGTACTTAGTTATTTAATTTAAGTTTATCACTACCTCAATCGGGCGTCCGTCTACATTGTCGGGGATTATTTCTGTTAAAACAGTGCCGCCTTCAATGAAACCGATTAATCTGTCATGCGCTACTGTCTGTGTTATTAAACCCGATTCGCCGTATGCTATGAAGCCTATATCAATATTATCTATTCCGAGCAGCAAGCCATCTTGAACCCGAATGCTCGAGTTTAACTTAATTTTTGTTTCAAAATGCGTTAAATTTAAATCCATATTTTTATATCCCCATTTGATTGTCATTTGGTTTGGCAGTAAATGCTCGCCTATTACCGCCGGAGTCTTCTGTAAATGAATAATCATAAATACCGTATTGTCTACCTGTTGACAAACGGGATCGGTAAACTCTGCGAATGTATACGCAACCGAATTGTCTGTAACCTGACAAACGGCATCCGTGTATTGAGCCAGTATGTATATTGTGCCTGCATCAACTTTTTGGCAAAAGGGATTGGAGAATGTAGCCGAAGGAAACATTTCGTAAACCTTTTGGCAAACCGGATCGGTATATACAGCCGACCAGATAACCGTTGTTATCACCGTGTCGTCGCAGGTTACGGGAATGTTTGTTATTTTCGGATAAGGCTCGCCCTGAAAAGTAGATATCTCACAGGGATAGTCGGGATAAACGGTTAGCTTTTTCCTGTCGGTAAGTATTTTATCTACCCTGTCGGAAATGTCGTCGGGTTCGCCTGTATGCAGGGTCGCGAGGGTGAATTTCAGGGTCGAAATCGACGTTTCAACTCGTAAAATCTATACAAAATGAACTAAAAATTAATATTTGTATTTGTGCGGCATTGATTATTTAGCAACTGTACACCGTTTGGGATTAATTACTTTTCGTGTAGCAATGATTTTAACCGAGAAACAATATTGCCAAATTTGTACAAAATGGCTTAGTAAACCATTCCGCACACGACAAATACAAAAAATATAAGGAAGAATCTCCCATTTCCCATAAATTGATTTTATTTCTAAATATTATATTTGCTCATCAACTTCTTCTCCGATATTTTTCAAGTAAGCATTTAAGTTTATCGCAGGTATTGTTCCGATTGCTTGTTGCAAATATCGTGTTAATTGCATAAAGAACGTAACAAAAGAATGGTCAGCATTACAGAACTTGATTTTGTTAAATTTTCGTTTGGAATAAAATTCTAAATAAGCATCTTGACCAACGGCATTGATTTCTTCGTTTGGATTATAGTCAATATAGAAACTTCCGTAATCAGCAATACAACCCAAGTCAATGCTTTTCAAATTTTCTAATGACTTCAAATGTTTTTCTATCGTATTATTGTTTTCGCATGTAAAAGAATTTGTACTACATAAAATACCACCAACAACCTTAGTTAAGGAGCGAGGATCGCACATTTTACCTCCATTTACAAATT
Organism: Prevotellaceae bacterium; assembly: GCA_031265155.1. Taxonomy (GTDB): domain Bacteria; phylum Bacteroidota; class Bacteroidia; order Bacteroidales; family UBA932; genus JAIRKV01. The sequence goes on along the minus strand of JAISDB010000002.1, from coordinate 5,250 downwards.
TTGCAGCTTCTCTTTTCAATATTCTCACACTCTCTATTTTTTCACCAGCATATTCAATGTAGTTTTTATCTCCAACGTTACCTTTTATATCGGGTTTTACCTCAAAAACAGCATACACACCTTCGGCAGGTATGTAGTAAAAACCATTTTGATTAAAAATAAAAGGAGTAAACCAATTATCATAAATCACAATATCCATCTGTTGGCTTGTGTTGCCTTCGTGGTCTATCACAATGGCTTTATCAACGCAATACCTGTTCGGTAAATATTTTCGCAACCACTCAATCCACGCATTTTCTAATGCATCGCCTTTTGAACCCGGGTGGTCAATAAATTCTCTGTTCGTGTTGAGTTGTGCAGACATTTGTTTCTGCAAACCATTGAACAACTGTTTTAAATCGACTTTACTCATATCTGTATAATTTATTTTCAAACCAAACATAAAATCCAAAATCAACTTTTGTTTTGGAATACCCAATAATCAACAGGACAGGATTTGCAAGGCAGGCATTTCGATTATTTATTATAGCATTTATTGCTGAAATATCCGTCATACTTGGGATAGGACTATTGTCGGGATGTGTATGCCATTCGCCAACATAAAACTTTTGAGGAGTTTCTTTATAGTAAGTGTCGAGTTTCTTCTTAATTCCTTTGGTGCTTCTTTCAAAAGAGCATTTTGATGCCTTGAAACTTTTAGGCAATATGGTATTAGTAATGTGTAAATATCTGTTGTCATCGCTATAATATCCGACCAAGAAGCCGCCAAACTCATTCGGGTAATGGCTTTTTCCATTCTCAACGAGGCTGTTTAATAATTTATCCTCAGTTTCAATGCCCAATCCTACTTTCTCTACTTTTAAAATCAAAATTCTTTCAGTTTAATGGTAAGACAATCCGTATCATCAGTTTCAATTACAAAATTTCTCAAAGCCTTGTCTTTTTCAAATTTTGAATTGATATGCTTAATAGCAAACTGCACAAGTGCATTTATATCGTTATATGAAGCCTTAAATGTTGGATTCCAACAACCTGTCGGGTTGTACAACTCATCAATGTCAAACTTCAAAACACGTCCATTAAATTGTGTGTTAATAAACGGATACCTATTTTGTTCGGTAGCACATACAAATTGCTTTGCGTGATTTGATATTGAAAAATTTAAAAGAGTGGAGCTTATATTTAACTGACTTAATAAATAAAGCAAATCATTATCAGCAGAACAATCAAAAATCACATCGTATTCATTAAGCTGTTTTTCTATCTCTTTTTTTATGGTTGTGTCTGTTAAATGAGATTTTAAGAAGAAATCAAATGCTTCTGAAAACTCATAACCACCATTTGTTGGTTCAAAAAATGGCGAGATTAAACACAGCTCATTTATTAAATCGTTGGTTTTATTGCTTATTCCTGTAAAGAATGAATATTCCGACCTGCAAACATTTTCTGGCTCTTTTATATCGTAATCAAAGAAATCAACTTTTGTACAACCACTTCTTATTAATGTTTTAGCAACAATACTTCCGATAGCACCAATTCCGATAATTAAAATTTTACCATTAGTCAATTTTTCATTCAATCGTCCACGTCCAAAAAAATACTTGTATGAACAATTTCTTGTTATAGCCCAATCAATGCTTCTGTTACCAACTATCATTGTAAGCCACTGTTGATTTACTTTTTCGCCATAAATTGGAAAATTGCCAATTTCCAACATAATAACCTGCCAATGAGCTTCTGCATTGGTTATGTTATAGCCAACAAATAACGGCAGATATTTCCCCTTTTCTTTTTGCGCATTCTTTTCTACCGAATGAAGAAATTTCAAAAAGTCTTGTGGTAAAAGCGGTTCAAATTCTTTCCAATCGTCAAAAATCCAACGTTGATTTTTGGAGGGGGCATCTTTCAAAAAAATGAATAACCCACTACTTATGGGAAAAGATTTTAATTGAAAATTCCATTTAACATCAGCTAATACCTTTCGGTTTATGTCATAGAATTTTTGTATAATATTACTGTTGATATTTTCTTTGTAGAAAACGCCATTAGAAAGCGTTGAATAATCTATAAATCCAAATTGGTTTCTGCTAAAAGAGTATGCAACTTCATTGAAGAAAAAAGCGAAATGACTGTCTTTGAAAACCTTATCAGGAACAATCAAATGCTCATAATGTGTATCAGTATCTTTTTTGATATAATATTTTTTTATCCAAGCCTTTACTGATGTAATGTCATAACCCAATTTTTCTGACAGCACAGGACTATGGGTTGTATGAATACAAATAGAGCCGTTACCCATAATGTGCTTATATTCCAACAGATTGCCATTAGTAAATTTTATGGTTTCCGTATCATGGCTTTTGAATGGATATTGCGGGCTAACTGAAACATCAAAATTCAAGGGCTGTTCCAATCCTTCAACAAAAACAGAAATACACCCTTGAATGTCAAACTTACTTTGCTCAAAAGGCTTAATAAGTTTGACATCGGGAATGCTCTCTATTGTAGTATTGATTTCACTAACTCTATCTCTCATTTTTCTTATCCAAAGTTTAATTTCGGAGGAGGCACAGGCATACCGCCATTAGTGTTGTAGCTGTTTTTATCTTCTTCTTTGAACTTTGGATTTTCAGGAAAGTAAGTTTTGATGTTTTCATCATTTTCTTCAATCCTGTCAAGCATATTCTTCATGTCATCAGCCAACTGTTGTTTTTCGCTGTCAGTTAGGGTGTCGGCTAAATCATTTGAACTGTTGCCCGGGTCTTTGAGTGTAAAACCGTCATTAGTTATATTATCCTTGATGTATTCTATTACAGTTTTCAGTTTATTCCACAAACTGCCTGTCATTGCACCGTTGTCAAACGCTTTTATTGTAATGAGTTCAAGAAAAAAGGATTTGCTCGGATAGTTGTATTTCGTATTCTTCCAAACTTTTAAAAGACGGATTATCTTTCTGATAGAATCCTTTTCTTTATCAGCTCTGTCTTTGATGTTGCTGATTTGAGATTGGACGTTTGTTTTAATTCGTTCACTATCCGCAGCAATGTTGCCGTACTTGTAGTAAACATACAAGTTCAGATTTTCATCGTCTTTGTATTGGTCTTGATTTAATTCTCTACCCGGCACAACGTCAATTTTGATTTTATCGCCATCGCTGTCCGCATAAAATTCTAACCCGATTGATACCTTTTGTTTTCTTACTTCGGCATCGTTCTTATACTTATCGTACAGAAAATCGTAAACGGCTTCATACATTTCTTTCAATGTACCGTTAGCCCCGAAAGCGTTACGCTTAAATGGCGAAACCAAATCAAAATCAAATTTGGTATTGATAGCGGTGTTCTTTGCGTAAGAACCCGAGTTGAACGGAGCGTAAACATTATTTCCGTATTCTTTTTCTAAGGCTTCCTTAACCTCATTCTTTTTTTGGATATGCTTGTCCAAAAGGTCTTTTTCTTTAGTAATTTGATGTGTTTTAATTACCGTGTTCAAGTGTAAACTTTTATCCATAATAAAATTATTTTTAATTTTGGTTGCATACATTTGCACCTTATTAAAAGGTTACAAAAAGCATTCCAATTAATAAATTTGTCAATCATTATTTGTAAACTGTCAGTTTTCTGCCATTTTCGGAAAATATGTCACATTGTTAGTGTTTTGTCAGTATGCAATAATGTCATAGTTATAAATTCGAGTAAAAAAGCATTGTTATTGTGTATTTGTAAACTAAAATTATTACCTTATGTGCCATATTAAGGAGAACCATTAATTAAATATTTTGCTCGCTATATTTTCAAATCTATATGTTTCATTGTATTAGACGATTATTTCAAAAAAACAATCAATAAGTACACGTAGTATAAATATTATTACTATCTTTGTGCCGATAATTTATTGTCTTATTAAATAAAAATAAACGTATGTGGAGTAAATCTCATTCAATCGTAACCAGAGAAGTTACAAAAGAACAGATGTGGAAATTGTTTGCCGATGTAAATAATTGGCATACATGGGATAAAGGTATTGAATCTCTTAGGGATTAATTCCCGCCGCTTGCGGCGAAAATATTATCTTTGTTCATGGAACAAAGTAGATATATTCATAAATCCCACAATGTTACAGTTTTATTATATCACATCGTTCTTCCGACCAAGTATCGTCGTGTGGTATTTAGTGATACGGTAGATATAACATTAAAAGAGATATATTTGGAATTGTCCAAACGCTATGAGATTTATTTTCTTGAAATAGGCACAGATAAAGATCATGTTCATTTTTTAGTTCAGTCAGTTCCAATTTATAGTGTTAGAAAAATAATTACTATCATCAAAAGTATTACCGCCCGCGAGATATTTCGTCTTCATCCAGAGGTAAAGCGTGAGTTGTGGGGAGGCGAGTTTTGGACAGATGGTGATTTTACAAATACAGTTGGTCAGCATGGGAATGAACAGACGATTTCGCTTTATATCAAAAATCAAGGCACTGAAAAAGAATATAAATTATTACATAAATCGGTTCATCTAACTCTCTTTTCCCTGCGGCGTTTCGCTCCGCTTGCGTGCCTGTCTGGCTACTGTACTTCACCTTACTTGCATTTTTCATTGTACTTTGCATGAATAAAAAAAATTAAAAATTAAAAAAGCTATCGCTTTCCATTCCGCAAAGTACAATTACCGACTGTGAAGTGCAGCAACCATTAGAAAGACGATAGCCTGTAAAAATTGCAATAAAAAACGCCGCAACTTTCTTAGTCTCTGATATTGTACTTTGCGAATACATCGCAAAATTACAACAACTTTTTAAATAAGCAAAAAAACTTCTGATTTTTTTTCGATTTGCCAAACCTGACAAACCTAACAGGTTTCCAAAACCTGTTAGGTTATCAATAACTGTTGTTTTCATAGCACGCCCTCCCGTAAACATCCGATTATTTCAAATTCGACCTGAGCATTTCGCTCAAGCGTATATACCTCTGACAAACCTGCATGTTTGGATTTATTTGAATTAGCCTGCTTCGGGCTAATCTGTTTCTTTGCGCCCTGCGCTCCGGCAAACTTTTTACTTTTTTCTTTCTTTGTGTTTATTCCATTTAATATTGAGCAAAATACAGCGGTTACTCAATCAGCTGGAATAAACACTTGCTGATGCAATCTTTGTTATACGGAATAGAACAACCGCTAAAATCTTAAATTTTATGTGGGCAAATAAAAAAGCCCTTGTATCGGGCAACCTCTCGATTGCTTCATTAAA
>JAISDB010000218.1 GCA_031265155.1 Prevotellaceae bacterium | reverse complement strand
AAAGAGATTTTTCAATAAAGATGTTTACAAAAGTAGGTTTGTCAATGAGCGAGCTTTTGCATGGCTGGACAGTTTTAGAACGCTTTTAGTCCGATTCGACAAATTAGATGAATCCTGGCTGAATTGGCATTATCTAGCGTTCTCATTGATCTTATTAAAAGTTTAAATGAGTTTTTTATCAAATTCATCTTGAGTTATAACACCATCGTCTAAAAGTAATTTTAATTCTCGTAATTTATTGTATTTATCCGTTTCTTGAGGCGATTGTTCTTTTACAACTTCATTTATTGTGTTTTCTTCTATGGCTTCACACTCCACGTCAATATTATTTTTATTGCAAAAAGCAAGTAATTTATTCTTTGCGTTTTCTAATGCGCCTTTTGTAAAACTGTGATAATCTGTATTTTCCTTATTATAAATATATAAGCCTAACACGCCCCAAGTTTTATAAATGTGAACGCTTCTGCCCAGAATAGATGTTGATATATCGCTCTCTTTATTTTCTTCAATAAATTTAATGACAGCAGTCAAGAAATATAATGGAGACAAGGGTATTCATGGTTTTACCTGCAGGCATCAAATGTTAATGATGATTTTCGGTCAACTTTCCAACCGGGATAACCTTCGTGATCTCGAGACCCTCGTCGTGGCACACCAGTCCAAGGCTTACCATTTGGGATTTGGTAAAATCGTTGACTTGTCAAAGATCGAGCGAGCTAATGCTCGCCGGAGTTACAAGATTTTCGAGGGATTACGCCCGGCGTGTCAGGGTAAACGCGGATTTTGAAGTACAAACCGGGGGTAACGTGTACGCCTTCGATTCTTCGACCATTTCGCTTTGCCTGTCGGTTTTTTGATGGGCTCGCTATAAACGAAACAAGGGCGCTGTCAAAATACATACCCTTTTTGACGTGAAGACGCGAATACCTTGCTTCATGATTGTCACTCCTGCATCTGTTAATGACATGAAGGCCATGGAACACGTTCCGTACAAGAGAGACAGTTTCTACATCTTTGACCGTGGGTACAACAGCTTCGGTGATTTGTACAGGATACAGCGGCTGGACGCTTTCTTCGTTTTTCGCGCGAAAGATAACCTCAAGTTCAGGAGAATATACTCGCGACCTCGCGATAACAAAGCGGTCAAGTGTGACCAAATCGGGGTTTTTACAACGGGGAAGTCTCCCGTGTTATACCCTGAAAAGATACGCAAGATCCGTTATCATGACGTGGACACAGGGCGTGAATTTATCTTCTTGACAAATAATTTTGACTTGACAGCCAATGAAATAGCCTTGCTATATAAAAACCGGTGGCAAATCGAGTTGTTCTTTGTCTTTCAAATCTAATTCAGGCTCTCCATATTTTAATTTAAATGCATCTCCTAACTTAAATGGATTACGTGTGTTTATATAATAAAGAGAATCATTGAAATATTTTAAGGTAAGTCCCTCACAAACAATATTGTCAACAGGTTCATATTTTGGAATATAAAACACTTTGACCAATGGGTGATGACTTGCATCACTTATTCCATATTTGTCTTTCGTGTCAGAAAACAACTGATAAATAATATTTTCTGTATATTTCCCATACACTTTTCTAATATAAGTCGTTCCGTCATCTACTTGTATAGCTTTTCCCAAATCATAACCTATTTCAGATAATACAGACGGCGAAGAACCAAGTTTTAACTTACCTATACCGTCAATAATTTTTTGTGTATCTTGTGCCTTCAACTGAAAACACATTGACATCACAATTACATTTGATAAGAAAATTATTTTTCCCTTTTTCCCATTCTTTTTCCGTAAAAATTTTTATGCTTAAATATGTTCCATATACCCAACCCATCAACACAAATTCAAAAGTTTTATCTTCGTCCGACTATTTTTTTTGCGGTTTATTGTGCAAAAGCAATAAATCCCAGTCGGAATCTGGTCGAGCATCGCCGCGTGCCTGCGCACCAAATAATATCAACCTGCCGTTGGGCAGCAAACGGCGTTTCAACTTGCAAATATTTTCAAAAACTTGTGTATTCATCTTTCTTGTTCAACTTTTAACAATAAATCGCTCTCTGTTTATATATTGTTTATTGTTAGTGCGTTACATGTAATTGTATTTTGTACAGCATCAAAAATTTTATTTAAAAATAACAATGCAAAATTATAATAATTATTTCAAATCATCCACATCTAAACAAAAATATTTAAACCATTCCGCGTTGTTTCAACCGCTACCGTTTTTAGAACAACTTCGTTTGTTTATTTTGGAAGAAAATTTTAACGAAAACGGTAAGCAGCATATCACAAACGCATGAAAAATATATTTTTGAATTGAAAATATTAATAATAAAACGATTACATTAAAATTTCTGATTAGACAATTGAATGGGAAAATGGAGCCGATTGTGTTCCCGAATATCTTTACGAAATAAGAGTTTAATCTGTATTTTGTTTATGATATAAGACAAAAACATTGGATTTTATTCTCATTTGAATGCTATTCAAACTTGTTTTTTTATAAATATAATTTGCAGTTTACGGCAAAATATCATTTATCTTCTTAATTTTGCATATTATTTAATATCAAAATTATGACAAAAAACAAAAATCACTACTGTATAATAATGGCAGGCGGTGCAGGCGTCAGATTCTGGCCTTTAAGCCGCGACAGGCATCCCAAACAGTTTCTTGATATTCTCGGAACCGGTAAAACATTTATTCAGCAAACATTTGAACGGTTTGAAAAGATAATTCCAAAAGAAAATATTTTAGTTGTAATCGGCGAATCGCATTTAAGCCTTATAAAAAAGCAGTTGCCCGATATAATTGATGAAAACATACTGATAGAGCCAGTTCGCCGCAATACCGCTCCATGCATTGCTTATGCCACATACAAGCTGCTTGCTAAAAATCCGGATGCAACTGTTGTTGTTTCGCCGTCGGATCATTTGATTTTGAACGAAAACGTTTTTATCGAAACCGTACAGAAATGTTTGACTACTGCCGAGAAGAAAAAAACAATGGTCACAATAGGCATTAAGCCAACACGACCCGAAACGGGCTACGGATATATTCAGATTAACAGAAAGGACAGCGCCGAATCGGGCGTTTTCAAGGTAAAAACCTTTACCGAGAAGCCAAATATCGAAATGGCGAAAATATTTGTCGAAAGCGGAGAATTTTTTTGGAATTCGGGTATTTTTATCTGGTCGCTTGATACAATAAAAAAATCTTTTGATGAATATCTTCCCGACATTGCAGAACTTTTGTCGGCAGGCGCTGATGTTTATTATACGTCAGGAGAAAAAGACTTTATCAGGAATGCATATTCCGAATGCAGAGCGATTTCGATAGATTTTGGCATTATGGAAAAGGCTCAAAATGTAGATGTTGTGTGCGCCGACTTCGGCTGGAGCGATCTTGGAACATGGAATTCACTGTTTTTGCACAAGGCGAAAGATGAATTGAAAAATTTGACAGATACGGGAAATATTTTTACCGAAAACGTTAAAAACTCGATGATAAAGGCAAGTCTAAACAAGTTTGTTGTCGTAAAGGATATTGATAATTATTTAATTGTAGATACCGACGATGTTTTGCTTATTTGTCCGAAAGCAAATGATAACGACATCAAAAAACTTGTTGATGAAGCGCTGCTGAAAAACAGAAAGTATTTTTAACATGTATTTAACATTATATTGTTTTAATTTTAACTTAAAACTTTATAATTGCAATTTTTAATCACTTAAATATCGATGATTGAAATTTAGAAAGAACGGTTTTATATTTATCCAATAAATGCTGCTTATGCTAATATTTATCAAAAATAAGGCATCTTATTTTGAATTGTACATGATATTTGTATCATATTTTTCATAAAGTACATAATAAAGTTATAATTTATTAATTTTAAAAATCTCAACCTGTAATAAAAAGCATTACCAAACGAAATGCAGTAATTTGGGTTTGCGGCTTTACGGGCATGTAAACTTTGATTTTAAAATTAAAATTCGTACAATGTAAATTTTCTTTTATCTTTGCGGCACAAAACACATGAAAATTGTGTTTATATTTTAAATAAAACTTATATTGTATTATAAAATAATAACATGATGTCAGAACAATTCATATCTCGGCACAATGGACCCAGCCAAAGTGAAGTAAACCGAATGTTTGAAACAATAGGCGTTTCATCGATGCAGGAATTAATAAACCAAACAATTCCCGAATCTATTCGACTCAACGAACCGATTAAGCTTGATGCTCCTGTGAGCGAATATCAGGTTTACAGTAATCTTTATGAAATCGCGAAAAAAAATAAAATATACCGCTCGCTTATCGGAATGGGATATTACGGGACGGCAATGCCTGCCGTAATTCAGCGTAACATTTTTGAAAATCCGGGTTGGTACACATCCTATACGCCCTATCAAGCCGAAATTTCGCAGGGCAGGCTGGAAGCTTTGATAAATTTTCAAACGGCTGTATGCAGTTTGACGGCTTTGCCTGTTGCCAACTGTTCGTTACTTGATGAAGCAACGGCGGCAGCCGAAGCAATGATTATGATGTTCAACCAGCGTTCGCGCGTAGCGGTCAAAGAAGGGAAAAACGTACTGTTTGCAGATGAAAATATTTTTCCTCAAACTTTGGATGTTATAAAAACCCGCGCATTGCCTCTCGGCATTGAAGTCGAAACAGGCAAATATGAAGATTTATCGTTCAGCGACAAAACATTCGGCATTATTGTTCAATATCCTGCGGCAAACGGCGAGCTGCGCGACTACGGCAATCTTTGTTCCGTTGCTCACGGCAAGGAAATTCTTGTATCGGTATGCGCGGATATATTAAGTCTTGCCGTTTTGAAAGCGCCGGGCGAATTTGGAGCAGACATTGCTGTTGGCAGCACTCAACGCTTCGGGATTCCAATGGGCTACGGAGGACCTTCTGCTGCTTATATGGCAACTCGCGACGAATACAAAAGAACTATGCCCGGACGAATTATAGGCATTTCCATTGACCGGCATGGGAACAAAGCGCTGAGAATGAGTTTGCAAACGCGCGAACAGCATATAAAACGGGAAAAGGCAACATCAAATATCTGTACTTCGCAGGCTCTCATGGCGACAATGGCAGGAATGTATGCCGTTTATCACGGGCAGCATGGAATAAAGCAAATAGCCATGCGTATACATAACCATGCTGCGGTTTTGGCAGCAAAACTCGAAAATATGGGCTATCTGCTTGCAGGCAAACATTTTTTCGATACTGTAGAAATTCTTAATGCTAATGTTGACCGAATAAAAAAGGCGGCGCTCGAAAATAAAATAAACCTGTATTATACCGGCAAAGATACAGTCCGCATAAGCATTGACGAACTTACAACATACGACGAAATTCAAATCCTGCTTAACATATTCAATAACGGAAAACCGGCTGATAATGATTGCCGGTGCAGGGATGTTGAAATAAACAAAAAATTTGCCCGTCAAAGCGAAATCCTGCAGCAGGATATTTTCAACAGGTATCATTCCGAAACAGAAATGATGCGTTACATAAAAAAACTTGAACGCCGTGATATTTCACTTACTCACAGCATGATTTCGCTTGGCTCGTGTACAATGAAGCTAAATGCGGCAGTAGAAATGCTGCCTCTCAGTTTTCCCGAATTTGCATCTGTTCATCCTTTTGTTCCTGCCGACCAGGCGCGCGGGTATGCCGAACTTGTAGGCGAGCTTGAAAAGGACTTATCGGCAATCACAGGTTTTGCGGCAACATCCTTACAGCCAAATTCGGGTGCTGCAGGCGAATATGCCGGGCTGATAACAATTCGGAATTATCAAAGACATTGCGGAGAATCGCAACGCAACGTTGCTCTTATTCCGTCTTCGGCGCACGGTACAAATCCTGCAAGTGCGGCAATGGCGGGAATGAAAATATCGGTTATAGACTGTGATGAAAAGGGAAACATAAATGTTGATGATTTGAGGAAAAAAGCCGAAGACAATAAAGAACATCTTTCGTGCATAATGATTACATATCCTTCGACTCACGGAGTATTTGAAAGCCGCATATCGGAAATTATTGAAATTGTACATTCCTGCGGCGGACAGGTTTACATGGATGGCGCAAATATGAACGCCCAGTGCGGAATTACAAATCCGGGAATAATAGGCACTGACGTTTGTCATTTGAATTTACATAAAACGTTTGCGATGCCGCACGGAGGCGGAGGCCCGGGTGTTGGAACGATAAGCGTTGCAAAACATCTTGCTGATTTTCTTCCAGCTCATTCGCAACTTGCAACAGGCGGGAAAAACGGAGTTCCTGTTGCCGCATCTCCTTACGGAAGCGCAATGCTGTTGCCAATTTCTTATGCATATATAAAAATGCTGGGCAGCGAAGGATTAAGAAAAGTTACCGAAATGGCAATATTAAATGCAAATTATGTTTCGGCTGCGCTTAAGCCTCATTTTAAAACTCTTTACACGGGCGAATACGGAAGAGTGGGACACGAATGTATCATCGACTTGCAGCATTTCAAGCGCGAATACCGAATAGATGCAGGCGACATTGCCCGCCGATTGATGGATTATGGTTTTCATGCGCCTACGCTTTCGTTTCCGGTTCACGAAACGCTGATGGTTGAGCCGACCGAAAGCGAATCTCTGTCGGAACTGGACAGATTTGTTGAAGCGCTGATAAATATAAAGCTGGAATGTGAAGATATTAAAAGCGGTAAGGCAGATGCCGAAGACAATGTATTGAAAATGGCGCCGCACACGGCAGTCGAACTTTGCGCAGATAAATGGACGCATAAGTATTCTCGCGAACAGGCTGGATTTCCTCTTCCATGGATAAAGGAAAACAAATTTTTTCCTTATGTAAGCAAAATTGATAATGGCTACGGCGACAGAAACCTTGTATGCACCTGTTAAAGATATTGTTAAACAATCAGTTAAAAAACAATAAAACGAATAAAGATGCGGTATGCCGCGTCTTTATTTTGCTAATAATACAATCACAAAAATGAATTAGAGTATGTTAACACGACCTAAATTTCAAAATGACAAAGAACTATTTAGACTTAATAAGCCAAGTTTATTTGATTTTTAATAATGTCCCGATTATAATGGAAAACTAATGATTGCCATTTCAAATTGCGAAACGGTATTCCTTCTTTTAGTGTTTTTTATCAATATTTCGTCTCTGTAAGACGATTATCATTAAATCTTTAAATTGAAAGCTGTCAATGCTTTGTTGTTACATTTCTGTTAAATATATAATAAAAAAGTAAAATTATTGAAAACTCGACTTATATTTGCAACAATTTTATTTTTATTGAAATGAAAAAAAATAATATTCTTGTTGTTGATGATGAAGAATCATTATGCGAAATCCTTCAATTCAACCTTGAAGTCGAAGGCTATAATGCGGATGTTGCGTACAGTGCAGAACAGGCATTGCAAATGGATCTGGAAAAATATTCATTAATTCTTCTCGACATAATGATGGGACCGGTTAACGGTCTGAAAATGGCACAAATCGTTAAAAATAACGCGCGAACGGCAAATATTCCAATAATTTTCTGTACGGCAAAAGAAAGTGAAGACGACGCCGTAACAGGATTGAATATAGGCGCCGACGATTATATTGTTAAACCGTTCTCAGTGCGTGAAGTTATTGCACGCATAAAAAGCGTACTGCGCCGAACCGAAATGCATCAAACAGTTGAAGTAAAGGAAATCTGCTACGAAACGCTTTGCATTGATGTCGAAAAAAAATGCTGCACTTTGGACGGTGAAGAAATTAAACTGACAAAAAAAGAACTGGAAATCCTTATTTTATTTCTTAAAAATACGGGCAAAATATTTTCGCGTGAAGAAATCCTGAAGCGCGTGTGGGACGATGAAGTAATTGTACTCGACAGAACAATAGATGTAAACATAACCCGCCTGCGCAAAAAAATAGAACAGTACGGTAAATTTATCATAACAAGAACAGGCTATGGCTACGGGTTTAAAAACTAAAATATCGCTTCACAAACGATTGCTGATATTTATGCTTTTATCGCTTTGCTTTTTCCTGCTGTGTTTTTTCATTTTCCAGTATCACCGCGAAAAAATATTCAAAGCCGAACAGTTAAATTATAAATTGCAGGTTTTCAATACGCAGCTCGGAAACATCATATCCGACAGAAATGCAGTAGTTGCGCTTATCGAAACAAAACGAAAGTCGGAATTTGAAAATCTGCGCGTAACGATTATCGACTCGTTTGGAAATGTCGTTTTTGATACGGAACAGAATGATTTTACCTTTTCCAATCACTCAAGCCGACCCGAAATAAAAACCGCATTGAAAAACGAAACGGCTTATACCATTCGCCGACATTCCGAAACAACAGACAGCGACTGCTTCTATTCGTCGAAAAGAATAAACGGATACATTGTGCGCTCTGCCATACCTTACAATCTGTCGCTTATGGAACTGCTGAAAGCCGACAGGGATTTTTTGTGGTTTATGCTTATCGTTGCAGCTATTACAGGCATTATAATATATGCATTTACTCAGCAGCTTGGACAAAATATCAAGCGACTTCGACACTTTGCCCTGCGTGCCGAAAATGGTGAAATTATTGATGAAAATGAAAATTTTCACAATGACGAACTGGGCGAAGTATCCCGGTTTATTGTACAGATTTATTCGCGACTGCAACAGGCAAAAATTGATTTGGATAAGGAAAAACAGGAAATTTTACTTCACGAAAACGAAAAAAACCGTATAAAACGACAGCTTACACAAAATATCAACCACGAACTGAAAACTCCGGTAAGCAGTATTCACGGTTATCTGGAAACAATTCTGTATAATCCCGAACTGTCAAAGGAACAAATGCTCGACTTTATACAAAAAAGCTACAGCCAGACCAGTCGCCTGTCGCAGTTGCTCAAAGATGTTGCAACTCTCACCAGGATTGATGAGGCAAACACTTTGATTGAAAAACGGCAGGTTGATATTGGCGAAATAATAGCAGAAATAATAAACGATGTTGCCCTGTTGCCGGTCGACAGGCGCATGCGGGTAAACACAAACATTAACAAATCAATTATTGTACACGGAAATCCGACTTTGCTGCATTCGATATTCGGAAATCTTACCGATAATGCTGTTGCACATTCGGGCGGGCGCGATATTTTCATAAATATCATTGATGATACCGAAAATGATTATTTATTTTCGGTTTCAGACAACGGAATAGGCATAGAGCCGGAATACATGTCGCTGATTTTCGAGCGGTTTTACAGAATCGACAAAGGACGCAGCCGCAAACTCGGAGGCACCGGCTTGGGACTGTCTATTGTGAAAAATGCAGTAATCTTTCACGGGGGCGCAATCACAGCAAAGGCAAGCGAAAGCGGCGGACTGGAATTTGTCTTTAATATAAAAAAATGATTTTAACAACTCCGTAATAAATATTCAGGTTGCTATTTGTAATTTCATGCAGGTTAATAAAATTATAATTCCAAATGAAAATGAAAATTTTGATTAAAAAGTCATTGCACAATGCGTATTATAAATAATTTACAATCAATACATGATTATTAAAAAGTCGTCTGAATTTATTATTAGCTCCTCCGAAGTGGAAAAATATTTAAAATTTGCAGTAACGTTAAAATTCAAAATCTCACTTTTTTTTAAAAATGAATTTCAATTACAGATTATATTACAACAATAAGGCGCTTATACGTTATTTTGCTTAAAGCGTTAATAATATGAAGTTAAAAACATAATAATATAACAAACAGGAGAATAAAAAACCACATATATACAATCAGTACACGTTTTTATATGATCATAAACAAGCTTTTAATTGGCAAGTATCTGAAATTTAATAATATTTAACTGGTATTTCATTAAAATATTTGAAAATGCGCAAAATAAAATTACTATATTTGCAGATATAAAAAAGACTTTAATGGTAACATTAAAAATCATATTATTAAAACCGATTTTGTCGGCAGGCAAAACAAACTTGCTTGCCGCTATATCCAAGTTTATGTTGTTCTTAAATAATTTATTGCTTCTTGCAATTTCTTTTCACTATATAAGCGGTATTTTTAGCTTTGCAGGCATAAAAAAGCCGCCCCTGATATTAATTAACAAACCTGTCTCTATGGTTGCATTATTAACTAAAACCAAAAACGGCATGCGAAGGTAGTAAAAAAGACCCAACGGACAAATGTTTGTTTGGTTTCGGCGAAATTAAACAATTAAGAATAGCTGATGCAGAACTCGAAATTCTGTGTAAATAAATTTCGGACAGATACCAAAAACTGTATAAATATTTTGGGGCGTAGCCGAAAAGCCTTACGAGTAGGAAAAAATAAGTAAAATATAAATTATCATGAAAAAAATAAAATTAAATATATTGGCAAAAAATACAATAAAAGAAAAGGAAATGAACCAAATAAAAGGAGGAGGATGCTGCGCTTGTGGTTGCATGTATGTGAATCAGGGCGGTTCAGGTACTATTGATAATCATTATGCAAACAAGGCACATGGTTTGAAAACACCAGGGTGGGGATGTATTGAAATATAGATTATATAGTAAAATACCCCTATATTTCTGCAATAGCGATATAAAAAATATATTTATAATCGCTATTGCAGTTATTTAATAAATGAAAAATGAAAAAATATTATTTATTATATTCATTATTGTTCGTATTACCGTTACATCTAAAAGGACAACATCGAAACCCTGAGTATAAAATGTCAATAGATACAAATCAATATTCTATTATTTATAGACATAAATATTTTACAGATACAGTTGAAAAAATACCTTATTATGATAATCAGGTATTGGAAGTAGGGAAAAAAATATATAAATTTTATAGCATTTTCGCAGACAGAGGTGATTCTGTTTGGAATATTGCAATAAACAGGGCAAAGAGGCCAGGTAAAAATCATAGAGATGGAATAGATGTTAATAAAGAGATTGGATTAAATAATAACGAGCGTCCGGTAAGAGAGTATATATATTACAATTATCCTGCAAGAAATTATATTACAGTATCTATATGCATAATGAATACTGATTATGTTTACGAAGAAACTGTTCCTAAATTTGATTGGAAGTTACATACAGATACAGCAACTATTTTAGGATACAAATGTATAAAAGCCACAACAATATTCAGAGGTAGAGATTACGAAGTTTGGTTTACTCCGTTTATCTCAATCCGTCAGGGACCTTGGAAATTCAACGGCTTGCCTGGCTTAATCTTAAAAGTATCCGATACAAAAGGATATTTTGAATGGACTGCGATAGAAATTGAAAACCCTCAAAACAGGTATATTTATATTCATGAATTGGATAAACAAAAAATAATAGTAACGGATAGAAAAAATGTAATGAAATTACAACGTAAACAATGGGATGATCACGTAGGACTGATTATGTCACAAGGTCAAAAAGTAATGATAAGAACTAAGGATGGACGTTTTGTTCCAGGTTATCCGGGAGCATATAAATTTCCTTACGTACCTCAATTTGAATTAGAATGAAAAAATGTTTTCTAATATTTCTATTTGCCCTATTTTATATAAATGCATATTCTCAATTTGTTCAACATGGAAGAAACATGTTAATACAACAAAAAAAAGATACTTGCAAATATTCTGTTACATACAGGTATAAATTTTTACGCGATACAATAAAGCAACAGCCTTATTATGACAGACAAGTTTTGGAAATAGGCGACAGCATAATAAAATACAGCAGCATATACGCCGATAGGATAGATAGTGTTTGGTATAAATTCATGCAAAAAAAAGAGGCAAGACCAAATAAAGACGGCAGCGATGGAATTAATCCCGAAAAAGAAGCAGGAATGAAATCAAATGAAGAAGCGGTGTATGCCGATTATTATACAAACTATCCGAAAAAAGAAATATTAACCGTTTCTACTGGAATGTGGGATAAAGAATATATATACGAAGAACCTGTTCCGAAATTTGAATGGAAAATTCAGGCAGACACAATGACTGTATTAGGATATAAATGTATGAAAGCAACAGCAACATTCAGAGGACGAACTTACGATGCGTGGTTTACGCCTTTTATTCCAATCCGTCAGGGTCCTTGGAAATTTAACGGTTTACCCGGTTTGATACTTAAAGTTGCCGATACAAAAGGATATTTTGAGTGGACAGCAACAGGACTGGAAAAATCTCAAAACAAAAGTCTGTATATCATTAATTTTGATAAAATATCAAAATCACTGATTAGAACAAAAAGAGAAGATGTGATAAAACTTTTACACAAACGATGGAGCGATCCTGTAGGTTTAGGTTTGGCTAATTTACCTGATGATTTCAAAGGAATGTGGATGTTAAAAGACCATATTACAGGTGCAGTAGCAAGAATAAGCCATGTTGTTCCTATAGACCGAAATGTTCAGTTTTCTTATATCCCCATACCAGAATTAGAATGAAAAAATATGGAAAATTTTGCATGTTTAAATATTATTTCTATATTTGTGATGCCAAATGCAAATAAAGGCATATATGATTAAACGTATATTACATAAAATAAGGACATGTTGCAAGAGACTATCTCAACAGGTATTTTTATTGTATGGTAATGTTTGTATTTGCATTGTATTCATAACTGCCTTGTTTGCAGCATTTCACATCAACTGTTTATTCTAAAACATAAGAAAATCACATCACAAAGATATTATTTGTGTAAAAAAATGATTTTTTGTATTTATGCAAAAACAGATTACTATTAGCTCCTTCGGGAGCGAAAATATTTATATAAATTCAAAACAATCTTTAAATTAATCGGAAAACAAAAATCTTAATATTAAATAAATTAAATTTTAAAGTTATGAAAAAAATAAATTTAAATGTATTGGCTAAAAATGCCATGAAGAAAAAAGAAATGAACCTTGTTAAAGGTGGAATTTATAAAAAAAAAGATCCTTGTGCTTGCTTGAGAAATGAAGAGAATGCTCGTGGAAATGCAAATTTAGGAATACAAATGTAGGATGGTTAGGCTAACTGAATTAAGAGTATTCGGTTAATCCTTAATAACTGTATTCGATAATTAAATAATGGATAGGGTGCTTCAAATTATACATATACTAAGTTTGATATAAATATATTGAGTTACCCTGTTTTTTGAATTACATTAATTATAATAGCATAATTATGGAACAGATAAGACTTACAAAATATGAGGTTGAAGATGCACTGATAAACCTTAAACAGGTAACGCTTGAAGTAACGGATGCCTGCAATTTGCGCTGCAAATATTGCGGTTATGGTGATTTGTATTTCGGTTATGATAAACGCGAGGATAAATATTTATCATTCGACATGGTAAAAACGCTTATCGATTATCTGGTTGACTTTTGGAAATCAAAAAAGGCAACTTCACAAATCCCTAAAACCTATATAGGCTTTTACGGCGGCGAGCCGTTAATGAACATGGACTTGATAAAACAGACTGTTGAATATGTGGAAAATCTCAAAATAAACAGAAATTTTGTTTTTGCAATGACAACCAATGCCATGTTGCTTGACAGATATATGGATTATATTGCCGGGAAAAAATTTAATACGCTGATAAGTCTTGATGGAAACAGCAAAGGGCACAGTTACCGTGTTAATCACAGCGGGCGCAATTCGTTTGATACTGTTTACCGAAATGTAAAACTTTTGCAGCAAAAACATCCCGAATATTTTGTCGAACATGTAAATTTTAATTCGGTGCTGCACAACCGCAATAGCGTAGAAACTACCTATACGTTTATAAAAAATGAATTCGGAAAAACGCCGGCAATGTCAGAACTCAATAATTCGGGAATACGAAGCGACAAAATTGAAGAATTTAATCGAACATATCGAAATAAGGCGGAAAGCTTGCTGCAGTCGGAGAATTACGAAAAGCTTTCGGAAGATATTTTTGTTGGCGAGCCGCAAACCGAACAACTGCTTTTATTTTTGCATCAGTACAGCGGCAATACTTTTAGGAATTATACCGATTTGTTTATCGATGAAAGTGAATTAAAATACCGTTCAACAGGGACATGTACGCCGTTTGGCAAAAAACTGTTTTTAACCGTAAACGGCAAAATAATTCAGTGCGAACGCATTGACCATAATTTTGCACTTGGCAGCGTAGAAAATGGCAGGGTAAATCTTGATTTGGATTATGTAGTAAACCGTTTCAATTCGTATTTGGATAAGCTTTCTAAACAGTGTACGGTTTGTCATCGCAAAAAATCATGTATTCAGTGCTTGTATTATATTCCAGATATTGACGGGGATAAGCCCGTATGTCATGGGTTTATGAATAAAAATGATTTCGAAAGATTTCAATCGTATTGCCTGTCTCATCTGGCAAAAAAGCCGCAACTGTATGAAAAATTAATGACCGAAGTACTTGTTGAATAAAGAACTGATAATTAATATGAATAAAAAATTAACAATATATTCCGATAATTTTATTTGGATAAAAGGTGCAAAAGGATTAATTTATAATCCGCGAAACGGCGATTACCTGCTGTTTGATGTAACGGATGAAATTGAAAATATTTGCAATCAGCTCAACATTTACTCCAATCTGTACGGCATAAACCTTGATGTTGACAGTCTGCATCCGACAACAAGAGAATTTGTACAGAATATTATTGATAAAAAATTCGGCTTCATTAACAGTATTGAAACCGAGATCATTTCGCTTCCTCCTCTGCTTAATATTTTGAACGATGTCGAAAAGCTTAAACAAGACAAAACACGCTCGGAAGGCGAGAATATTTTAAGTTATTTTTCGACAATAACATTATATACGGGTGGAATATGCAAAAACAAGGATTATTATAAACAAACATTTTATCCCTACTGCTCCGACAAAATTTTACAGGCAAAAAAAATTACCGATTTTTTGAACGAAATTAAATCGCCTTATCTTAATAAACTCATTTAAACTTTTAACAAGATCAATGAGAACGCTAGATAATGCCAATTCAGCCAGGATTCATCTAATTTGTCGAATCGGACTAAAAGCGTTCTAAAACTGTCCAGCCATG
>JAISDB010000188.1 GCA_031265155.1 Prevotellaceae bacterium | reverse complement strand
CCTGATTGACCTTTTGCCGATATATGTTTTCCGTATCGCTTCGCATAATTTACTGTTTCGAGTGCAAAATTACTGATTTTGTACGGACTGGACATTGTCCAATCTCGCCAACTTGCATCCATCTTGGGTATTTTTTTATTCTTATTTGTTGATATTTAGTTTTATGGCGTGTGCTGCCTTTTCTTTCTTTCCATCAACCACTTTCGCATAAATCTGGGTGGTTTTTACGTTGGTATGTCCCAACATTTTGCTGACGGTGTAAATGTCTGTGCCATTTGATAATTGCAGGGTTGCGAAAGTGTGCCGGAAACAGTGAAATGTGATTTTCTGTGTAATTCCTGCGGCTTCAACCCATTTTTTGAGCGAATTGGAAATCCATGATGGGTCGGGCAAGTCTTCAAATACAAGTTGCTCGGGTTTGCGCGGCTCGCCGCAAAGTTCCAACGCCTGCGGCGAAATGGGCATATATTCGACACCTTTTGTCTTTTGCTGCGCGAAGTTGAGGCGAGCTTGGTCGCCGTCAATTTGGATTTCTTTCAATTGCATTTTTTGAATATCGCAGTGGCGTAACCCTGTGAGATTTGAGGTTCAAAAAATAATTCTCAAAGAAGCGTTTTGATAAATAGGAGACGCCAATTACTCCCGTTGAAAGCAAACTATAGAACACGACAGTAGAAATTACCGGACTGAAAGTGTTTAATAAATCTCTAAAAAACAGTACGATAACGAATACAATAAGCATGTGATAAATATAAATTCCGTAAGAAATTTCGCCACCCCAATTCAGAAGCCGGGTATAAACATATTATTGATCGGCATAACCGTTGGCACAGTTGCCGGAGTGCTTGATGTTACAAAATTACAACAAAAAGCAAAGCAAAAAAACAGGCGATTATAAATCGAGCCTCACTTTTGTCCATTATACTTCTTTTCAACATCCGTACTTTTTATTTCAATTCCCACATCGCTTATTCCGCTTAGAATATCGTAGCGCATGCCTTGCTGTATGTCGAATATGTATTGTCCTGAATTTGCAAATCTGATATTTTTCCTGAATAAAAAATTATTTTCCCAAATGCGGGAAATGCTTTTGCCTGTCCATGTTCCGTAATCGTCGGCAACGAGAAAATTTATCGTATCCGTAATGAAAATGCCGCGCGGCGATATTGTTTTTACAAACAAATAAAGATTTTGATTCGGATAATCGTTTTTATTGCGTATGCTTATGTAAATATCAAACATGCTGACCGTGTCGGCAACAGGTACAACAAACCGTATAATGCTGTCTTTGTTCCAGCCTTCGTCGGATATTGACTTGCTTTGCTGATACATACTGCTGTTGATACACGATGCAAACAGCATAACTGTGCATAAAACGCCAAATAATTTACTTTTCATTGTTAGAATTTTCTTTGTACTGTTTTGATTTCCTGTTTCTGAATCTCTTTTTTCGCGATGGCTTATCTGTTTTGTTTTCGCGTACATTTTCTGTCTGCTCCGCCGGTTTGCTGTTATTTTGCTGACTGTGTTTATTGCTTTTTCCTTTGTTGTTATCAAACCGCGTTATACTGTCTTCGCCTATAATATGAGTTGCAATCTGCTGTTTGTTTGATAATTTTGTATCTTCGAGTTTTTCTATCTTTATTCCCCGCCTGTTAAGTTCAAGCAGTTTTTTTACCTGATCGATTGGCAAGCCGATGATTGCGCCTGTATTATCGTTACTGTGCGAAAAGTACATCATTTTTTTCAATACATCTGTTTTTACATGATATGCAGCGCCATCAACAAGCTCGAGCGGCGCATTGATTTTCGGAAGATCTTTAACCAGTTCCAGATACGCTCCCAATTCGTAATTTAAGCAGCATTTAAGCTTGCAGCACTGTCCTGCAAGTTTTTGCGGATTCAACGACAGTTCCTGATAGCGTGCAGCTCCCGTTGTAACCGATATAAAAGATCCGAGCCATTGAGCGCAGCAGAGTTCGCGTCCGCAAGGTCCGATACCGCCAATAAGTCCTGCTTCCTGACGCGCGCCTATTTGTTTCATTTCTACACGAATATGGAAGTTTTCGGCAAGTATTTTTATCAGTTCGCGAAAATCCACTCGTTCGTCGGCGATATAGTAAAATATTGCTTTTGTTTTGTCGCCCTGATATTCCACATCGCCTATTTTCATGCTTAAATCAAGCTGTGCGGCAAGTTGTCGCGATTTAATCATTGTAACATGTTCGAGCGAAATTGCATCTTGCCATTTTTCTATATCGCCGGCTCTCGCCTTGCGGTATATTTTTTTAAATTCGTAACGCGATTTATCTATTCCGCGTTTTTTCATTTGCCGCTTTACCAGATTTCCGCACAGTGAAACTATTCCTATGTCGTGTCCCGACATTGCTTCAACAGCAACGATATCGCCTTTCCGAAGGCTTATGTTATTTTCGTTTATATAAAAATTTTTGCGAGTATTTTTAAATTGCACTTCAACAATATTATTATCGTCTTTGTCGTTAATTCCATTAAGCCAGTCGATTGTCGAAAATTTTTGTCCGCTTGTATTTACGCAGGCTTTACATTCACCCTGTTCTTTACAGCAAATTTTGCAACCTCGCAAGTTATATTCTGTGTTTTTTTCTTTTTCTTTCATTTTATAATTAAAATTTTGCAAAATTACAAAAATTATGCTTTCCTTATCAGTTGCGCAAGTTTTATTGCAAGATCGCTGAATATTATTTTTTGATTTCCGTTGTGTTCAATATGAGACATGGCAAGGTTTATAGTCGAATAAACATTTTCTACATTTTTAGACGTAATAAATTGTGAAAAATTGAGAGAAAAGTCCTTTTCCTTATCGGTTGCATAAACAATATCATGTATTTTCAAGTTAATAATAAAATTTTCGCGAATCATTTGTTGAGCAAAGTACAAAAAACTTTTTTGCTGTTCGCGTCCGAGCTGTGCCATTTCTTCTGCCCAGTCAAGCAATTCTGCAAATTTATATTCGTACGCAAAACGCATCATCGATTTGAAACTGTCGAGAAAATCCTGCTCTGTTTCGTGTCTGTCGTGAATTTTTATTGCTTTCAATACATCTCCGGCAGAAAGTCGCGTCAATACTTGTATTTCATTGGGCGACAAGTCGTATCTTTCAGCAAGCATTTTTTGCATCGACTGCTCGTCAACAGGCGGAACTCTTATCAGTTGCGTACGCGAAAGTATTGTTTTTATGATTTGATCGATGTTTTTTGAAACAAGCAGGAACAGCGTATTTTCAGGCGGCTCTTCGATTAATTTCAAAAGTTTGTTTGCCGCAGTTATGTTCATGCGTTCGGGCAACCATATAATCATAAATTTGTAATCGGCTTCGAAAGGTTTGAAATTCATTTTTTGCTGAATCATTTCGGCATCCGATTTGTCGATATTGCCTTGCTTACCGGTAATGCCAATATATTCGTACCACATAAATTCGCTGAAATAAGGAAAATCAATAACCAGTTTGCGCCATTCGGAAATAAAATTGTCGCTTGAAGCATCCTTTTTGACCCTGTTAGTCGTATTAACAGGAAAAGCAAAATGCAAATCGGGATGCACGAGTTTTTGAAATTTTATGCACGATTTGCAATATCCGCACGAATCGTCATCGTGTTTGTTTTGACATGATATGTACTGAGCGTATGCAATAGCCAGCGCCAAATTTCCGCTGCCTTCGGTTCCGGCAAAAAGTTGTGCATGGCTTATACGTTTATCTGTTACAGTCTGTATCAGTTGCTGCTTCAGTTCGTGCTGTCCTATGATTTCTTTAAAAAACATATAGCAAATGTAAATAAAATTATCGAATTGCATGCAGATACGTGAAAAACATTTATTCCTGATAAAGTAAAAATATTTATGTTCAGATGCACAAAAACCCCGTCCGGTATTAAAATTTCATGAATAAAATCATTTTCGTTAAAATACAACTTATTGATATTCAGCATGTATTTAAAAAGCTTTAAAATTTATTGTTGTTAAAAGCAATTTTATATTATAAAAAGTATTAATTTTGAATGTTGTCATTCCATGAAATAACAACCGGATTTAAAATATAAAAATTAAATAAAAATAACAATTATGAAAACTTTGGTAAAATTGTTAACAGTATCGGTATTTTTTCTTCTGTCGTTCGGTTCGGTCAAAGCGCAGGTTCATCCCGTTTTGGCGAATGTTTACCTTATTCCGCCTTACGGCTCGTACCTGAGCGATTATTACACGTCGAGCCGCGAGAAATTAGTTGTCACTCTTCTCAATCGCGACCAGCAGGAGCCTGTGCTTGAGGCATATCTTCGCATGACTGTAACATCTTCAACGGGCTTGCGTATACAGAACCGTCCGGAAATCAACTATCCCTCGATAACACTTGATGCGGGCATTCCCGTTCGTCTTTCACAGGAAGACCTGGCGCCATATTTTCTTCCTCAAAACATTGT
>JAISDB010000086.1 GCA_031265155.1 Prevotellaceae bacterium | reverse complement strand
TTCCGTTCCACGGTTTTCCCGGCGGACAAAAGCCTGCTGAAAGGCAGCGGCATTGAAGAACTGGTAAATGAAATATGTCAAATCACATCATTAAACGGCCATGGAAACGAAAAGGAATAAAAGAAGCGTCGAAGACATCGACGAAACGTTTTTGCTCAACTCCATCGCGGAACAGGGCATTGTAAAGGAAGCGGCAAAACCGGAAGGCGAAGAAAAAGCCGCCCCGACGCCTGAACCTCCGCCCGAAAAGCCCAAAGAAGCGAAAGAACCCGCAAAACGCAGGCGCAATCCTCCCGGCGAGGATTACGGCAGCCGTTTTTTCGGGCGCAACGAATTTAAGACGCGGCAATGCGTTTACATCAGCCGGCGTATCCATGCGACCATATCGGAAATTGTCCGGGTTACTTCAAACAGCGACGTCACGGTCGGCGGCTATATCGACAGCATCCTTATGGAACATCTCGAAACGCACAGGGAGGAAATAACCGAACTGTACAACAGGGAGCTGGAAAGGAGAAACGGGAAAAATCTGATGGAATTTTAAAACAGGCAAGCAAATGGAAACAAATGAATTAATGGAAATTACAGTCGATTATGAATCGCAGTTCCACACGGGAGGCTGTGCTCCTCCGGCACGTTTCGGAAAGTCCGTCTATATCCGCAGGGAATATCACGACCGCATTTCACAAATCGTTTCCGTTACCGGAAGAAACAACGTATCCATATATGAATACATTGACAATGTGCTGACGCATCATTTCGAGAATTTCGGCGACGAAATTACACAGTCATTCAAAAAGAATCTCATTTTTAAATAAGCAACAGTCATGAAAGCAAAAGCAAGTAAAGGAAAGGAAACAGCAAGAACCGGAAAATCGGTTTATGTTCGCGGGGAGTTTCATGAACGGATACGGAAAATCGTTCAGACAATCGGCGGCAATGAAGTCAGTATATTCAGTTATATTGACAATATCATCGCCCATCATTTTGAAACGTACCGTGATGATATTGTGAAGTCCTACAGTCAAAACAGCGACAAGAGTATTTTTTGATATGAAGTTAATTGTATTTCTGATTATTATCCTGTCGCTGTACCTGATATACCGCCTGTCTTTTCCAAAGCAGGCGGGAAAACTGGAAGAAAGCAAAGCACACCCGCCTCAGGACGGTGATGAAGCGGTGATAAAACGCCGTTTTGTCCTGCCAGACCGGAGCAATCCGGCGCAACATGACGACAGAAGAAAAGATTCTGATAAACAGGATGAAAAAGCCTCTATATTTGTACCCGGAAACGAAATTCCGGATGCCGTAATAATCCCGCCCGAAGCGTTGGGCGAGGTTTTCTACGAAGACGTCAATCCCGAAGATGTTGTTGAACTGCTCGTCGATGCTGCCGTGCCACCGCCGGATTGAGGCAAGGACGCCTTCCGTGACAGGCCCGTACACCACAGCGCCCAGCGCTAAAGCAACCGTAACGACGCTGCCGGCTGCCGATAGAAATCCTCCGTCCGAAAGGGAGGATAAAAACATACTTGCATGGTCAAAAATCGTGTTGACCAACTGAATTGTGATTTCTACTAAATTACTCATATACTTAAAATTTAATTAATTATTATATTTTATTTTTTTACTTTGTCTTTACATTCGCTACATCAAAAACGTTGAATCACATTAGACCCGATTAACTGTCCTAACACCGCAAATCCTATAAAAAGCGGAATAAATATTTTTGGTGTATCAAGCCATATTCGCAACGGAATAATCAATGGAATAGAGGCGTGAATGAGGAAAAACCACATAAAAGAAAATTTTTTGTATTTTCTGCGCCAAATTCCGAGAGGAATATTTATCAAAAGTGCGGCTAATGATATGATTAAAGTGTTCATTTACAATAATTTTTAATGTGCTTACGTAATATAGAAATAAATAACTGTTGTCAAAAAACTTGCGGCAATAAGCGCGACATACGAATGAGAAATAATTTTAATCCGTTTTGTCCATTTCGAGTTGTTCAAACCCATACTTTGAAATGCACTCCAAAAGCCGTGTATCAAGTGGAAAGCCAACGCCAAAATCCACACGACATACATTATCACATTGACAGGATTGCTGAGAATTTCGACAACCAATTCAGACCCCTTTATCGCTTCTTGTCCTGTCCATTCCTGCAACTGCATTTTTGCCCAAAACTGCGACAAATGCACCGCCAAAAATCCTAACACCACCAAACCCAAAATGAGCATATTTTGCGAAGCCCAACTCACATTTGTTTTGCTGTTGATTGCGTATTTTTCCATCCGCGCCTTACGGTTTTGCCACGACAAGATAAAAGCAAACGCGATATGCACCGCAAACCCCATCGCCAACACAGGCACCATAACTTGCACTACAGGGTTTGTCCCCATAAATTCGCAAGCCGCATCATACGCTTCGAGTGAAAATACCGCGACAAGATTTATAGCCGCGTGCAATGTTAGAAATAAGATTAAAAATAGCCCTGATATGCTCATTATCAATTTTTTGGTAATTGAAGATAATTGCATTGATTTCATACTTTGATATATTTAATTATTTAACAGATATTTGACTTCCTGTTGGCGTTCAAACAGAGCGCAGCCGCCTGTGTGTTCGCCGCCTACCAAGCCCACCGTTCGCAACTTTTCAAAGAAAGGCGACCTTAACGCTGCTTTCAACCCGCTTTCAGCAATGTTTGTGTCGGAAAAAGGCGCAAACGGACACGCCTCTGCCTTACCGTTGGAACTTATATGCAGAAAACCGCGACCCGCCGCCAAGCAACCGCCCGCCTCTTTTTCGTCGCCCGGAAACGATAGAAATATAATGTCACCGTATTTTTGCCGAATCCTTTCAAGTGCGGTTGCCATACGGGTAATATCCGTCGTGTCAAGCGCAAGGTAAGCCGTTTCCGCCTCAACAGGCACATATTCAACATAAAAAACAATTTTGCAGCCCATTGTCCTGATTTTTTCAAGATACTCGTTAGAGGTTACAACATTTTGATTTTCAGTTGTTACGGTTATTGAAATTCCATAAAACAGGTTTCGTTGCCGCAGCCGTTCCATTATGCCTTCAAGTTGCTTGAAAACGCCGCTACCGCGCCTTTTGTCTGTCTGCAATTCGCCGCCTTCAACGCTTATTACAGGTATGATGTTTAGATTATTAGCGAAGAAATCAAGATGCATCTCGTTAAGTAGCAATCCGTTAGTAAAAACAGGAAATATCATTTTCCGGATTTTCGCCGCTTCCTCCAAAACTTCGCGCCTCATTAGCGGCTCGCCTCCTGCCAAAAGATTGAAAACAACGCCCAACTGCGCTGCCTCTTCAAAGATTATTTTCCATTGTGTTACAGAAAGTTGTTCCGTCTTTTCGATTCTGTTTGCATGAGCATAACAACCTGTACACGAGAGGTTGCAAGTAGTCGCAATGCTCGAAATGAGGAACGGCGGAATGTGAAGATTTTCCTCTTTCAGCAATGCTTTTCGCCTTTTTTCCGAGCGGGTAAAAACCCGTTTCATATTCAGAACAAATAACAACTCTTTCGGATTGCTGACGGCAGCGCGGTAAGCCGTTGCCATCAGGTTTTTTACTCCTGTGTTCAAATACTTTTCGAGCGAAAACGCGATTATTTCTTCTTTATTGTCCATACAAAAATTAAGTATAAAATTTTCCGCAAAAGTATGACAAAAAATCGCCTCTTTGTCTAAATTACCATGCTTGTAAGTAGTTACAAATTTGTAATTAGTTTCTTTGTTGTGATTCCATAAAAAGCAATACCTTTGCAAAAATTTTAGTTCTTATATTTAATTATGGCTTGTACAAAATGTTCGGGACATGGCGATTGTAACAGTTTTTTTGTTCCGCTCAACGATTTAATGAGCGTGCTGAATGGAAAATGGAAAATGCGGCTGATTTTGTGTTTGACAAATGAGCCGAAACACTTTAACGAGATATGGAAATGTCTTGGCATTTCGCCGCGTATTCTATCCAAGGAATTGAAAGAACTGGAGTTAAGTGGTATTGTGCAGCGCACTGAAATAGACGACAATCTGAAATCAGTGGTCTATTCGCTCAACGAGGCGGGCAAAGAACTTGTGCCTATTATCATACAACTGCAAAAGTGGGGAACACAGCACAGGGAAAAGATTTTACGCAGATTTAAATGATTTTTTCGCTTTTGCAGTTTGCCGACTGGCTGTTTATCAATATTTGGGAAGCGCTGACTCTGTTTCTTTTCAGTCAGGATATTGTACGCCATATCGCCATAACCGACTATTGTAAAGCCAAATACAATCTCCTCAAGACACTCGTTGGAGATTAGATTTAACTGTCTCCATGCCAATTTCCTCAAAATCCACCCCTGTGATTTTTTCTATCTCTCCCGTGACGGGTTTCATCACAGGAGAAACGGTTTTCATTTTTCCATTTTTCATTTTCATTTTTCCGTTTTTTGACTTCATCACAGGAGAAATGAATTTCATCACAGGAGAAACGGTTTTCAAAAATGGATTTATGAGTTTCAAAAATGGATTTTTTGCTTTTATCACACGTGTGATTTTTTCTATCTCTTGTATGTTTTTTACTGTCTATTGCTGGTCGTCGCACAGGGATTGGTAAATCAGCATAAAATTGTCGCTGCCGATTTCCTGAAAACGGTTTACCGGAACGGCTTTA
>JAISDB010000077.1 GCA_031265155.1 Prevotellaceae bacterium | reverse complement strand
TGTGTCTTCTGGGTGTGACGCTTCTTCTTGCCGGAGTAATTTAATCTTTGCTTTTTTTAGGACGTTCCACGGGACTCTCGGTCGCGTCAATCAACACGATTTCAAAAGTGTTCCCCGGTTGTACCAGTGCCTTTTTACCGGGTAGATGGAAACGAGGGTCTTTTAACAGGATTGTTTCTACCTCTTTCATGATCTCGCAAACACGACTTTCCGATATGCCGTAGGTGATCCCTATATGAAATTGAGTACGATACTCGCGATAATACATCAACAATAATAACACCTTGTCCGCGCTACTTAATTTGGCCGGGGCGCCACGGCTCGGGTGCTTTCTTGATGCGGACTTTGCTTGATTTAGAGTAGCAAGCATTTGATCAAACACTTCGCGTTTCACTCCTGTTAAACGCTTAAACTTGGAGGAACTCAATCCTGATATTTCTTTGTATAACATGTGACAAAGATACAATTTTTTATTCCATATCTATTTCCCGAAGAAGTCTATTGTATTTTGTACAAGAACATCGTCAGCAATGGAAAGTCTTAAATGATTGCGAAGGCGATTGTGGCGATAATAAAGTTTACTTTATCAAACAATAAAAAACAAACGAATAAAAGAACTTATTAATACAACAAATTTAAAAATTAACAAATAAAAATATATTCAAGATGAAAAAAACATTATTTATTTTAGCAGTGTGCCTTGTAATCTGCAATAATATCGCAAAGGCACAAGACGAAATGGGGCTTATGATCTCGACAGGCTATAAACATTTGTCTAATGTGAATTTACCTAATTCACATGACGCATTCACTGTTGATTTGACTCTTCATAACTATTTTAACAACATCGACTTTAACAGTAGCTTCAATTATGGTAAAAACTATATAAGTTTCGAGCCGTGTTCCCTGATAGGACTGCTTTATTACCAGTTTGCCAAAGGAGAAGAAGGTCATTCGGAAAGAGATATGGGCGCGATGATTCTCTTGGCAATGGCTTGCAGTACAATGAGTTTTAACATTCATGTTGACGATGAAGACAAGTTTATTATACGCCCTTACTGGAGTTTGATGAGGATTTCAAAAGTTAAAGATGCAATAAAAATTGATGCACCTCATGTAAAAAATATTACAAATGGATTTGAATTAAACGCAGCATTGGGAGCTTATTTAAGCATTAATTTTGATCCATTTGTGATAAATCCTTTTTGCGAATATGGCTTTGGCTATAACAAGAATTCACCGTTTACGGGCTTTAATTTCGGATTGTCTGTAGGAATAAAACTGTACGAATAACAATTTACAATTTTAAAATCAATTTATTAGAGGCATTGCTGATTAAGTATATATAAAATATTATTTCGACAGTGCGTCGGCAATAGAATGTACACTTCATATTGTTTTTGCAAAATCAGAAATTATATTTACTTAGCAATGTCCATTTATTCACAAGGAAGACAATAACATACAGCAAAGAATGTCAGGGTTTTGTTAGCGTCAATCTGTTTTCTGTCATTCGTACGACATACTGCTGAATAATGGCTTTCAGCAAATGTTCCATTTCCTGCTGTTCTTCTATCTTTCCTGCCAGATTATTTTTAAGCAGAGTATCGGTTTTATAGTTATAAACGGATTTTACCTTCTGTCCATCAAACTGCAAGAAATAATCGTGCTGTAAAAACTGGTACAGCTGGTTACTGTAATTAACTGTAAACTTATCGTTTCCATTTGTACTGAAAATATCCTGCCCGTAAGCAAAATACGGTTTATCGTAATTCAAATAACCTAAAATGCTCGGCATAATGTCTATTTGCTGAACAGGTTCGGTTTTCAATCCTTTCAAATCGCTGCCCGGATGGTAAAACAAAACGGGAATGGCATATCGGGTTATATCCGTACGGTATTCTTCAAAATTTGTGTGGCTGGTATGGTCAGCCGTGATAACAAACAAAGTATTTTGAAACCAGTCATACTGTTCTATCTTTTTGAAAAACTGCCTGATGGAATAATCCGTATATCCTATGCATTTGTGAACAGGAAGTGTTCCTTCGGGAAATTTTCCCTTGTATTTCGGAGGAATATTGAAAGGATGATGCGAAGTAGCAGTGAACACTGCAGTTATAAATGGCTGTTTTAATTCGCCAAGTTTGTCGGCATAAAACTGCAGAAATTCTTCATCCCAAACTGCCCACACGCCATCAAAATCCTTGTTGCCATACTCTGTCAATCCGAAATAATTGTCAAATCCCGCATTCTTTATATAACCCAGAAAACCCATAGAGCCATTCTGCGCCCCGTGGAAAAAAGCGGAATAATAGCCTTTTTCCTTTAGAACATCAGCAATACTGCTGATATCATTGGTCGAATAAATTGTGGAAATGAAAGATTCAATAAATTTCGGAATGCTTGAAAGAATCGACGGCACCGCATCTATCGACTGTCGTCCGTTGCTGTATGAATACTCGAAAGTAAGTCCTTCCGTATACAGCGAATCTAAAAAAGGAGTGTAGCCTTTGTAGGTTCCGCCGTCCAAATGTTTGTTGAAAAATCCCGAGTATTCTTTCCCAAAACTTTCCAAAATCAAAATAACCACATTGAGCGGTTTAAATTCTCCATCGGGCTTGGGTGTATGAACAGGAGAATAAACTTCAAGCATCTCCTTTTCGTCTTTAAAATATTGAGGATTTACAAATGCTTTTCGCTTTAATGTTCTTAAAATACAAAAAGGCGTATTTAGTACAATCGCTGTTTCAATGCCTTTGTTGACGTATTCATTGGCATTGTTGATATTTATGGGGCGACCGTCTATCGCTCCCCGTATTCCGATAAGCGAAACAGGAAAAAGACAGCACATCAGCAAGGCATGCCGCGAATAATAAGTAATCTTAGACTTTAAGATAAATGCCTTTTTATCAGCAATTCGCGGAGTATGATAACATTTGTAAAGAATAAAAATGGCGATTGCGGCAAAAAGCGTAACATACCAGTATTCAATCATTGCCAGCCCAATGATTTTTAACAGATTGTTTTCGTTTTGGAACTCTGTAAAAACAGTACTTGTAGTACGGCGGTTGGTAAAGCGGAAATAAATGATGTCGATGCAGTTAGCCGTAATCGCCAGACTGTTGATAACAATGAAAATCCATTTGGCGATATTCTGATATGTACGGTTGAACCTGAATTTGAACGGGAAAATCTGCATGGCTAAATATATTACATTGGTATAAAGCAGTGCCGAAATATCGAATCGCAGTCCGCCTTTTAACAGATTAAGAAAATGAGAAAAATTAACGTCCGAAAAATAACTCCTGTTTGCAATAAAGAAAAATATGCGGCAAAGACAATATATTGCCAGCATCAATACAAAATTATAAAAGCAAACAGCTGCATGAGATGGTTTTATGCAGGTTTTCCAAATATTTCTACATCTTTCGGCAAAAGAGCTAAGCATGTAATTTTTATTATTGTTGCTGTCTTTAGTTTGTGTTGTCATATTTTAATTTTTATTAATTTCAACTGTATATAGACTGGTTTATAATCTACATTATAGGACAAAAGTAATTTATTTTTCAATAACTTACAAACATTATTTTTTTTAATGTTTTTTTGCCGATGCTTTAATATGCTGTTTTTGTGTGCTTTACAAAAAATATAATGTAGATTATCGGACAAAAATATATAACATGTTGATGAATATTAATATAACATGAGTTCTGTCAGGAAATGTTAGTTTTTACTAAATCAAGTATTTCAATACCAAGAAAAGGCGTTTTAAGTAAATATTTTACTGTCAAATTCTGCAAAGTTCATCGATTATTTAGTGTGCCCGAAATATGGATTAAGGCAAACAGACAGTAAAAATAAATAAACGTAACAACTTAAAAATTCTGCCTTGACGTATAATGTCATGGCTTCGTTAGCGTCAATCTGTTTTCTGTCATTCGTACGACATACTGCTGAATGATGGCTTTCAGCAAATGTTCCATTTCCTGCTGTTCTTCTACCTTTCCTGCCAGATTGTTTTTAAGCAAAGTATCGGTTTTATAGTTATAAAAGGACTTTACCTTCTGTCCATCAAACTGCAAGAAATAATCGTGCTGTAAAAACTGATACAGCTGATTACTGTAATTAACTGTAAACTTGTCGTTTTCATTTGTACTGAAAATATCCTGTCCGTAAGCAAAATACGGCTGGTCGTAATTCAGGTAGCCTAAAATGCTCGGCATAATGTCGATTTGCTGAACAGGTTCGGTTTTCAATCCTTTCAAATCGCTGCCCGGATGGTAAAATAAAATCGGAACGGAATATGCGTTTACATCTGTAAAATATTCCTCATGCGTAACCATATTGGTATGGTCGGCTGTAATAACAAACAGCGTATTGTCAAACCATTCGTATTGTTTCATTTTATTGAAAAACTGTCTGATAGCATAATCGGTATATCCTATGCATTTGTGAATGGGCTTGTCGCCTTCGGGAAAATGTCCTTCGTAGCGTTTGGGAATTTTAAACGGATGATGCGAAGTTGCCGTAAAAACGGCAGTTACAAAAGGCTGTTTCAGTTCACCCATTTTTTCGGCATAATACTGCAAAAACTCTTCATCCCAAACTGCCCACATGCCGTCCAAATCGGTATTGCCGTACTCGGTCAATCCGAAATAGTCGTCAAATCCGGCGCTTTTTGCATAAGCCAGAAAGCCCATGGAACCATTGTGCGCGCCATGAAAAAAAGCGGAATAATAGCCTTTTTCTTTCAAAACCGCAGCCATGCTGCTGATTTCGTTAATCGAATAGGATGTCGAGATAAAAGGCTCGATAATCATCGGAATACTTGAAAGTATCGATGGCATCGCATCTATTGATTTTCGTCCGTTGCTGTACGAATATTCGAAAGTAAGTCCTTCATTGTAAAGCGAATCCATGAACGGCGTGTAGCCTTTGTAAGTTCCGTTGTCCAAATGTCTGTTGAAAAATCCCGAGTATTCCTTCCCAAAACTTTCAGTGATGAAAATAACAACGTTGAGCGGTTTAAATTCGCCTGATGACGACGGACTGTGCAGCGGAGAATACACAGCAGCCATTTCTTCTTCGCTGTCGAAATATTGAGGATTTTTATATACTTTTTTATCCAGAGTCCTCACAATGCAGAAAGGCGTATTAAGTACGATAGCCGCTTCGACGCTTTTGTTGACATAAGCATTGGCGTTGCTCAGAGTTATGGGACGGTGAGGAGCAACTATTCCGCCCCGCATCCCGATAACGGTAACAAAAGCAACAGCGCACATCAGCAAAGTGTGCAGCGCATAGTAAGTAACTTTAGACTTTAACGACGAAACTTTTTTAACGGCAGTTGCAGGGCTGCAGTAACACTTATAAAGAATAAAAATTACGAATGCGGCAAAAAGCGTAACGTACCAGTATTCAACCATTGCCAGCCCAATGATTTTTAACAGATTGTTTTCGTTTTGGAATTCTGTAAAAACAGTACTCGTGGTGCGGCGGCTGGTAAAGCGGAAATAAATGATGTCGATGCAGTTAGCTGTAATTGCCAGACTGTTGATGGCAATGAAAATCCATTTGGCTACACTCTGGTATATGCGGTTGAGCCTGAATTTGAACGGAAAAATCTGCATGGCTAAATATATTGCATTGGTATAAAGCAGTGCCGAAATGTCAAATTGCAAGCCGCCTTTTAGCAGATTAAGAAAGTGAGAAAAAGTAATGTCCGAAAAATAGTTTTTGTTTACAATAAGGAAAAATATGCGACAAAGGTAATATATTGCCAGCATCAGCACGAAATTATAAAAACAGACAGCTGCCGGATATGTTTTTATGTATTTGTCCCGGATATGTTTACTTTTTTCAACAAAAGAGCGGGGATTGTAATTTTTATTATTGCTGTCGTTATTTTGTGCTGTTCCTGTATTCATTTTCATTATTTTCAATTATATGCAACCTGATTTATAATTTATATTATAGGACAAAAGTAATTTATTTTTCAATAACTTACAAACATTATTATTTTTAATATCTGTTTATGCCGCCTATAATGAACTGTTTTCGTGCGACTTACAAAAAATATAATATAAATTACAGGACAAAGTCATGTAAATAGTTGATACATATTAATATATGGACATGCAAAATAAAAAACAACAGTGCAACCGATAAACAGTTTTGCCGGTTATTCAAGTCTTATTTTGGCTGTATAATTAATCGTTCCTTAACAGGTATATTTTTCAGAGAAAAAAGATAATAGAGTTTATATTTAATAAAACATTATTTATATGCGTCAACTACAATATATTATTTTGCCGTCATTGCTGTAAAAGTCAAATAATTCGTTACATGTTTTCTATCTTTGACACGTAAAAAAAATTATCATGACAAACTCATTTTTACTATCGCAAACCTTAGCCCATCGTATGCTGGGTTGCATCGAGGAGTACGAGCGGA
>JAISDB010000020.1 GCA_031265155.1 Prevotellaceae bacterium | reverse complement strand
ATTAAAAAATTTCAAAAGATGAGTACTATTGACTACATCCCGCGTCAGGACGGGAAATTTTTGGAATGGGTGAAAATACTTTTCGCCTACGCGGAAGCGCATGCCGCAGACTTTGAACTTGACCCTCACGGGTTCGACGATATAAATGCGCTGACAGATGCATACGAGGCAGCCTATGCAAGGGCTGAAAATCCCAATCGCGGCAGAGCAGACGTGATTGCCAAGAACGAAGCGCGCGACACGCTCAAAAAAGCAGTGCGGCAGTATGTAAGGGAATATCTCACGAGCAACCACCTTGTTACCGACGATGACCGCCGTCACATGGGGCTGCCCGTACACGACGTCAAGCCCACGCCTGCTCCCGTACCTGTTGACATGCCCGTCGGCGAAGTTGACTTTTCGATACATCAGCAGCACCGCGTGCATGTGAAGGTCGGCAAACTGACGGGCAAAGCGAAGCCGCCGAAAGTACACGGCTTTGAAGTGTGGCGCAAGGTTGGCGGCGACCCGCCCGCAAGCGATGCCGAATGGACTTACGTGAACTTCGCAAGCCGCTCGCCTATGATTATCGACTATCCTCAAACAGACGTAGGCAAGACGGTTTACTACCGTTTCCGCTGGGTCAACACACGCAATCAGCCGGGTCCATGGAGCGAAGGCTACGTGAGCGCAGTAGTTGGATAATTAACAATTAATAATTATTAATTAATAATTGACAATGGATAATGTAGGGACAAAACGTTGGTAGAAAGAGAAACAAAACCTGTCAGGTTTACAAACGAAAAAAGTAACGTCATTGCGAGGCGGAACGCCGAAGCAATCCAGGAAAAATGAAGAACGAAGAGTGAAAAAAGTTATAAAGTTTATAAAGTTGGAAAGAAGACAAAACATATTAAGCAAGACAAATAATTGTCAACTGTTAATTATTAATTGTCAATTGCCAATTGAAATGTCCCGTATGGAACAAAACGCTGGTAGAAAGAGAAAGAGAAGCAAAACCTGACAGGTTTTTAAAACCTGTCAGGTTTACAAACGAAAAAAGAAACGTCATTGCGAGGCGGAACGCCGAAGCAATCCAGAAAAAGTGAAGAACGAAGAGTGAAAAAAGTTATAAAGTTGGAAAGTATAAAGTTTATAAAGTAAATCGTAAATAAAACAATGGTCAATAAACAATGTTCCAATGGAGACAAAACGTTGGTAGAAAGAGAAACAGAACCTAACAGGTTTTTAAAACCTGTTAGGTTTACAAACGAAAAAAGTAACGTCATTGCGAGGCGGAACGCCGAAGCAATCCAGTTTCTATGTTCTTTTATGGATTGCTTCGCTTCGCTCGCAATGACGAAAAAAACAGTTAAACAAACGGCGCAACCCGAAAAGC
Organism: Prevotellaceae bacterium; assembly: GCA_031265155.1. Classification (GTDB taxonomy): domain Bacteria; phylum Bacteroidota; class Bacteroidia; order Bacteroidales; family UBA932; genus JAIRKV01. The sequence continues at coordinate 9,696 of JAISDB010000020.1, read as the reverse complement.
CGGAACAGAGTAGGGAAATAAAAAACAGGTAAATATGAAAAAAAAATTATTCTTTATGATGATGGCAGCGGCGGCGATAACGCTTGCCTCGTGCAGCAAAGACGACAGCGCCGCCGACAGCGCTCACGATGTATATGCGGCGGGATATGAGAGAAATGCAGGCGGTAAGGACGTAGCCATGTTATGGAAAAACGACGAGGTGCAAAGGCTTTCCGATGGGATAAACCATGCTTCGGCATATTCCATTTATGTATCGGGCAATGATGTATATGTGGCAGGATACGAGTTTAACACAAGCGGTAAGGCAGCAGCCACGCTATGGAAAAACGGTATGGTGGAAAGACTTTCCGATGGGATAAACTCTGCTTATGCAAATTCCGTTTATGTATTGGACAGTGATGTATATGCGGCGGGATACGAGACAAACGCAAACGGTAAAGATGTAGCCACGCTATGGAAAAACGGCGCCGCGCAAAGACTTTCAGATGGGATAAACTCTGCTTTAGCAATGTCCGTTTATGTATCGGGCAATGATGTATATGCGGCGGGATTCGAATTTAATGCGAGCGGTAAGGCAGTAGCTACGCTATGGAAAAATGGCGTAACGCAAAGACTTTCCGATGGAATAAATTATGCTTTAGCAATTTCCGTTTATGTATCGGGCAATGATGTATATGCGGCGGGATACGAGAGAAATGCAGGCGGTAAAGAAGTAGCCACGCTATGGAAAAACGGCGCCGCGCAAAGGCTTTCCAATGAGACAAAGGATGCTCGTGCAATTTCCGTTTATGTATCGGGCGGCAATGTATATGTGTCAGGATGCGACGAGTCTGACGCAAGTGGTAAGGCAGCAGCCACGCTATGGAAAAACGGCGCGGCGCAAAGGCTTTCCGATGGCACAAACCATGCTAATGCAATTTCAGTTTATGTATCGGGTGGCAATGTATATGTAGCGGGATACGAGGATAACGCAAGCGGTAAGGATGTAGCTACGCTATGGAAAAACGGCGCAGTGGAAAGACTTTCCGATGGCACAAACAATGCTTGGGTATGTTCCGTATTTGTTAAATAAAATTGCTTATCAGGTAAAACCTAACAGGTTTTAAAAACCTGTTAGGTTTACAAACGAAAAAAGTAACGTCATTGCGAGGCGGAACGCCGAAGCAATCCAGGAAAAATGAAGAACGAAGAGTGAAAAAAGTTATAAAGTTGGAAAGTAGAAAGTTTATAAAGTTATAAAGCAACGTCATTGCGAGGCGGAACGCCGAAGCAATCCAGAAAAATACAGATTAAACTCTTTATGGATTGCTTCGCTTCGCTCGCAATGACGAAAAAAACAGTTAAACAAACGGCGTAACCCGAAAAGCCGGAACAGAGTAAGGAAATTATATAAAAATAAAATTTTAACTAAGACCGACGAGTCGATGGTATATAACCGACACAAATTTGATATGAAAAAAATTTTAGTATTAATGATTGCAGCGGCGGCGATAGCCTTTGCCGGTTGCAGCAAAGACGACGACGAAAGCGTGAAAACTCCGCCTTACGCCGCCGGTACTCAAACATGGGCTTTCGGTAGCCTGACATGGAGCAATGCCATCAACGACCCGGCATGTAACAAGCAGGATTTCGACGGTGGCACAAAGGACAATCCTTTGGCAGATGGTCGCAGCCAGAATCTCAATGGGCGCACCGTTTATTACTATAGCTGGCTTTATGTAAGCGAACATGCTGCCACGCTGTGCCCCTCGCCATGGCGCGTGCCGTCGAGGGCAGATATAGATGACCTTGTCGCTTCCGATGTTTCGGCAGAACAGATAATAACGTCGTGGGGGCTTGGCGGGTTCGCTTTGGGCGATGGAATCTACGACGCCTCCTCCCACCTGTACCTCTGGGGGAGCGGCGCTACACAGCCATACTTCTGGAATGGCTACGGCAGTCCTGCCTATAATCCCGATCAGCATAACCAGCCCGGATTTCAACTCCGGTGCGTGAAATAGTGACAGGGCAATGCACAGTTTTTAAAAAATTAAACATTTACAAAAAAATAAAAAATTAACAAATTGTCTGTCATGGAGCAGACATTAAACAAAAAAATTATGACAAAAAAAATTATTATTTTATTTTTTACGCTCTTTGTGAGCGTATCTGCCGCTACAGCGCAGGACATTATCACCCTGAAAAGCGCTGAAGAAATCAAAGCCAAAGTGCAGGAAATAGGAACGGACAATGTGAAGTACAAAAAGTACGACAACCTGAACGGGCCAACCTATACTTTGGTGAAGTCCGACATTTTCATGATAAAATATGAAAATGGAGAAAAAGAAGTATTTACTGCACAAAATCAACCCGTGCAGGAAAAACAGGCTTCGACGCCCACCGGTTCCAGTGTGCAGCAAAACGACTATTCGCAGATTAACGCTATGACGAAACGGGGCAAAGTTCCATTGCGCGAGAAAAATTACGAAATAGGAATACAGTTGGACGCTGGCACTGGGTGGTTTTATGTGTCCGATTCGAAGGGGAACTATAAAGACGAAAACAATGGCGGGTTCATAGGAGGCGGAGGCATTTTTGTAGATATATACCCGCAGAAAACGGATTTCTGGTTACTGGGAGCAGGATTAAGTTACTGGTGGCATTACTACATGACAGACTACGATTATGATTTATCTTTATCTTACGTAAATTGGGATTTATATTTTGGAGGCAGAGATCCGCTTAAAATATCAGGCGTGAAGCTTTATGCAAAAGTAGGACTCAGGTTAGGCTTTTTAACAGGCGCTACAATATCAGATGCTAATTCTAATAGCGTTAATGCCAAATCTGATTTTAATTCGACCGTATTTGGCATGATGACAGAATGGGGTTATCCTACCAAACATTTCGATTTTGGAGTGAAAGCCTTTTGGATGCCTACAAATATATATAAATCGGGCGCTTTAAGTGGCAGCGATCTGTCTTCCGGTATTTGGGGCATAACATTGACCTGCGCTTACCGGTTCTCCTTCTAATATATGCGAGTTATGAAAAAACATTTTTTACTGTTGCTGCTGGTTTTCGGTTTTATTAAACTGATGGCGCAGGATATTATAGTAAAGCATGACAGCGTCGAAATATCGGCTGTGGTAACCGAAATCGGCGATACGGAAATAAAATACAGGCAGTCGGGCAGAGACGTAGTCTATACGGTGGGCAGGCAGGACGTATTTATGATTAAATACGAAAACGGCACAAAAGATGTGTTCGCAGAAAAAGAAAATACGCCCGAAAACAACATGGAACAGGCATACGCCTATCCGTATCCGCCTGTAAGCAGAACGTATGCCGCCGGCGATTATTTTAACGAAGGTGGTATACAGGGCATCGTTTTTTATGTAACCGATAATGGACAGCACGGACTGATTGTATCATTGCAGGAGCTTGGTGCATCATCAAACTCTCGCGGATTATTGCAAGGACTGGGTGTAGCCTTAAGTTCCCGCGGATTTTGGTATCATTACACGGTACACGGCAGTGAATGGAATTTTGTCGTTAATGCCACAGATTTGAATGACGGGTGGCAAAATAAATTGAAAATCGAGGACTGCATAAGCAAAACCGAACTCACGTACGACAATTTCCCCGCCTTCAAGTTGTGCAGCGATTTGGGAAATGGATGGTATTTACCCTCGTACAATGAATTGAAAAAATTATTCATGTGCTTCAATGGCGGGCAGGAGTACGGCGCCAATTTTGAGTCTCAAAAGATGTTCAACGCGCAGCTTAGACAAGCCAAAGGCAAACCGCTTTCCGGCGAATCCTATCGTTCTTCCACAGAATATGACATACAGTACGCTTACAGCATTAATTTCTCCGGCTGGGAAATGGATAACAATCTATTAACAAAAAGAGGCAATGCTATGGTAAGAGCCGTACATAAATTTTAATAAACGGCATTACCTTTTCATCATTAATGCGCCGCCGCCCGCAAATCTTTGCAGGCGGCAGTGTTTTGAGACAGTGTAATTTTAAGAGTATTAAATCTGCGTGCGGACGAGGTGCAACCCTCATTCCGCAGTCGAATCCGGGATTTTAATATCTTATCCACCCACACGATTCGTTACAGAACCGAAATTTATATATAATCGTTCCTTAAAAAGTATATCTTTCAGAGATAAGAGATAATAAAGATGTTTTTCTGTTAATTTGCCTTGATGCAAATTAACCAAAAGGTCAAGAGCAGCCGACGCTATACGGTAGCTCCGATTTACAACTGTGACCTGTGGGAACGCCGCCTGCTCAACATTCTATTAATTTTTCTGCATGTTGATCATCTGAAAAATATACTGACATTCAAGAACGAATATTGATTAGCAAATAAAACCGGCATAGACTTCGCAGGCGGGGAACCCGCTCGGCGCAGAGGGCGTTAAAATGGAATTCCGTCAAGCGAAGCGAGACATTAATTCCGTTAGCCGTCGAGCCGTTAGCGGGTCGCCGAGAAGTCTCGCCTTGATTTTTTGCTTCTTTTGCATCAAGACAAAAGAAGAGAAAATAAAAACATTATTTATTTTGCATGGTTTTATGTCTGTATTGATTAAAACCCTGCAATTTTTTCCTCTGATTTTCAATTATAATTATTTATCAAGAAATGATTTGTTCCCTTTTTAAGGAACGACTATATAATCAGCAATGACTGCAATAATTATCCTGCCCAGCCTTCGCGGTCTAAACTTCTGTACTGAATGGCTTCGGCAACATGCTGCCACTCAATATTCGGCTTTGCTTCAAGGTCGGCAACTGTTCGCGCAACTTTCAATATTCTGTCATAGGCGCGCGCCGAAAGTCCAAGACGCTGCATGGCATCTTTCAACACTTTTTCGCTTTTTTCATCCATAGCGCAGAATTTTTTTTGCATTTGAGTTGTCATCATTGCATTGCTGTGAACTGTTTTGGCATAAGCAAACCGCTCTTCCTGTATTTTGCGCGCATTTATTACCCGTTCACGAATCTGTTCGCTTGTTTCGCTTTTGCTCATATCCGAAAGTTTTTCAAAGGGTACGGGAACAACTTCAATATGAATATCAATACGGTCGAGCAAAGGTCCCGAAATGCGGCTCAAATATTTTTGAACAGTACCGGGCGCGCACAGGCACTGCTTTTCGGGATGATTATAAAATCCGCAGGGACAGGGATTCATGGCAGCTATGAGCATAAAGTTTGCAGGATATTCGATTGACAGTTTTGCACGCGAGATAACAATTTTTCTGTCTTCGAGAGGCTGGCGCATAACTTCCAGCACAGTGCGCTTAAATTCGGGCAGCTCGTCGAGGAAAAGCACTCCGTTGTGCGCCAGTGATATTTCTCCCGGTTGAGGATAGGTTCCACCGCCAACCAGAGCGACATCCGAAATTGTATGATGAGGCGAACGAAACGGGCGTATGGTCAGCAGGCTTGTATTTCTGCCGATTCTTCCTGCAACCGAATGTATTTTTGTCGTTTCCAGCGCTTCGCGGAGGTTAAGAGGCGGAAGAATTGAAGGCAGCCGTTTTGCCAGCATTGATTTTCCCGAGCCGGGAGCGCCAATCATAATAACGTTATGACCTCCTGCCGCAGCAATTTCAAGAGCGCGCTTCACATTTTCCTGTCCCTTTACATCGCAAAAGTCAACATCATATCTTCGCGGATTTGAAAAAAATTCTTCGCGAGTGTTCACTTCCGTCTTGCCTATATTATTTTTACCGTTAATAAAATCTATAACCTCCTTTAGTGTTTCAACTCCATACACTTCGAGCGAATCTACAACAGCAGCTTCACGCGCATTTTCTTTCGGCACAATAAAACCTTTAAAGCCTTCCGAACGAGCCTGTATTGCAATGGGCAAAGCGCCTTTTATCGGTCGCAATGCTCCATCAAGCGACAGCTCGCCCATTATAACGTAACGTTCAAGGCTGTCGGATTCTATTTGCTCGGATGCAGCCAAAATTCCTATAGCCAAAGGCAAATCGTAAGCCGAGCCTTCTTTGCGAATATCGGCAGGCGCCATATTTATCACAACTTTTTTGCCCGGCATTTTATATCCGTTTGCAGTCAATGCCGTAGAAATTCGCTGCTGACTTTCTTTCACTGCGTTATCAGGCAATCCGACAAGATGAAAATTTATACCCTGCGAAACGCTTACTTCTATCGTTATTGTTGTTGCGTTTATTCCATAAAAAGCGCTGCCGTAAGTCTTTATAAGCATAGTTTATTTATAATTTTAGTGCATAAAAGTAATAAAAAATCGTATAACAAAATATTATCGTAAAATATTTTACATTCTTGCATGTTGCGTTGAAGCATAACACAAAAACATTTTAATTCCTGCTTCCATTATTTTCCCAACTTTGCATATATTGATTGCCTGTTTTTCAATGAGCTTCTATCCAGTTGTTTCCGTAATTTGCTTCGACTGTTAACGGAACTCGAAGTCCGGCTGCGTTTTGCATTTCGGCTGAAATAATATTTAATGCCTTTTCGAGTTCCGACTTTTCGACATCAAAAACAAGCTCATCATGCACCTGCAAAATCATTTTTGCCGACATATTTTCCTGCTTCAGCTTGTTTGCAATTTTAATCATCGCTATTTTTATAATGTCTGCGGCAGAACCCTGTATTGGAGTATTTATGGCATTTCGTTCGGCAAGTCCTCTCACAATAGCATTGCCCGAAGCGATATTCGGCAGGCGGCGTTTTCGCCCGAAAACGGTTTCGGCAAAGCCTTTTTCGCGAGCTTCATCAATAGATTTGTTCATATATGCCTTTACCGCAGGATACAGCTGAAAATATCCGTTAATAAGCTCGTTTGCTTCCCTGTGCGTGATATTCAGGCGTTGAGCCAAGCCGAAAGCCGATATTCCGTATATAATTCCAAAGTTTGCGGTTTTTGCCTTTGTACGCTGTTCGCGCGTAACTTCTGCATTGCTTACGTGATAAATTTTAGCTGCAGTCGAAGTATGCACATCTTCGCCCGAGTTGAACGCATTTATCAGATTTTCATCTTCGCTTACATGAGCCATCAGCCGCAGTTCGATTTGCGAATAATCGGCAGAAACAAGAACATGACTTTCGTCTGATGCGATAAATGCTTTGCGTATTTCGCGTCCGTCTTCGTCGCGAACCGGAATGTTTTGCAAATTCGGATTTGACGAACTCAACCGTCCTGTTGCCGTTACCGCCTGATTGAATGAAGTATGAATACGTCCCGTTTTTTTATTTATCAATTCGGGCAAAGCCTCAACATAGGTCGACAATAATTTTTTTACCGAACGGTATTCCAGAATTTTATTAACAACAGGATGTTTTCCCCGCATCGACATTAATGTTTCTTCGTCGGTTGAATACTGTCTGGTTTTGGTGCGTTTGGCTTTATCGTTGAGTCCCATTTTTTCGAAAAGCACAACGCCCAGCTGTTTGGGAGATGAGATATTCAAAGCAGGCTCATTTGTCATTTTCTTAATTTCGTTATCAAGTTCAAGAAGCCGAACATTGAGTTTTTGCCCGAAAGCATTTAATTTCAAGCTGTCGATACGAACTCCAGCGTATTCCATGTCGGCAAGTATTGAAATTAGCGGTGATTCTATATCGCAATACAGTTTATAAAGGTTATTTTTTTTCAGTTCGTCTTCGAGAATATATTTGAGCCTGATTGTAACATCCGCATCTTCGGCGGCATATTCGGCAACGGCATGAAGCGAAGCCTGCGAAATTTTTTTTTGGTTTTTTCCTTTTTCGCCTATCAGGGTTTCAATTTTCACAGGCGAATATGACAGATATTTTTCGCTTAAAAGGTTCATATTATGCCGCAGTTCGGGATTTAGAAGATAGTCGGCAAGCATTGTGTCGAAGAAAAATCCGCAAACGTTTATACCGCAATTTTTCAGGAAAAGATAATCGAATTTTATGTTTTGTCCTATTTTGCATATTTCGCTGTTTTCGAATACGGGTCGCAGTTTTTCGACAAATGATCTGTCTCCTCCGTGATTTTCGCATAACGGAACATAATAGCCTTCGTGCGGTTTAACGGCAAATGAAATTCCAACAAGATTATCCGAAAAATAATCAAATCCTTCGGTTTCGGTATCAAAGCAAAATTCTTTTTGCTGCAAAAGCAACTGTACAAGTTCATCGATTTCGGCGTCGGTTTTCACTATTTTATAGCTGTGCGCTACATCATTTATTGTTTGAAATATTCCGACCGTTTCGGCATTTTGCCTGTTCTGTTCAATTACAGAATTGCCGAATAAATCCGTTTGCACGGCAACATGCGTTTCATTGCTTTTGACTTCGCGCAGCAGCGACGCAAACTCATATTTTCTCAATATTTCCGCAAGCTTTTCGTTATCGGCGCGATTCAGCAAATCGTTTTCATCATACTTTATGGGAACATTTGTATTGATTGTAACAAGCTTTTGAGACAACAGCAACTGTTCGCGATTCTCTTCTATCAACTTGCGCTGCCTTTCAGGCAGTTTATTAAGGTTTGCAAGCAGGTTATCAACGCTTCCGAACTCCTGCACAAGCTTCGCCGCGCCTTTTTCGCCTATTCCCGATACGCCCGGAACATTATCGGACGCATCGCCCCAAATTGCCAGAATATCTATTATCTGTTCGGGTTTATTTATTCCGAAATTTGCGCAAACTTCGGGCGCTCCCCAAATTTCAACATCGCTGCCCGAATGTTTGGGCTTGTACATGAAAATCGATTCATCTACAAGCTGCGCATAATCCTTGTCGGGCGTAACCATATACACCTGAAAATCGTTGCGTGCGGCAGATTTTGCCAATGTTCCGATAATATCGTCGGCTTCGTAGCCATCGATTTCAAATGTCGAAATGCCCATATTTGCAAGTATTTCTTTGATTGCAGGAATTGAATTTTTGATAACTTCCGGCGCTTTCAATCTGTTTGCCTTGTATTCGGGATACATTTCATGCCTGAACGTTTTGCCTCCGTGAGGGTCGAACACGACTGCAATATGCTCAGGCTTTTCCTTTTTCAGAATCTCGAAAACGGATTTTGTAAATCCGAAAATTGCCGATGTATCCACGCCCGACGAGGTCATTATCGGACGCTTTATGAATGCATAATAAGCCCGATATATCAAAGCATAAGCGTCTATGAGAAACAGTTTTTTCACTTTATATAGATATTTTATATTACATTTTTATTATTTTCTCCAAAAGAATAAACAGATATTATATAACTTTAGCTGCTGCCGGCTGTTTATAAATTCAGTCAAATTTACAAAAATAATTTAAGTATGAAATAATTTCCATAAAATAATTACCGGAAAATTATTTTGATACCAATCAGTATGCTGTTTTATCTCTATTAAAAACAGTCAGTTAAGGCATATTTTTGCATATTGGAAACGACCAGTAAAATCAAAGCCCATCGTGCTTGGCACAAAAAAATCAGATGGTGTTCCCCAAAGTATGCTGAGTTAGACAAAACCGAAATTGATGTAAAAGAAAGTGAGATTGAAAGCTTTCAAATGGTTCAACAACTTTTTTGAAAAACAGCAGGATTTACGGAAAGCCCTGAGGATACGATGCCTCCTGACTTCGTCTATGCGTCACCCAAATCGCCGATAGAGTCAAAAAGCGGCTTTATAGCTTTCTGCTCATCTGTCAGGAAAAGTGTTTGTGTTCGTACCTTATTGTTTAATGGCA
>JAISDB010000012.1 GCA_031265155.1 Prevotellaceae bacterium | reverse complement strand
CAACAGTAAGCCGGGTAGCGGTAGCGTAAAATGCGAAAGTGTTTGTTCCATCCGGAGTAACGTCTATACTTATATCCGGCGGTGGCGTAACCGTTACCTCGCAGGTTGCCGTTTTGCCGCCTGCCGCAGCGGTAATGGTAGCCGCGCCTAAGGTTACTGCCGTAACTTCGCCCGTTGAGGCGTCAACTGTTGCAACGACGGTTGCGCTGCTTGTCCATGTTATGGTTTTGTCGGCAGCATTGTCGGGCATTACCGTTGCCGTTAATGTTTCGCTTGCGCCGACAATGAGCGTGAGCGTTGTTTTATCAAGTGTTACATCGCTAACCTGTACAGGAGTGGGGTCGTCTTTGCTGCACGAGGTGCAGACCATTGCGGCAAATGCCACCATCAGCAGCGTGCTTGCCATTAATTTAATTTTTTTTGTCATAATAATTTGTATCGGTTATATACCATCGACTCATCGGTCTTAGTTAAAATTTTATTTTTTTATAATTTCCCTACTCTTTTTTGGCTTTTCTGGTTACGCCGTTTGTTTAATTGTTTTTTTTCGTCATTGCGAGCGAAGCGAAGCAATCCATAAAGAGTTTTATCTGTATTTTTCCTGGATTGCTTCGGCGTTCCGCCTCGCAATGACGTTACTTTTTTCGTTTGTAAACCTGACAGGTTTTTCCTCTCTTTCTACCAACATTTTGTCCCGCTGGGACATTTCGATTAACAATTATTTGTTTTGCTTAATATGTTTTCTCTTCTTTTCAACTTTATAAACTTTCTAACTTTTCGCTTTCCTGGATTGCTTCGGCGTTTCCGCCTCGCAATGACGTTTCTTTATAACTTTATAAACTTTCAACTTTACAACTTTATAGACTTTATAACTGCTACGGAATTATCGCGCTTTGGATTTCGCTCCATGGTCCCTTTTCGCCGCGAGTGTTTTCCCAGCGAATGGCGAAGTACACGGTCTTGCCGCGTTGGTCGTGCTCAAACGCCAGCGTAAACGGCGAATTGGTGTCGATGTTCGAGTGAATAAGCTCGTCCCAGCGCATAATGGGCGTATCGCTCAGCGCCCACGAGATTTCCGCGCCGTGCTGCCCTGTCGGCTTTGCCCGCCTGTGCCTGCTTCCCCTTTCAAAGAAGTGAATCGTCACGCGCCCTATTACCGAAGTGTCGATGTCAGTATCCGGCGCATCGGTTGCCACAGGCGAGGGCGTGCGCGTAGTCTTGTGAATTGGCAGTCTCATCGACTTGCGGTCTTCGTCGGTAACGGCGGGATTGTAAGTTACATAAGACTTCAGTACAGCCCGTATTTTGGTTTCTGCTGCCTTGCGGGCTTCGGTTTTTGCAAGCACAGCCACAGAGGTGCGCGTGGCTGGATTTTCGGCAGTCTCGAATTTGTCTGCAAAGTCGCTTTGCAGCGCAGTCAGTTCCGCAACTGTACCTGCCGGAATTTGCCATGCTGTTGCATGCGAATTAAGATAGCCGACTGCCGTTTGCAGCCATTCGGCAAATGAGCTATCTTTCGTTGGAATAAAATCAGTATTTTCCATAATAGTAAATTTTAATTGTTATTCAAAAATCTTAATATATTGTTTGTCAATATTTCCGCTGCCCTGAACAGAGTTTTCGTTGTCTTAAACAGAGCTTCTGTTGTCCTAAACAGAGCTTCTGTTGTCCTAAACAGAACTTCCGTTATCTTAAACAGAGCTTCTGTTGTCCTAAACAAAACTTCTGTTGTCCTAAACAGAACTTCCGTTGTCCTAAACAAAACTTCTGTTGTCCTAAACAAAACTTCCGTTATCTTAAACAGAGCTTCCGTTGTCCTAAACAGAGCTTCTGTTGTCCTAAACAGAACTTCCGTTTACCTTCGCATGGTTTCCGCTGTTCTAAATAAATGCTTTACTGTCCTGTGCAAAAATTTTGCTGTCTATTTAAAATTCTCTGTCCGATAATTTATATTATAGGACAATATAAGCGCCAATAAATCAAATACATAAATGAATTTTTAAAAATTTATGAAATTTTATTAAATTTTGTAATATTCTAAAATATAATTACTTTCGTACGTTAAAATAAAAATATAATATAAATTATAAGACAAAAATTTTTTTAGAAGTGTTAAAATTTTAGGTAATTTTCGGTTAACCGTCAAGCCCGTGACAGGCAAAATGATACTTATTGTAAATTTGCCTGCAGGGAACTGCTGCATGCCGAAATAACCGGCTATCCGGAATGACTTTACACGATATTTTAAACTTATAAACATTAACCCGTATTCATAACCGATAATTCAAAATAGATTTGTACCTTTGATGCCGAAATAAAAACAGTAAACAATGAAAAAAATAATTTTAATTTTTATCGTAATGTTTTTTGCATTGCAGCAAAAGACACAGGCGCAAATCAATACGACAGTAAACGCAAAAATCGACAGCATTGTTGATATTGTAATGCGCGACTGGAAAATTCCCGGAATGGCAGTTGCAATACTGAAAGACGGCGATGTGATATTGAAAAAAGGGTTTGGAACAAAATCGCCCGAAGAATTTTTGCCTGTTGACGAAAATACGGTTTTTCAAATAGGATCGGTGTCAAAATCGTTTACGGCGGCTCTGGTGGCAATGCTTGTTGACGAAGGAAAACTGAACTGGAGCGACAGGGTTATCGATCATCTTCCTGATTTTAAGATGTACGATTCGCTTGCCACGAAATCCATACAGATACGCGATATCATGACGCATCGCAGCGGACTGCGCGGTCAGGCAGGCACTTATATTCCAAATCTCGGCTACGACCGAAACGATATTTACGGCATGCTGCAGCACATGAAGCCAAAAACGGAACTGCGATCTACATACGCATATAACAACATAACATTTTTAATAGCTGAAAAACTGATTGAAAAATATACCGGAAAATCATGGGAGGAAAATATTCGCGAACGCATATTCCGGCCTCTCGGAATGACAGGCTCGTCGGTGAATGAGGAAGGATTTCTAAGCAGCGAGAACCGAAGCATGTCATGCGAATTTGAATATGACGGCGGAATAAAAAACAAATGGCTCTACGAAGACGACCGCGCTCTGTTTTGGCTTACCGTGATAGGTCCGGCAGGCTCGGTAAATTCAACCGCAACCGACTTGATTAAATGGTCGAAATTTCATCTTAACAGGGGAAAGGCAGATGGAAAAGAAATAATTTCGGAAAAAAACATGAAATATCTGCATACTGGACAAATAATTACAAGCATGGATTCGGCGCGAATAACAGCTTACGGACATTGCTGGTTTATAGAGCAGACAAACCGCTACAGGCTTTATTTTCACACCGGAACGACATGGGGATTTACAACGCTTTGCGCCTTTGTACCCGAAATTGATTTGGGAATTGTAATTCTTGCCAATTCCGAATCGCCCGAAGCGCCGCGATACACAATCATGCGGAATGTAATCGACTGGTTTATGTTCGGAAAGCCAAGCAGAGATTATCATGCCGAAATGTTTGGCAAATTTGTTAAGGAAGCCGAAGACGCTGCAAAAAATAAAAAAGAAAAAGAAGCAGATGCCGATGTTTCAGAATACCTGACAAACGACCGGTATGCCGGTACGTATCATAATCAGGTATTGGGAGATGTCTGGATAACTGCTGAAAGCGAAAAATTATTTATTACGGCAGGGAAGCAGGGCTGGAAAAGAGAGCTGAAACGGGCAGCCGGCTTGCATGAATTTGAATTTCGCATGCAGGGTCATACATTTCCTTTGAAATTTTTGCCGGAGTGCGATGCCGTTTCAGGATTGAAAATTGACTTGGGATACGATGAAGATTTTAACATCTGGAAAAAAGAAAATGCGCCTTCATGCAATGATTAGGATACACAGGAATAATTAGCGGGAAATGCGTGAAAAAATATAATTACATGTTTTACATTGGAAGATTTAAGGAATAAGCTAAACGAAAAACAGTACAAAGCGGCAACCGAAATTAACGGCGCATCGCTGATAATTGCAGGCGCAGGCTCGGGAAAAACGCGAACTCTTACATACCGTATTGCATATATGATTTCGCAGGGCGTTGCTCCGCAGGATATTCTGGCTCTTACTTTTACCAACAAAGCGGCTGACGACATGCGCGAGCGGATAAGAAGTATTGTCGGCAGGCAAAATTCCCATCGCTTGTGGATGGGAACTTTTCATTCAATATTTGCACGTATACTTCGCTCGGAACCCGATGCTACGGGATTTTCCGCGAATTTCACAATATACGATACCGCAGACTCAAGAAGCCTGATAAAGTCGATAATAAGCGAACTCGGTTACGATGAAAAAAAATACAAGCCAAACGAAGTCCAATCACGAATATCAAAAGCGAAAAATGCGCTTGTTACGCCGGGTTATTATGCATCAAACGTAAAACTTGCTGAAGAAGACAGAAAACATGGACAGCCTTATATTCTAAACATATACGCCGCATACGTTCAAAAATGCAGGCTCGCAAATGCAATGGATTTCGATGATTTACTGCTCAATACCAATATTTTATTCCGCGATCATATTGACGTTTTGAAAAAATATCAGGATAAATTCAAATACATTTTAATAGACGAATATCAGGATACAAACTATTCGCAGTACATGATAACAAAAAAACTTGCCGAACCGCACGGTAATATCTGCGTTGTAGGCGATGACGCTCAAAGCATTTACGCTTTTCGCGGCGCACGAATCGAAAATATCCTGAATTTCCAGAATGATTATCCCGACTATAAGGAATTTAAACTCGAAGAAAATTACCGTTCCACGCGAACTATTGTGAACGCTGCAAACTGTATCATACAAAACAATTCGAATCAACTGAAAAAAACATGTTTTTCGAGAGGCGAAACAGGCGAAAAAATAGGAGTGATAAAATCATATACCGACCAGGAAGAAGCACTTTTGATTGTAAACTCGATATCTGACAGGTTTCACAAACAACAGACATCATACGGCAATTTTGCAATACTGTACAGAACGAATGCACAGTCGCGAGTTTTTGAAGATGCTTTGCGCCGGAAAAACATCCCGTACAAAATTTACGGCGGACTTTCGTTTTATCAGCGCGCCGAAATCAGGGATTTTATTGCGTATCTTCGCCTTTGCGTAAATCACAGCGACAATGAAGCCTTCAAGCGTATTATAAATTATCCGGCGCGCGGAATAGGAAATACGACAATAGAACGCCTGCAAACATTTGCAAACTCCGAACAAAAAAGCCTGTTTGATGCGGTAAAATCGGAAAACATTGCATCGAGCGAAATAAAGCCTAATACGCAAAAAAAATTACATGATTTTGTCGGGTTTATAGAAAATTTCACTGTAAAAGCGTTTATTACCGATGCTTTTGAATTTGCAAAAGGCCTTGTCGCAGAATCAGGAATACTTGCAGACCTGCAACAAGATACTTCGATAGAAGGTAAAAGCCGATATGAAAATATTGAGAGCCTGATGAACGGAATAAAAGAATTTTGCGACAGCAAAAACAGCAGCAGCGAAAACAGTGAATCCGGCATTGTAACAACAATAAACGAATATCTTGAAAATGTAGCATTAATAACAGATGCCGACAATGAAAAAGAGGAAGACAAAAATAAAATTTCACTGATGACCGTACATCAGGCAAAAGGCTTGGAATACGATTATGTGTACATTGCAGGCATGGAAGAAAATATTTTTCCGAGCATGGGAAACAGTATTTCGGAAAGCGAGCTGGAAGAAGAACGGCGATTGTTTTATGTTGCCGTTACACGTGCAAGGGTAAAGGTGAACATATCGTTTTCGCAGTCGCGTTATCGCTGGGGAAAAACAGAATACAACAGGGTAAGCCGTTTCGTTACCGAAATAGATGAAGAATTTTTGGAAGCAAAACCGTACGATGAACCCGAAATGAACGAAACGGAAAGCTATGGCCGTGCCGACAGCTTCGCAAATAAGAAATCGCAGTCTGTGCGTGCTGCCGTAACAACGTTTATAAAACGTCCGCCGGTGAAACAGCATACGCTTTCGGAAAATTTCACAGCCTCCGACAACAAAGACATACGAACGGGAATGCGTATTGAACACAATATTTTCGGTTACGGAAAAGTTATAGATGTTGATAAGTACGAACCAGATGGAAGAATGGTTGTAATGTTCGACGACAATACAAAAAAGACGCTGCTGCTTAAATTTGCAAAAGTAAGGATAGTAAAATAGCTATGTGAAATTCAAATATTTGCAGTTTCAAAAAATCAACTGAAATAACCGAGTAAATAGTCGTATATTTTTCAGAGATAAAAGATAATAAAGATGTTTTTTTCTGTTACTTTGGATTTGAACTACGGGAATTGAACCATCATTCCGATGAAAGTCAGAATCCCAAATACGGCATAAGATTCAGCATCAAGCGAGAAATGACGGACAAAGATGTTATAGAGCCGTTATTTTCACTGATAAATCATGGAAAGAGATAATATTTTTAATAATGTTTATTAGTATATAAAACTTTTTATTATTTTTGCATTAGATTTTGTAGAAAAGAAAGGACGAAAAAGACATGTGGAAATAACAGAAATAATGTAAAAAAAGCCGCCGGATATTTGGCGATTTCGGCTCGTTTCAGATAAGCATTGGCAGCAATGGCGCCGAAACGGAAGCAAAGTTTCATTCCTCGCTGATAAAGACGAAGAAAGTAACTTTCCGTCCGGGAATAGACTTGAAGGAAATGCTCAACAATCTAAAGCGTGAAAAGGCATAAGGGATATTCTAAAAAGGGATAACCCTTTTCATCAAAACGGTTAACGGTTTTACTCGAAAGGGTTATCCCTTTTTTCAAAAGCAACAGGGGTTTAATATTAATCAAGGCGATGAATTTGCGAAATTATACGGCTACTTTTCGCCAGCAAAGCTACTTAGTTGTTCCTTAAAAAGGGGACAAATCATTTATTAATAAATAATTATGGATGAAAATAAGAGAAAAAAATTGCAGGGTTTTAATCAATACAGACATAAAACTTTGCAAATATTAAAAAATCTTATCTTCTTTTGTCTTGATACAAAAGAAGCAAAAAATCAAGGTGATATCCACCGGAAGAATGAGTTGAAACAACTTTACATAAGGATTTTCTGCTTTCATAGACTACAAAGATAATCATTCCCTTTTTTTGACCTATAGCCTAAACACGGAGTTTTGCAGGTGAGCCATGTTCTCCGCATTGATTCTATGGATATGAATGCCCTGACGGGCAATGTAAACCCCACCACCGACAGGGTCTGTCGACCACTGTCAGGGTCAAATAATATGCCAACGGCCCTGCGCTCCATCATGTCTTATAACCTTTCTATCCCTTAATCATCTGTGTTGCCGAAATATCCATCGGGGGCGGCAATGTATAATATTTTTGCATCACTGTCGAGGCCGGTCACCAACTCGGGATACAGCGATATTAATGTTTCCTGATCGCCATCCATCACCTGCAACACGATATTGCCTTTGTAGTCTTTTATTTCCCGTATGACGCCTATTTTTCCGTGTACGGCATCGTTTACTGTGAACCCGATCCATTGTTCCGGCCCTGTTCCCGTTTCGCGCTCGCACGGGATAACCTCCGCATACAGTTCGCAGCCGACCAGTTCGAGCGCTTCATTTTGGTTGCCGACCAGTTCGAGTTTCAGGTGCGCCGATGTATCCGTTTGCAACGTCAGTTCTTCCACCGGAAAAGGCACTTGCAGCCCGTCAATCACCACAAAAACCTCTTCCAGGCTTTCCAGGTCATCATCGAGAACCTGTTCCGAAACAAGAACCACGGTACCGTTATACCCGTGCGTTTTGGCTATTCTGCCTAATGGATGTAACATAATGCATCCGGATATAAAAAACCTCCGGAAGTTCAAATACTTCCGGGGGTTCTCATATTATTTGCTTTGTTTTATTCGGCAGCTTCAGTTTCGGTTTCGGCAGCTTCTTCCCTGGCTTTAGATTCGGCTGCGGCCAATTTTTCAGCTATTTTCCCGGCAATGGCTTCCTTGGCTTTTACTTCATCTTCTTTGGATTTGCGAGCTGTCTCGTTTTTCTTCCTGGTAGCCTCATTCTTAATCGTTTCGACTTTGGATTGTCTTTCGCTTTTCCATTTTTCGAAACGCGCTTCGGCTTCGGTTTCCGAGAAAGCGCCCTTCTTTGCTCCTTCGAGCAAATGTTTTTTCAGCAGCACACCTTCGTGCGAAAGGATGTTTCTGCATGTTTCGGTTGGTTGGGCTCCATTGTTCAACCAGGCAAGGGCCTTGTCGAAATTCAATTCGACGGTGGCCGGATGTGTGTTCGGATTGTACGAACCCAATCTTTCGATATACTTGCCATCCCGTGGCGCCCTGCTGTCAGCCGCAACAATATGATAAAAAGCATAACCTTTCTTCCCTTGTCTTGTTAATCTGATCTTTACAGGCATATTAATTTATTTTTATATGATGATTTAAAGGGCGCAAAGGTATT
>JAISDB010000174.1 GCA_031265155.1 Prevotellaceae bacterium | reverse complement strand
ATATAGTAAAAGACTCTCTTGATGCCAAAACAGTAGGAACAGATTTTCCTCAGGCATATAATTTTATAAAAGAATATAATCCGGATGGTATGCATGCCATATTTGAGTTATATAAATATCATACCGAATTTCCTGATTTTACGCCCGATTTAAGCGGAATAATGTTATCGGGGCGAGCAAAATTAACAGATTTCGTGAGTAATGGGTTTACGTCAAATTCAAAGATCATTAGTCCGAGAACAAAAGAAATACTCGAAAAGTTCAATTTGTGTCGGCACAGGTTTTATGATATGATATTGCATGTACGGAAAGTACCATATAAATATTATTGGATGCATATTATTTCGGATTATTCCGATTTTGTTGATTATAAAGAAACAACATTTTTCGAAAAATATGTTTTTTCTAAAAGAGGGAATCAAGTAAAAGCAGATTCTAAAAAAGAATTACTCGAAAAAAGAGAAATATTAGAAAAAAACAACCCCGGCAAATATGTTACAATATGGGGAGATAATATTGTAATGAACTCTGAATTCAATAAAGAACTTGATTTTTTTGAGATATGTATAATAGATGGTTCTTTATATGTAAGCGAACGATTAAAAGAAGAAATAATAAGAAATAATTTAACAGGCTTGGAATTTATTCCTGCTGAAAAATTATGTTTATCGGATTAATGTTAAATTAAATGACAATAAAAATGAATAGAAAATTTACAGAAGAAGACCATGAAATAGATTATGAATTAAAAACGCAAGAGCTTGAAAATGTATTAGGGGAAATGCATAATATTGTTGGTCATGCTCTTATTCCTTTCGATGTTGGAGGTGCAGTAGATATGTATTATTTTAATAATCATATACCGGGTACATGTTTTGCCACAATGGAACTTTTAGACCCAGATGGAAATGGCGTTTTACCTAATGAATTTGGAACATTTGAATTGATTGCCTTTACTAAATATAATTATGTAGATGATACAGAAGATGAAAATACGAGTAATCCCTTTAACTTAATAGAAAGAAAAATATGTGGAATTTTTACTTCCATTGGTTTCTATGCAAAAGAAACAATTTTAAGACCGGGAGATACCTGCGAAATTCCCAATAGTGAAGGAGAAGAAAACACCTGTTTAATTTTAGATTTTTATAAGGAATTTCTGGTTGGAATGCGGAAACATCATTTGTTATTATGTATGCAATTATTTCGAAGCGAAATGGAATTTGCGATGAAAAATGGTAGTGAAAAATTATTTACTAAATTAAAAAAACATGACTATTATCCATATAGTGATTTAGATAGGATTGCTGTTATTTAAGTTGACAATAAAATTTATATAATTAAGTCGTAGATGCAACATTAAACAGATTTGATAAAGGATTTCTTGAAAAAATTTATGAACAGCAATATATATAATAGTGATTTAACCGCATTAGAGAATCAATTAGTGAAGGAATCTCTTATATATTTAAAATCTTTTATAGAAGATATGGGCGAGTTTTATCCTTTTGCTATGGTAATGAAATTCCTGCAATATTAATTTTAAATTCATACATTTGCATATTATAATTTACGATAAAAAATGAAAACAGCAGTATATCAGGTTTTAATTGCTATTGCACTAATTACGGCAAGCTCGTGTAACAATAAAAATACAAAGTCAAATATGACAGACAATCCGCTTTTGCATGAATGGAATACGCCGCATCAAACGCCTCCATTCGATAAAATTAAAAACGAACATTATTTGCCCGCTTTCGACGAAGGCATACGTCAGGCACGCAGTGAAACAGACAGAATCACAAACAGCGCCGATGCTCCAACATTTGAAAATACTGTTGAAGCGCTGGAAAACAAAGGCGAACTTCTGACAAAAATCAGCAACGTTTTTTTTAATCTGCTGAGTGCCGAAACAAATGACGAAATGCAGAAAACAGCCTTGCAGATACAGCCGAAACTTACCGAATTTCACAACGACATATCGTTGAACGAAAAGCTTTTCGAGCGCGTAAAAACGGTTTATGACAATCGCGAAAATATTGATTTGAATACCGAGCAAAGAACGCTGCTCGAAAAAACATATAAAAACTTTTCGCGCAACGGAGCAAATCTTAAAGGCAGCGCACGTGACGAATACCGCAGAATAACAGAAGAACTCGGAATGCTGTCGCTGAAATACAACAACAATGTGCTTGCCGAAACCAATGCCTATTCGCTGGATATTACCGGCGAAGCGGATTTGGCAGGACTGCCGGAAGATGTTGTTGCACAGGCAGCTGCAACTGCAAAATCCAAAGGCAGGGAAGGATGGACTTTTACGCTGCACGTGCCGAGCTATGCGCCTTTTTTGAAGTCTGCGGAAAATCGCAGCTTGCGTGAAAGTATATGGAAAGCTTACAACAGTAAAGGCGCTCACGATAATGATACCAGTAATCGCGAAATTGCAAAACAGATTGCAAATCTGCGCATGAAGCTGGCTAATTTACTGGGATACAAAACCTATGCCGATTATGTGCTTGAAGAACGCATGGCAAAAAATCCCGAAAATGTTGCCGATTTACTGAATAAGCTTTTTAACGCGGCAAAATCGACAGCGCAAAAAGATGTTGCCGAAATTGTAAATTACGCAAAATCAAAAGGTTTTACCGAAACCTTCATGCCCTGGGATTTTAGTTTTTACAGCGAAAAACTGAAAGACGAAAAGTACAGTGTGAGCGACGAACTGCTGCGTCCTTATTTCAAGCTCGAAAATGTGATAGACGGAGCGTTCAGGCTTGCAGATACGCTGTACGGATTAAAATTTACAGAAAACAAAGCTATTCCTGTTTTTCATTCGGATGTGAAAACATACGAAGTAAATGATGAAGACGGGAAATTAATGGCGGTTCTGTATCTTGATTTTTTTCCCCGCGAAAGCAAGCGGGGCGGAGCGTGGATGACTAGCTTTCGCGAAGAAAAAATCATAAACGGATGTGAAATCAGACCTTTGGTTTCGGTTACCTGCAATTTCACCAAGCCGACCGAAACAAAGCCATCGCTATTGACTTTCGATGAAGTTGAAACATTTCTTCACGAGTTTGGTCATGCGTTACACGGAATTTTGGCGAAAGGAACCTACGAATCGCTGACGGGAACAAGCGTTATGCGCGATTTTGTTGAACTTCCATCTCAGTTTATGGAAAATTACTGCGTGGAAAAACAGTTTCTCGACCTGTTTGCAAAGCATTACGAAACTGGCGAGCTTATTCCGCAGCATCTTATAGATAAAATAATTGCTTCCAAAAATTATAACGAAGGATATGCAACGCTTCGTCAATTAAGTTTCGGAATGCTTGATATGGCTTACCATTCGATAACTTCCGAAATCACCGGCGATGTAGAAGAAACCGAAAGGCTTGCAATGGAAAAAACGCAACTGCTGCCTGTAATTGATAATTGCCTGATGTCAACAGCGTTTACTCACATATTTTCGGGAGGATACGCAGCCGGGTATTACAGTTATAAATGGTCGGAAGTGCTTGATGCCGACGCTTTTTCCGTGTTCAGGAAAAACGGAATATTTGACAGGAATACGGCAGCATCATTCCGCCAAAATATTTTGGAAAAAGGCGGTACCGAACATCCGTCGATTCTTTACAGACGTTTTCGCAAACAGGAACCTTCGATAGATGCTCTGCTGATTCGTTGCGGATTTGTAAAACAATGATTTTTTTATTGAATTTGTTTGATAAATAAAAAATAAAATTATAATTTTGTACTCGAAATAAATAAAATTTACAGAACATGATTTAAGGTAAATAACATAATTATTAGATAAATAGATAGCGTTTTGCTATATATATTCTTGCCATTGAAATCTGAGAAATTTCACAATAATCACAAGGATAAATAGTAAGTGTTTGCATGACTGCGGACTTACTTATTTGTGATAATGGTAATTCTCAGAACCTCAATGGCGGATAGTAAGTCCGCTTTTTTATTTTAAAAAATTTGAAAAATCCGACGACGGTTTGACCGCCGCAATATATAAAACAGAACTGCAACTGTTCCCGAAAAAATGCATGAAAGAGCAAAAACTTTCTAAAAAAACGGGCGGATTATTTCCTGCGAAAAGCCTTACGAGTGGCAGAAAAAATAAATTTTTAACTGAAAACCGACGGGTCGATGGTATATAACCGACAAAATTATTTATGAAAAAAATATTAATTATTTTAGTAGCTGTTATCGGCTTTACAGTAACTGCTAATGCACAAACAGCAACAATTACACGAACTGTTCCTGAAAAAGGCGGTATTCGGGTCTATTTCAAGGTATCCGGTATCTATCAAGACAGAATGTACAATACAAGTGGGAAGTATGCAGGAAAGGACATTGAAAGCATTAATGTAAAAATTTGTGCTTATTCTGATTATATCACAAGATTGATTTCTACAACGTGCCGAAACTTGGAGTAGTGCTTCTGGAGGATTTAGTAAATCTGCCGTTACCATCAACAATTATTTTGAAGATAATGACAAGAATATTAACGATCCTCGTAATCCTACAAGACAGCTCATTATTGACAATTTGAATGCCACACAAGCTTTTGTTGATTCAAAAGGAGATAAAACGACACAACTTGCCGTCTCATGTGGGCTGCCAGCTATACAAGTGACAAGAATGTAGTTGCCAAAACATTGAAAAAACTTGATAGGGATATGGAAGAAAACCCCGATTTCTACGCTGCGTATGATGTTGATGAAAGAGGAAATCTTACTTACAATCCTGAAAAGCATAGACAATTTGTTGAAAACAAATATTCTTCATATTCAGGAAAGCAACAAAGCCAAGGCATTACCCGATCAGAATGGGAAAGTCAATATTGGCAGTCCTTTCAAGAAAAACAAAATGAAGTTATTGCTACAAATGAGACTCTTTTTGCCGAACAAGAAGCAAAACGCGAAGCAGAACGTCAAGCCGAACTTCAACGACAGGAAGCCGAACGTAAAGCAGCAGAAGAACGCAAAAGCGCTATTCAAAAAATTTCAGAAACAAAAATTGACAGTTATGCTTTTGACGAAACCGCATTGTCCGAAACTCAAAAATCAATACTTAATGATATTGCTGTTACATTCAATAAATATTCAGATGTTAAGATACTTAGAATTGGTCATACTTGCGAGATTGGTTACAAAAATATCAATCTCAAAAAAGGAATGAAACGCGCAGAAGCAGGTAAGGAATATCTGGTTGAAAAAGGCATTGCAACAGAGTGTATTGCCGTAGAAAGCAAAGGCGAAACGCAACCGCTTCTGCCAAACACTTCAAGCGAAAATCGCAAACAAAATCGCAGACTAGAGTTTGTGATACAGTGAATCTTATAAATTGCATTTATGAAAACAGCGGTAATTACTTTATCGCTGTTTTTTTGAAAAAATAAATATGTTGCGCGGAATCAAAAATTTCATCTATATTTGCATGTTTTATTGATGAAATAATTATGCTTTTTGAAAATATTGATACTCACACGTTTTCGTATGTGGTATTGCCGATAATGATTTTTTTTGCGCGTATATGTGACGTAACGCTTGGCACGTTGCGTGTAATTTTTGTTGCTCGCGGGCAAAAATATATTGCGCCTGTTCTTGGCTTTTTTGAAGTATTCATTTGGATTATTGTAATAAGCGAGCTTCTTAACAGCGCCAACAATATAGTCTGTTATGCCGCTTATGCGGGCGGTTATGCAACCGGAAATTTTGTAGGAATGCTTGTTGAAGAACGTATTGCAATAGGAATGGTTTTTATGCGCATTTTTGCAAAGGCAGATGGAAAGGAATTAGCCGGGAAATTTCACAGCAGCGGATTTGGAGTAACATTGACGCACGCCGAAGGTTCGGAAGGGAATGTTGATATTTTGCAGGTTGTTGTGTCGCGTAAATTCGGCAATGAAGTGCAAAAAATATTAAATGACTTCGATCCTGACATTTTCTATGTTATTGAAGATGTGCGCAGTGTGAGAAAAGGAATTTTTCCGAAAAAAAAATCTTCATTAAATTATCGTCGTCCCGGAAAATAATTATAATTTTGCAGTCCGAAAAGCAATTTTCATGTATAAATTGTCCTATGGTGTAATTGGCAACACGTCTGACTCTGGATCAGAAGACTTCAAGTTCGACCCTTGATAGGACAACCAGTATTGAAAAAGAATGAAAACAGGATGAAAACGTTTAGCGACGTTTTCTTGTTTTTCAGGCTGTTATGATTAAAAAGACTGTAATCTGTTTTCAAATATTTTCAATCATTTTCAAAGTTGTGCGGAATTTGTGCGGAATATTTTCTACCTTTGTCGAAAAAAGATTATGGCATCCGTAACTCCTTTTATCAAATCATCAAAAAGCGAAATGACAAACGTCAGGTTCAGCGTGTCGCAGGGCAGAAACAAGCCCAAACTTTATTACACTTCTGAAATTAAAGTAAACGCCAAGTTGTGGAATAAAAAAGAACAGGGAATAAGCT
>JAISDB010000170.1 GCA_031265155.1 Prevotellaceae bacterium | reverse complement strand
ACAATCCGATAATAAATAAATGTTTTTTCATGTTAATTTTTATTTATTGTTAATTGTCTCGCACGCACCGGAGTTGAAATCCCGGCTGGTTCTGTTGATCGGGATTATAGGCAGGATCGCCGTAGCCACACCAATAGTATGGATGTGTGGCGCCAATCCCCCATAGGTACATGTGTGAAGAGGCGTCGTATATTCCGTCGCTCAAAGCGAACCCGCCAAGCCCCCATGACGTTATTTTCTGTTCTGCCGAAATATCGGAAGCAACAAAATCAGCAATATCTGCCTCGGACGGCACGCGCCATGGTGAAGGGCACAGCGTGGCAGCATGTTCGCTTACATAAAGCAAGCTATAGTAATAAACGGTGCGCCCATTGAGATTTTGGCTGCGACCATCTGCCAAAGGATTGTCCTTTGTGCCACCGTCGAAATCCTGTTTGTTACATGCCGGGTCGTTGATGGCATCGCTCCATGTCAGGCTGCCGAAAGCCCATGTTTGAGTACTGGCGGCGTAAGGCGGAGTTTTCACGCTTTCGTCGTCGTCTTTGCTGCACGAGGCAAGCGTCATCGCTGCCGCTGCGATCATCATAAAGAATAATTTTTTTTTCATATTTACCTGTTTTTTTATTTCCCTACTCTGTTCCGGCTTTTCGGGTTTCGCCGTTTGTTTAACTGTTTTTTTCGTCATTGTAAACCTAACAGATTTCAAAAACCTGTTAGGTTTACAATAAATTAAAAAGTACTTTTTAAAGAAACAGATTATCTCAAAACGGTAAATTTTCAGCAGTTTTTTTCCGACAGAATTTCATTAAATTTGCGGTTGCCGAGCTTACTTTGCATCCACGATATAAAATCAAAAACAACGAGTAATTGCCGTTCATACTTGTTTTGTTTTATCTTTATTATTTCTTTTTCGAGCTGACGGTGCAATTTTTCACGTACTTTCCTGTCATTGAGCAAGTAATAATTTTGGATGAACTTGAATAATAATTTTTCGGTAATATATAAATGCTTTTCGTAGCGGATGTTGCGCTTAATGGATTTTATTTCATTTTCAAAAAAGTCATAATTTTCCAGTTCCGCCTGCAATATGAGATTTATCAGTCGCGCATACCGGTATGCAGGCAGCACATAAAACAGTTTTCCCGAACTCATAATTGTTTTCATGTGTTTTCTTGCATTTTTTATGTTTCCTGTCGCAATGCCGAGAATTGTCATGTTAATCAGTAAGTCAAGCTGGATATCCAATCGCAACAGCGACATGTTTTTTAACAGGTCTTCGTCGTATTTTGCAATCAGGTCGATTGCCGCAATAAAATTTCCGGTATTAAACGAACATGAAAATTCGTATAAAAAGATAAGAGCGCGAACGTTCAGAATGAAATAGGCGGGATAAGCATTTTGTTCGAGCTTTTTAAGCTTGTTGATAAAAAACGGCATTTCCTTATACAGCGATGCTATTTTCAAACTGTTCAAAATCCCTGTTACTGCCTGAAGGTAATAAATCGGAGGATTCAGTATCATGTGTTTATTTTCTTCAAACAGGTCGATTAATGTCCGGTAAAAACGGATAGCCATTTTGTAATTTCCCGAATCAAGATAATATGTAGATTGAAACAGCAGGTGCAGTTTTTGCGTTTCGAATCCTTTGTACGAATTATTGGCGACGATATTCAGTTCGCTTAAGATCAAGTCATTTAAGCTCTCTTTTTGTTTTTCGGAACCGGCGTATCCCTTGTAAAAAAGTCGATGTTTAAGAATATCATAAAGTTGCGAATGCAGGTTTGAGCTTCTGCTGTACTTCGTTTCTTCAATTATCTTCATTTGCTTGCTGATAAGCTGACGCTCGCTTATATTTTTAAAATTTGTTGCATTCAGATATTTCAGTTCGGTGCTGCGTGCCAGTAATGACAGTGAATATATTTCGTATGTTAAAGCCGTTTTTTTTGCCTTGTTCAGCCTTTCTAATGCTTCGTCAAACAGCGCGCGTTCATGCAGGATGTCGGCTTCGGAAATCAGAGCAAATATTTTGGTTTGTACGTCCTGCTTGCGATGCAGGTATATCAGACAATCCATTATTGTGTGATAGAGATGCTTTACCGCCATGTTGAAATTTGCATTGCTGTATTTTTTGCAGAATTGAGCATAAACGGCATCCACAGTATTTTTCGCTTCAATCAGGTCGAACAGATACACATATTTTTTATCGCCCGACTGAATATTGGCAAATAAACGGAAATATCGTTTCTCTGCCTTTGACAGAGATTCCGTTAAAATCATCAATAAAGTTAATTTTTTCATGAGCCTAATGTTAAATTTAAATTTATGCAAATAAAGCAATATTATTTTTAAACGCCAAAAAACTGTAAAAATATATCATATTTTATTTTATAAATTATTTATATATAGATAATTATATTTTAAATACAAATAAAATCATAATTTAGGATTATCCAAACAAGCTGTTTTTGTCCTTTTTTACAGGTGACAGTTGTGTAATTTTGTCATAAAAAATATTAGTAAATCATAAACCGGCATCACATTGAGTTAAAAAATAACATCATAAAATTGTAGAACCCTAATTGTAAATTAAAATAGATATGAAGAACCGTGTTAAAAGAAAATTTGCCGTAATTTTTTTTACGGCAGTTATGCTGGTCAGTTCTGTTTATGTTGGCAACGGACAGCAGAAACGAACTGTAAACGGCAAAGTGACAGAGGCTAAATCGAATACGCCTCTTTCAGGAACTACTGTTAATGTAAAAGGTACTAATTCGGCAGTAATGTCCGATGTGGATGGTAATTTTTCTATTGCTGCCGCGTCGGGCGATGTGCTTGTTTTTTATTTTATGGGATATGCCACGCAGGAAATTGTGTTATCGGATCAGTCCCTGATTAATGTGTTAATGGTAGAAGAAATCAGTCAGCTTGACGACATTGTCGTTATCGGCTATGGTACAACTACCAAGAAAGAAGTTACAGGTTCTGTTTCTTCTATTGGCAGTGATGATTTTAAAGCCGGGAATATTACGGATCCTGTTCAGTTGCTTCAGGGGCGAATTGCAGGATTGAATATTATTCGTCCGGACGGAGGAGATCCTAACGGCTCGTTTCAAATTCAGCTGCGCGGTATTACAACCATGTCCGGAGGAGCATCTCCTCTTATTGTTATAGATGGCGTGGTTGGAGGAGACTTGTCAAGTTTGAGCTCTCAGGAAATTCAAACAATAGATGTTTTGAAAGATGGCTCTGCAGCCGCTATTTACGGTACGCGGGCAACTAACGGAGTTATTCTGGTAACAACCAAAAAGGCTGTTGCCGGTACGGCTAAACTGGAATTTTCATCGTATATCGCTTTGCAAACAGTTGATAAAAAACCCGATATGCTTACTGCCGATGAATTTCGCGCTGCTCTTGTCAAATACGAAATGAGCAACAGCGCCGATCACGGAGCATCTACCGACTGGTTTGATCAGGTTACGCAGTCGCCTTTAACGCAGAATTACGAATTGTCTTCGTCGGGAGGTACGCGTGCGCTCAGTTATCGTGCAGGTATTTCATGGACAAAAGACCAGGGACTTGTGAAAA
Source organism: Prevotellaceae bacterium (assembly GCA_031265155.1). GTDB lineage: Bacteria > Bacteroidota > Bacteroidia > Bacteroidales > UBA932 > JAIRKV01. The sequence goes on along the minus strand of JAISDB010000170.1, from coordinate 7,095 downwards.
AAAGCAGTAAGGAAAGTTTGAGAACAAGAATCAATGTTTCGCAAATGCTTCTTAATGATCGCCTTAAACTTGATTACAATGCCGCGTATTCAACATCGAAAAGCGCTTATGCCGACACTTATATTCTGCGTCAAGCCATGTTTCACAATCCTACGGAGCCGGTATATGCCGACGAAAATACGCCTGCCCAGTATGGAAATTATTACTATGTGGGCGCCATGGAGTATTATAACCCGGTGGCAATGCTTGAACAGTACGATGACTCAGGTTTGCGCAAGCAATTTACCGGAAGCATAAATGCATCATTATCAATTATTGATGGTCTTAAAGCAAATGCTCTTTTATCTTTTACCGAAAGCAGCGACCGTTACGGGCATTATTACGGCAAATACTATCCCATAGGCATTGGTAACAATGGTTATGCGGAAGCATATAATAATCACGGCAAATATAAATCACTGGAATCTTATCTGGATTATTCCGCTTTGTTTAATGATCACAGAATACAGGCGATACTCGGTTATTCGTACAGCGAACAGTGGAGCGAATCGTACGGCGCAATGAATTATAAGTTTGATACCGACCTGTTTTCGTTTTATAACATGGGAGCAGGCGCTGCGCTGAAAGATGGACTGGCAACAATATCAAGTTCAAAATCGTCAAGCAAGCTTATTTCATTTTTTGGACGGGTAATGTATAATTACAGGGAAAAATATCTTCTCACCGCATCGCTTCGTCAGGAAGGATCAACACGTTTTGGGGAAAACCATAAATGGGGTTTGTTTCCGGGGATAAGCGCAGGCTGGAGGCTTTCTAAAGAACCGTTTATGGAAAATGCGAAATGGGTAAATGAAATTAAGTTGAGGGCAGGTTTTGGAGTTACGGGAAATCAGGAAATAGGAAATTATCAGTCGCTTGCCATTTTGCGAAAAGGATCATCCAATTTTTATTACAATGGCACATGGCTGAGTACTTATGAACCCGGACGCAATCCGAATCCTGATTTGAGATGGGAGAAAAAGCAGGAATTTAATGCAGGCTTTGATGTTGCCATTCTTGATAATCGGATCAATGTCAATTTTGATTTTTATAACCGCCGTACAACCGATTTGTTATATACATACTCGGTGCCTGTTCCTCCCAATCTTTACAGTTCTACGTTTGCAAATGTGGGAACTATCGACAATAAGGGTATTGAATTTACCGTATCGGGAATCCCTGTTGTTACAAAAGATTTTAAATGGCATGTAACGGGAACTTTCAGTCATAATACCAATAAGTTAGTAAGTTTTTCAAATGACATTTATGCTATGGATGCGCTTAATCTGGGCTATTTCGGCGATGATTTGAAAATTTACACCATGAGAATAGAAGAAGGCTGGTCGCTTGGTAATTTTTACGGACCCAAATTTCTTGGCTTCGACGGTAATGGAGGAGCAATATACGAAGATTTGGACGGCGTAGCCGGAATTACCGAAGCCGATTATCAGATTATAGGTAATGCTTATCCCGATTTTATTTTTTCACTGCAAAATACCTTTACGTACAAAAATTTCGATTTCAGTTTTCTTTTGAGAGCTTCTGTCGGCAATGAAGTGCTTAATCAAACAGGGGTTTATTATGAAGGACCTGCTTACCTGGGAACAAAAAATATTCTCAAATCGTCATTAGAAAGCGACTACACAGGCGGAGCGTACTATTCATCCCGCTTTATCGAAGATGGTTCGTTCCTGAAACTTGATAATGTTACATTGGGATATAATGTTTCCATAAAATCTTCGTATATATCCAAATTGCGCATATATCTTACGGGGCAGAATCTTTTTACTGTCACCGGGTACAAGGGAATTGACCCTGAAATAAGCCTGTCCGGACTTCAACCCGGTATCGACTGGTACGATTTTTATCCGCGTACAAAGACATTTGTACTGGGTGTTAAAGTAACATTTTAATAAAATAAAAATAAACAAATTATGAAAAAGATATTAATAATAGTTTTTACACTGTCAGTTTTTTCGTGTACTAATCTGGATGAAACAATATATTCATCAATACCATCGGATAAATTCTTTACTACAGAAGAAGAATTTTTGATGAGCGCAGGTCGGGTTTACAGTCACCTGCTCGGATATACGCATTATTATAATATTTGGGGAACAATAACGGTTGCAACGGATGAAGCATTAAGCCCGTTCCGTGAATTTAATCAATGGGATGACGGCGGCGTTTGGCGCGACCTTCATGCGCACACCTTCACTCCTGCGCATGATAATATCTGGCAAACATGGAGCTTCCTGTTTACGGGAATATCGTTATGCAACCAGATACTGTATGAATTTTCGCAGGCAGCACTTGATTTTCCTGTCAAAAACAGTATGATAGCCGAAATTAAAGTGATGCGTGCATGGTTTTATTTTAATGCAATAGATCTGTTCGGAAATGTGCCGTTTACAACAGATTTTACCGATGTAAGCGTGCCGCTGCAAAAATCAAGAGCCGAAATATTTGCTTTCATTGAAGAAGAATTAAAAGAAAATGCTGGCTTGCTTCCCAATTCTCCTTCAAGCAGTTATGGCAGAGCAACAAAACCCCTTGCCTATACTGTTTTGGCAAAAATGTATCTTAATCACGAAAAATGGTTTGGTACGCCCAAATGGCAGGAAACCATCAATGCCTGCGATTCTGTTATAAATTTGGGAACGCTTCAAATTGAAGATGATTATTTTGCTAATTTTAAGGTAAATAATCAGTCCTCAAAAGAAAATATTTTTGCTATTGTGTATGACAAGGTCTATGCAAATGGAGGCGGCTGGTCGCGCTGTTTCCGTTTCCATCAGCTTACGCTTCACTGGGAAAGTACAAGAACGTTTGGAATTCTTGACGAGACGTGGAACGGATTCTGCACTTCACAAAGTTTTTTTGAAACTTTTGACTTAAACAGCGACATCAGAAGTAACACATGGCTTTATGGACCTCAATACGAATCATCGGGAGCGCCGCTCCTGTGGTACGGATGGCAGGTTAATTTTACTCCCGAAATAAATTCGCTTTTCGACATGTCTAATCCTGCCGGTCACAGTCAGGGCGTGCGCTTTGCAAAGTACGAATATGAGAACGGACTTCAAGGAGAGTGTATGAGTAACGATTATGTAGTATATCGTTATGCAGACATTTTAATGATGAAAGGAGAAGCTTTGGTGCGTCAGGGCAATGCGGGTCTTGCCGTTCCGTTATTCAACGAAGTAAGAGGACGTACCGGATTGTCCGATTACATATCGAGCGATTTGACTCTTGACGAAATATATGCGGAAAGAGGGCGTGAATTTGTATGGGAAGGCTCGCGGCGTCAGGATATGATTCGCTTTGGAAAATGGACTACCGCCCGCGATTTTAAACCGAATGAAACCGACAGCCATACGGAATTATTCCCGATACCGGCACGGGCTATGACCAACAATGGCAATCTTGTTCAAAATACAGGCTATACCAATTAATATTACTTGATATATTTATTATTTTTGAACATGAACAAGCAAAAAATTTTAGTCGTTGGCAGCTCCAATACGGATATGGTCATAAAAACAAAATATTTGCCCCGACCGGGCGAAACCGTTATAGGAGGTACTTTTTTTATGAACCCCGGAGGAAAAGGCGCAAATCAGGCTGTAACCGTTGCACGGCTTGGCGGACAAACTGCATTTATATGTAAAACAGGCAGTGATGTTTTCGGACATCAGGCTCATCAGCTGTTTGAAGAAGAAGGAATAGATACTTCCTATGTGCTTCTCGATTCAAAAAATCCATCTGGAGTTGCGCTTATAACGGTAGATGCAAATGCCGAAAACTGTATAGTTGTAGCCTCGGGATCCAATGCAAATCTTTTACGCGAAGATGTGGCAAAGGCGAAAGATGCAATAGACGAAGCGGACATAATTCTAATGCAACTGGAAATTCCAATGGAAACAGTAGAATATGTTGCAAAAATGGCTAATGCGAAAAACAAAAAAGTTATCTTAAATCCCGCGCCGGCACAAGCGCTTTCGGTTGAGCTTATAAGTGATTTATACATTATAACGCCAAATGAAACAGAATCGGAAATAATATCGGGAATACCGATAACAGACGACAAATCGGCTTTTGAAGCGGCAAAAAAAATAGCGGACATGGGTGTTGACAATGTGATTATAACAATGGGCGACAGAGGCGCTTTGGTGCATAATAAAACCACGAGCGAAATTGTAGATGCTTACAAAGTTAAAGCCATAGACACAACTGCTGCCGGCGATGTTTTTAACGGAGCTCTGGCTGTTGCACTGGCAGAAAACAGATCTATTATCGATGCCGTAAGATTTGCCTGTAAAACGGCGGCTATATCTGTTACTCGCGAAGGCGCACAGTCATCCGTGCCTTACAGGAATGAAGTTGATATTTAATAATTTAAAATATAATATATGAAAAAAATAATTTTACTGTTTACTTCTCTTGTTATCATTTTATTAACAGGAAGTTGTTTGAACAAAACAGAATCTTCGCGTATTCCGGAATCTTATACCATTACCAAATCTCAGCTTTTAAACAAAATAAAAGGAGGCTGGGCAGGTCAGACTATTGGGTGTACGTATGGCGGTCCTACGGAATTTCGTTATAATGGAACAGTGATTCAGGATTATGTTCCAATAAGCTGGCCCGATGGATATATCAAACACTGGTATGAACACACGCCCGGACTTTATGATGATATTTATATGGATCTTACTTTTGTAGATGTATTTGCGCGTTTGGGCATAGATGCTCCAGCAGATTCGCTGGCAATGGCTTTTGCAACGGCAGGATATACGCTCTGGCATGCAAACCAGTCGGCTCGCTATAACATTCTTAACGGAATTATGCCTCCTCAATCGGGACACTGGTTAAATAATCCGCATGCTGATGATATTGATTATCAAATAGAAGCTGATTATGCAGGTATCATGTCTCCCGGAATGCCTAACAGTGCATCCGAAATATCGGACAAAGTCGGTCATATTATGAATTACGGCGATGGATGGTACGGCGGAGTATATGTCGGCGCGATATACACGCTGGCTTTTATTTCAAACGATATTGAATTTATCGTAACGGAAGCATTAAAAACAATTCCCGAACAAAGTACATATTACAAATGTATGAGTGATGTAATAAAATGGCATAAGCAGTTTCCGGATGACTGGAAAAGAACGTGGTTTGAGTGTGAAAAAAAGTGGAGTTCCGACATTGGCTGTCCCGATGGCGTTTTTGTTCCTTTTAACATAGATGCCGTCATTAACAGCGCATACATATTAATAGGATTGCTTTATGGCGATGGCGATTTTTACAAAACCATGGACATTGCAACCCGTTGCGGTCAGGATTCCGACTGTAATCCTGCTTCTGCTGCCGGAATTTTAGGCGTTATACTCGGATATGACAATATTCCCGAATACTGGATGAAAAACTTGCAGGAAGTTGAGGACATGAATTTTGCCTACACTGATATATCCTTGAATAAAGCGTATCAAATGAGTTTCGATCAGGCTGTTCAGATGATAGAGAGAGGAGGAGGCAAGGTAGAAAATGAAAATGTAGTTATCGCCTGTCAGCAGCCCGTTCCTGTTAAATATGAAAAGTCATTCGATGGATTATATCCGGTGGAAAGCAGGGAACTTCGCAAGAAAATAACGGATGTCGGAGAATTTGATTTTGTCGGGACGGGAGTAGTTTTCAAAGGTAATGTGTCTTCGGGCAATCCAGGCAGAAACAGTAATGCGCCTGCCAAAAATGCAAATTATGTGGCAAAAGTTTCAGTAAGCATGGATGGGAAAGAGGTAGAAACAGTCAGTCTTCCGATAGATTATCGCACTCGCCGCAATGAAATATTTTGGAAATATCAACTGCCCAACCAGTCTCATACCGTAACATTTGAATGGTTGAATCCCGAAGATGGCGTTTCTGTTAATTTCCGTGATGCAGTTATATATTCGGATAAACCGCATTTAAATAATCATCAGTCAAATAAAAATTAAAATTATGTTTATAATCGAAAATTATTCATTAGCAATTATTTTTTGCTTTATCACGATGCTCTGCTGGGGATCGTGGGGAAATACTCAAAAACTGGCAGGTAAAACATGGAGATACGAACTGTTTTACTGGGATTATACCATAGGTATTTTGGTATTTGCCGTTATAATGGCATTTACTTTGGGCAGTATCGGCAACTCGGGCAGAAGTTTTATTGACGATATTCAACAGGTTGAAAGCAGTAATATAATCAGCGCATTTATCGGCGGAGTTATATTTAATGCGTCCAATATATTGTTGGCAGCATCGGTATCAATAGCGGGCATGGCTGTAGCATTTCCGTTAGGCGTTGGACTGGCTTTGGTTTTGGGCGTATTTATAAATTATTTCGGCGCTCCCAAGGGCGATCCCGTATTACTGTTTATTGGCGTTGCTTTAATTGTGATAGCTATAGTATGTAATGGCGTTGCTTCCGGGAAAAATAAAAACGGAGAAACAAATCGGGCTGCCAAAAAGGGAATATGGCTTGCTGCTGTTGCAGGCATATTGATGTCGTTTTTTTATCGTTTTGTTGCATCTGCCATGGATTTGAACAATTTTGAATATCCTGCTCACGGTCTTGCAACTCCCTATACGGCATTTCTAATTTTTGCAGCAGGTATTTTTATCAGTAATTTCTTATTTAATACGCTTGTAATGAAAAAGCCTTTTGTCGGCGAAAAAGTAACTTACAGGCAGTATTTTTCAGGAAAGTTCGGCACTCATCTTGTTGGTATTTTTGGTGGCTGTGTTTGGGCTTTGGGTACCTTGTTCAGTTATATTGCCGCAGGCAAAGCCGGAACAGCCATTTCTTATGCGTTGGGACAGGGCGCGCCAATGATAGCGGCAATATGGGGAATTTTCATCTGGAAAGAATTTTCCAAAGTCAGTAAGTCGGTTAATTACCTTTTAGCTGTTATGTTTTTATTCTTTATTGCGGGATTGTCATTTATTGTTTTGTCGGGAGGAAATTAGTTCCGGCATGATGGGTGATATTTTATTAAAGTGTTGGAGCTG
>JAISDB010000144.1 GCA_031265155.1 Prevotellaceae bacterium | reverse complement strand
TATATAAATGAGTTTTTAAAAATTTATGAAATTTTATTAAATTTTGTAATATTCTAAAATATAATTACTTTCGTACGTTAAAATAAAAATATAATGTAAATTATAAGACAAAAAAAATTACAAGAAGTGTTAAAATTTTCGAGTAATTATTGATTTATTTACCATTTTTAATTTAATGATCATCGTCTCGTAGAGACATTTTAATTAACAATTATTTGTTTTGCTTAATATGTTTTGTCTTATTTTCATTTTATAGGGCAAAACAGGTTCGGACAGATAAAAGATAATGCTTCGCCCGAATTGATTCTTATTCGTAAAGCCATTGCAAATTGCAGCCGGCAAATAAGTAAAAAAATGTAACATTGAATATCAATCTGTTATATTGCTGGAAAATACACAATATCCATATTAAGTTAACAATACATTTAAATCACAACCAATATGTTTCCGGATAAACCTGTACGATGTTTAAAAATAAAAAGAGGCTGACTTCTTGAGACAGCCTCTTTTTATTTTATACCGAATTGAATTTATTACATCAATAAGTATGTTCATTTTCTTCCATTTCCTTACCTGTAATCTTATGTATGTCGAGCGCACGCCATGCATACACAATATAAGCGAGTACCAGCGGAATAAGGATGGAAACATACGCCATGGTTTTCAATGTAAATAAGCTTGACGAGCTATTGGCGATGGTCAATGAGCTTTGCATATCTGCCAGCGAAGGATAATATGCAGTATTGTTCCATCCTGCGCACAGCAGCAATGCCAGTACGGTTAATACCGTTCCTGTTCCTGCAAACCAAATGCCTTTTTTCCATGTTTGCGATAATATTGTTTTGCCTATTCCGAATAATACTCCCACAACGCCAATCAGCAGTACTGCAAGTACCACAGGCATTTGCAGAAAGTTGTGCAGATACTTGAACGCTTCGGGAGATACTTTTTTCGTTATGGGATCTACTGCAAATCCATCCTGTATTAGCAGATGAACAAAGAATGTAAGGAAAAATACAAGGAACAATACTGTTTCAATTAACAGCTGTTTGCGTGATTTTTTTCGGATTTCATCATCATTAATATTGTTTATAAAATAAAGTAAAGCCAATACGCGCGACAGGAAAAATACAGCCAGCCCGAGCAATACATTCCATATTACGAATGCCGCTTCGAGTCCGTGCCATGACGTTGTCCACGACGAAATTACAGGATTAGCCAAATCAGTAAGATTTTGTTTTGCCACAACAAAATTTGCTCCGTTAAAAAACGTTCCTACGGCTGCTCCCAATAATACAGGTCCTAAAATGCCGTTTATCATAAGAAATATCTGATACGTTTTCTTTCCCAGTAAATTTCCGCGTTTTGACTGATATTCGTATGATACGGCTTGCAGTACAAAGCACAGCAATATTAAAATCCACACCCAGTAAGCGCCTCCGAAACTTGTAGAATAAAACAGCGGGAACGAAGCAAAGAACGCTCCTCCGAAAGTAACCAAAGTTGTAAATGTAAATTCCCATTTACGACCTGTAGAGTTCAACAGCATTTTTTGCTGTGTCTGATTTTTGCCTATAGTGAAAAGCAATGACTGTCCGCCCTGTACAAACAGCAGAAATACCAGTAATGCTCCTAACAAAGATACTAAAAGCCACCAGTAATGTTGTAAAAATATGTATGTTGCATCCATAACTGTTTAATTTTTATTGTTCATTAATTTGAGGTCCTTTTTTTATTGCGCTTGTCAGTATTTTCAGTTCGGCAATAAGCAAGACTGTAAATAATGCAAGGAAAATAAAGAATGTCAATTGTACCGATGATGCCGATAATTGTGATATGGCAGCCGATGTCGGTAAAATATCCTGAATTGCCCACGGCTGTCGTCCAACTTCGGCAACTACCCAGCCTGCCTGTCCGGCAAAGATTGCCAGAAAAATAGAAATCAAGCATGTCCATTGCAGCCAGCGTTTGGCTTCAAATTTGTTTTTGTACGAAAAGTACGTTGCAAGCGCAAACAGCAGAAGTAAAAATCCGCCGAGTATAACCATCACCCTGAACGCATAGAATGTAAGACTCAAAGGCGGAATCAAATCTTTTGGCTCTTTAATGTATCCGTATCCGAAGTAGTCAAAATTATCATCCAGCTGCTTTCGTGAATCTGCAATTCTGGTTTGAATTTCCGCTGCTTTGCCGGAAAAAAGTTCATCTGCCGTCAATACCTCTGAAGTTACTTCAGTGTCGTCGGATACTGTTTCCGCATAATTTTCAATTTCTGCAGCCAGTGCAAGTTTTATACTGTCGGCTTTGTTAGCATACAGTGCGCTGTCGGCTTTTGCTTTTTTATATCCGGATAAAGCATCTATGGCAAGTTTTCCTCTTGCTATTTTTTCATTAGCCGACAAAGCTACAGTGCCGTCAGGCTGTTTATAACCGCCGTCGAGTATGTTCTTAATTCCCGGCACATAAGCATTGAATTTTCCAAAAGCGAGATATGACAAAAATTTCGGTATGGGAACATCTATTTTGAATAAAAACGCTTTTTCATTATCGTTATATTCTTTTTTACCGGGATTTAATATTCCTATTCCAACTAAATTTACGCCATTATCACCTTCATACAATCCTTCCATTGCAGCAAGTTTCATTGGTTGTTTTTCTGCAACCTGCGAAGCAGAACCATCGCCTGTCCATATCGACAGCAGGCATGCTATCAAGCCAAATACAACAGCTACTTTAATACTTGCCAGTGCAAATTTCATTTCGCGTTTTCTCAACAAATACCAGCTGGATATGCCTGCAACAAACATCGCTCCTATTATCCAGCCCGATAATACCGTATGGAAAAATTTATTAATTGCAACGGGTGAAAATGCTACCGCCCAAAAACTTTCCATCTCATTTCTGACAGTGTCGGGATTGAAGCCCATTCCTGCCGGATATTGCATCCAGCCGTTGGCAACCAGTATCCAAAATGCCGAAATTGTTGCGCCCAAAATGGTAAGCCAGGTTGAAGCAAGGTGAAATCCCTTGCCTACCTTGTTCCATCCAAAGAACATCACTGCAATAAACGTTGCTTCCATAAAGAATGCAACAACGCCTTCGATTGCAAGCGGAGCGCCAAAAATATCGCCCACAAACCAACTGTAGTTCGACCAGTTGGTACCAAATTCAAATTCGAGAATCAATCCTGTTGCCACACCTATGGCAAAATTAATTCCGAACAGTTTCATCCAAAACTTGGCGGTTTTTTTCCAAAACTCATCGCCTGTTTTGTAATAAATAGTTTCCATAACAGCCTGAACGATGCCAAGCCCCAATGTCAATGGCACAAAAAGCCAGTGATAAAAAGCCGTTAGAGCAAACTGTGCTCTCGACCAATCAATAAGAGAAATGTCAATTTCTGCGATCATAATACAAAAAGTTTTAAAGATTATTTAGCACGTTGAATTAGTTCATTTGATACATATTCCTGTTTTTCGGCGGCATTGTCGAACTTTCCGAGATAGCTGGGGAAGAAAAAAATTTTCAGGAAAACAAACATTACAAACAACTTGACCAGAATAATCAGCCAAAGCGTTTTTCCTATTGTCATGCTCCTGAATCCTTCCACGTAGAAAGATAATACTCGTTTTAATACAGACTTTTCCATCTTACAGGGATTTTTACATTTTACAAGATAAATATCATACAAATATGAAATATTTTTTGATATCGTCCAAATTTTTTTTCAAAAATAATGAAATTTTTAATCTTTTATTTACACATCTGCGACATAAATACCTTGCGATTATAAATAAAGATACTTTTTGCTATTGCAAGCATGTATCAGCATGTTGAATTTTAACATTAATTCTCAAAATTACGTTCAAAATTATCCGGAAAAAAGGCTGTTTTGGACGTTACTGTATTCGTCATTAGTGCATGGTTACAAAGTACGAAAAAAACACAATCTAAAATACGGCATTGCTTATTAAAAATACAAATGTATCTTTGCAAACAAAATAATAAAGAAATGAATTGTCCGAAATGTTTAAGTGAAAAGAAAGTAGAAATGTTGAAATTGTCCATACTTTTGCTAATGCACTGTCGAAACAATATTTTATACATACTTAAATAGCAACGCCTAATTATGACTGTCGCTTTTTATGAAAACTCCTAAAAATTATTAAGGAGCAATTATGTATTTAACTGTAAATTAATCAGTAATGATATTTATATCAATTTTGCCGCTGTACATTACCTGCTTTGATGCAGCCTGTTCGGCTTCTTTTTTAGATGCTCCGTAGCCATTTCCGAGAATTGTATTGCCGTCAAACAGGATAGCTTTAAATCGATTATTGCTCGGCATTAAAGATTCTTCGTAGCATTCAAAAGTTAATCGTGATTTGTGTTTTTGTCCCCATTCAAGTATCTTGCTCTTATAGTCAACTTCTTCTTCGATTAATCTGTCGATATCAACGAATTTAAGAAACCGTTTTATAAATATTTCCTTTGTAGTTTTGTAGCCAAAATCAATCAGCATAGCTCCGTGTATAGCTTCAAAAATATTTCCGGCTGCTCCTTTTGCCTGCTTGTTATGAGTTTGATGCTGTGTAAGCAGTTTCATAAGTCCGCTTTGCTGCGACAGCGAGTTTAAACTTTTGCGGCTTACTATTTTTGCTCGCATTTTTGTAAGAAAACCTTCCTGTTTATTGGGAAACTGTGTAAACAGGTATTCGGCAACTATGCTGCCTACTACCGCATCGCCAAGATATTCCAAACGCTCATTTGTTCTGGGCTTTCTATTTTTGCTGTAAATGATGTCCGACCTTTGCGTCAATGCAACTTTGTACAGACTGATATTATTGGGATATTTTCCCAATACCTTTTTTAAGCTAATGTATAATTGCTTATCGTTTGAGTAGTTGACTATTATAGATTTAACAAATGATATCAATGCTTAATCTAATTTCTTAAGGATTATTGCCGCATTATGTCCACCGAATCCGAATGTGTTGCTTAAAGTTATGTCAACTTTGCGTGACTGTGCTTTGTTAAGCGTAAGATTAAATGTTTCGTAATCTATTTCGTCATCCGGGGTTTCAAAATTGATTGTCGGCGGTATAATTTGATTCTTAACAGCGCAGATACATGCCAGTGCTTCGAGCGCTCCTGCTGCTCCAAGCAGATGTCCTGTCATCGATTTTGTTGAACTTATACTTATTTTAGAAACACATTCGCCGAATACTTTTTGTATTGCTTTGAGTTCGGCAATATCTCCAAGTGGCGTAGATGTTCCGTGAACGTTGATATAATCAACATCACTGATTTTAAGATTAGAATCGTCGAGGGCTGTTTGCATAACGCTTGCCGCTCCAAGACCTTCAGGATGCGGCGCTGTGAGATGATATGCATCCGCTGACATTCCGCCGCCCATAACTTCGGCATAGATTTTGGCTCCGCGCGCTTTTGCATGTTCATATTCTTCGAGAATAAGTCCGGCTGCACCTTCGCCTATTACAAATCCATCGCGATTTTTGTCAAACGGACGGGAAGCTGTCTTATAGTTATCATTATTTACCGACAAAGCCTGCATTGAGTTAAATCCTCCGACTCCGGCTTCGTTGATTGCTGATTCCGAACCTCCGGCAACCATAATAATTGCTCTGCCACGACGAATATGGTTCATCGCTTCGATAAGCGCGTGGGTTGACGATGCACATGCCGAAACCGTTGCATAATTCGGACCGCAAAATCCATGCTTTATTGATATGTAGCCTGCGCAAATATCGGCAATCATTTTAGGAACAAAAAAAGGGCTAAAGCGAGGTATTCCGCCACCTTCAAGAAAGCCCTTTACTTCATCAAAGAAAGTACGAATACCTCCTATACCTGACGCCCAAACAACTCCAATTCTAAAAGGATCGGCAGATTCTTTACTTATTCCTGCATCTGCAATTGCCTGATCGGCGGCGATCATGCCAAACTGCGAATACAAATCGTGCTTGCGAACCTCTTTGCGGTCGAAATAGTCGGCGGGATTGTAATTTTTTACTTCACAAGCAAATTTTGTTTTGAAATTGGTTGTGTCAAAATAAGTTATTAAGCCGGCGCCACTTACGCCTTTTATCAGGCTGTCAAAAAAATCGTTTACATTGTTTCCTAATGGATTTATTGTGCCAATACCTGTTACTACAACTCTTTTTAATTCCATAATTCTATCAAAATTTACTCTTACTGAAATAAATTTAACTTTACAAATTTAAGCCTGTCTGCTTTCAATGTAAGCAATAGCATCGCCTACAGTTGTGATTTTTTCTGCATCTTCATCCGGAATCTGTACCCCAAATTCTTTTTCAAATTCCATAATTAATTCAACAGTATCAAGTGAATCCGCACCAAGATCATTTGTAAAACTTGCTGTAGGTGTTACTTGCTTTTCGTCAACGCCTAATTTGTCAACGATGATTTCTGTTACCTTAGATACAATTTCTGCCATAACTTTTTGTTTTAGTTAATAATTTAGTTTAATATATATGTTATTTCAAATTTTTATATTAAAATTGCATGCTGTTTTATAAGCATCATATTTGAGGCTTGCGTTACAATTTCAGCCTGCAAATATAAGTATTATTTTTTAAATAGAAACTTTTTTGAATTAAAATACTGAAAATAAATATGTTAGAAAATAAAAATATTGCTATTTTTGCTTCCGGAAACGGCAGTAACGCCGAAAATATTATAAAATATTTCGAAAATTCCACGACTGGAAAAGTAAAAACGGTACTGTGCAATATCCCGAATGCTCATGTGTTAATACGTGCAAACAATTTGGGCGTTACTTCGACAGTTTTTTCGCGAGATGAGTTCTACATGTCTGATAAAATCATTGACATATTGCAGCTTGAGAAAATTGACCTGATAGTTTTAGCAGGATTTTTGTGGCTTGTTCCCGAAAACATAATAAAACCGTATCGCAATAAAATAATCAACATTCATCCTGCCTTACTTCCAAATTACGGCGGCAAGGGAATGTACGGCAATAATATTCATAAAGCCGTAATTGCCGACGGAAACAAGGAATCGGGAATTACCGTCCATTACGTAAACGAAAAATATGACGATGGTGATATTATTTTTCAGGCAAAATGTAAAATCAGCGATACCGATACTCCCGAAACTCTTGCTCAAAAAATTCATGCATTAGAGTACGAATACTTTCCAAAAATCATTGAATCGGTATTGATGAAAATTCAGTAAACATCTACTTGCTGTAATTTTATCCTGTATTATCGTTAATTCTAATTTGCAGCTAATAAATGAATTATTCAGCAAATTACGGCACAGCATATATTTTTTTGTTAAAAAATTTTTTATAATCATTTCAATGTTTTACTTTTGCAAATGTAGAATACATTTTATGAAATTGCAAATAAAATTATGAAAAAAAATATCATAACTGAAATAGGCTTTTTGCCCAAAGAAAATGCCATAGAGATATTTCAAAAAATATATCCTATACATAATAATTATATTATTGAAGTAGATTTTGAGAAAAATACGATTGACTACGGCAATCTTATCCAGTTCAATAGCAGAACCACACTAAACTTCTCTCAACCCGAAAACTTTGTGGTTCTCGAATGTGTAGACCGTTTGCTCGAAAAGGGATATAGTCCGCAAAATATCACTCTTGAAAAGACGTGGGCCGCCGGACATGGAACTTCGGGGCGGTTGGATATTTGTGTAACCCGCGATAACGGCGACGAATATTTACTGATAGAATGTAAAACGTACGGCAAAGAATTTGAAAAAGAATTTACCCGGATGAAAAAAGACGGCGGGCAACTCTTTACCTATTTCAAATTCAGTAATAAAGCCGATATCATAATGCTTTATGCATCAGAACTGAACGGCAAAGAAGTTGTATATCGCAACGAAATAGTGAAAATAGAAGACGATTACCGCACAGGCGACGTCAAAGATTCTTATGAACGATGGAACAAACTGACAAAAGATAATGGCGTATTCGATAGTTGGGTGCGTCCCTATAACTTTGAAAGCAAGGCGCTGATCCCTGAAAACCTGAAAGAAATAAAGCAGGAAGACAGCAGTCTGATATTTAATCAATTTCTTGAAATATTACGTCATAATGTCGTTTCCGATAAACCTAATGCTTTCAATAAAATTTTCACGCTTTTCCTGTGTAAGATACTTGATGAAAAGAATACGAAGCCGGATGAAGAATTAGCTTTTCAATGGTTTTATACGCCTTATCAATATGAAGGCATTTCATACCCGCCGGATAATCACGTTTCCTTCCAAAAGCGCTTAACAGACCTGTATAAAAAAGGGATGAGGGAATTTTTGGAAAAAGAAGTAACCGATATTTCCGATGCCGAATTTGAGAAAAAATATGGTGCGCTGAGTGATGATGTGCGTAAACAACTTTTAGATGAACTTACGGAAATTCGTTTGAAAAAGAATAACGAATTTGCCATTAAAGAGGTTTTTGATAATGATTCTTTTGAGGAAAATGCCAAAGTAGTAAAAGAAGTAGTAGAATTGCTGCAAGGCTATAAAATTCGTTATGCGGCCAAGCAGCAATATTTGTCAGACTTTTTCGAATTACTTTTGACCACCGGATTAAAGCAGGAGTCGGGACAATATTTTACACCTGTTCCTGTGGCTCAATTTATTATTAAAAGTTTGCCGGTTGATACGATTCTTCAGGCAAAAATACAGAAAGGTATAAAAGATGACTTTTTGCCGCATATAATTGATTACGCGGCGGGAAGCGGTCATTTTATTACCGAAAGCATGCACATATTACAGCAATTATTGGATAGTCTTGACAGGAGCAAATTATTTGGAGACGCAGAAAGATTTATTGGCAAAGCGAAAGATTATCCGTATGACTGGGCGATTGATTATGTGTACGGTATTGAAAAAGATTACCGTTTGATAAAAGTCGGCAAAGTAGGTTGTTATCTGCACGGCGATGGGTTGGCAAGAGTCATACACAGCGACGGGCTGGGCAATTTCAAAAACACAAAAGAATACAAAGCTCTTCTCGTAAAAACAGATAAGGATTTCCCGCAAGAAAATAAGCAGTTCGACATACTTGTATCCAATCCACCCTATTCGGTTTCGGCATTTAAAAACAATGCGAGCAGGTTTTACGGGGGAAACGATTTCGAGTTATACAATAGTTTGACGGATAATAGTTCCGAAATAGAATGCCTGTTTGTGGAACGCACCAAACAACTATTAAAAGACGGCGGCGTGGCAGGCGTTATATTACCAAGTTCTATTTTGAGCAACGAGGGAATTTATGGCAAAGCCCGCGAAATAATCCTGCAATATTTTGAAATTGTTGCTATTACCGAATTGGGAAGCAATACGTTTATGGCTACCGGAACAAATACGGTAGTATTGTTCCTGCGCCGTAGAAATAATTACGACAGTATGAATTTACGGAAATCCGTAGCGCGTTTTTTCGACGATTATCAGGATGTGACGCGCAACGGCATTGAAAGGCCGGTTGCCAAATATGTAACTCATGTGTGGGAAAATATCACCATTGACGATTATATTACGCTGCTGAAAAAAGAACCCGACAGCGTTGTCAGTAATCATGAAATTTACAAAGAATACCGTAAGAAAATCAAAACTAAAACAGAAAAGGATTTTTGGAATACGCTAATTGAAACGGAAAAGGAAAAACTATATTATTTCATTCTTGCTTACCCACAAAAGGTGGTGTTAGTAAAAACCGGAGAGAAAGACGCCGAAAAACGTTTCCTTGGCTACGAATTTTCCAACCGCCGCGGCAGCGAAGGCATACACCCGGTACAGCGCGGTAAAACAATTGAAGAATGTACACGACTGTTTGATGATGCCCTGTTTGATAATCCCGAAAAGGCAAGCACTTACATTTATAAAGCCTTCTCTGGCGATTACGAAACACCTGT
>JAISDB010000219.1 GCA_031265155.1 Prevotellaceae bacterium | reverse complement strand
TGCTGGGTTTCTTGGTCTACTACAACGAGCACAGGCCACACTCGGCTATCGGAAATATAACACCAATTAAAATGTTAAACATGTAACGAATTAGTTGACTTTTACAGCAATGACGTTTCAATAAATAGATGAATTTTAAGCATATAATAATCTGTTCTATATAATATTTATTTAATTCACTCTGCCTTTTTCTTCGCTGTTGCTGCCTTCGCGCTGCTGTACCCTGACTTTTTTGCTTCCGAAACTGTAAGAAACTGCCAGCCTTGCATACCTTGGATTATAATGCGCTTTTGAATACACCGGTATTCCGCTTCGCCAGTTAAACGAATAGTCGTTCAGCAGGTTGTTTCCGGAAAGAGCAATGGAAAGGGTTTTATCGAAAAATAACATTCTTGCAAAAGCGCTCAATTGCAGACGCTTGTAGTTATACGTCAAGTCCTGAGAGGTTCGCGGCGGCACGTAAAAAAAGCTGAATCCGCAGGATATGGTTTTGGATTCATTCAGATAAAAGGTGTTTGATGCTTGAAATACTGCTCCGTAGCCTTTCATTGTTTTCGGCGTAAGCGGATAAATTTTCGACTTTGAATAACTGGTAAAATGCATTGACGGAATTTTGGCTTGTCCACCATTTAAGTTTGTTAAAAATATATACTATTTTCACGCCCGGCTCATAAGAATCATAATAATTAAGGCGCACGCCTTTTTGAGTATATCCATCATCGTCAAGCAACACTATTCCGCCGCCCGAATTGTCTTTTGATATTGTGTAATCCAATGCAATCTGAAACTGACTTTTGTACACATATCCTATATTAAAATTGTCGTCTATAATCGGAAGCAGTTCGGGATTGCCTTCAAAATAATAATACGGACTTAAATACGAACGGAAAGGATTTAGCTGTTGGAAACCGTGGCGGTAAATTCTTCTGCCGTATTCGGCATACCAGGTGTTTTTATCATTGTGGTTGTAAGTAAGATATGCGGTAGGAAAAAGTTTAAAATAAGATTTTTTGAACACAGTATCCATTGTAACCGAATGTCCGGTAAAGTGCGTATTTTCGCCCCGCAAGCCAAACTGCAATTCCCATTTGCCCAAAGTTGCATTTCCCGAGATATAAAGCGCCTGCATGTTTTCTCTGTACAGAAACCGGTTTGTCTGGCCGGGGTCGTTTACAGGCGTTCCCGAAGCAAGATCGAACACGTGTATGTCATTGTCGGTTCGCGTATATGAAAATTTTGCTCCGTAATTTAAACTGACTTTTTTGAATGGATGTTCTACATCTATCTGTGCCGAATAATTGTTTATTTTCCTGTCGAGAATATTATTCCGGCTGTCAAAGCCATTGGGAATTTGTGCATCCTGCGAACCGGCTGTATTCGACCTGTAAGTTGCATCACTGTTAGCGTTGAAAGTCAAAATATCGAAGTCGAGATTTATTTTTTTTCCCAGAGTATCCAATTTTATGATTGAGTACAGATTTCCCGAATGTATAGCGTTTTTTCCTTTACTGTTGCTTTGGGTCATTATCAGTCCCGCATCGCTGTTATCTGTAATATTGAATAAATCGGTTTGGTTGTTTTGGTTTTGTTTGGAACGTCCGATATTTCCCAAATACTGTATGCCTGCAGTCCATTTATCGGTTATTTCCAAATCAAAACCTGTTCGGGCGCTGAACGAATTTGATTTATATATAGTATTTCCGGTATCTTCCCATCGTAACTCAGGATAAAAAATAGCAGTTTCGTCATCAGTATAAGATTTTCCCAAATAATATGATGCATTTAAATAAAATGACAGGATATTTTTGCGATAACTGAAACTGCCTCCTGCTCTGCCTTCAGCATATTCTGCCTGATCAAGATTGCCGAAAATCGAAGCGCTCCATGTATCGACAGTAGATTTTTTCATCACAATATTAATAAGCCCGCCGTTGCCTTCGGCTTCGTATTTGGCGGGAGGCGTGGTTATTACTTCTATGCTCTGTATGTCATTTGCGCGCAATCCTTTCAGAAAATTGAGCAGCGCCTCGCCCGAAAGCATTACAGGACGGTCGTTAATCATAATATTTGTTCCGTCTTTGCCTATAATTGAAATAATGTCGTTATCAATCACCAATCCGGGCGTTATTTTCAGAACATCAGTTACATCGCCGCCTTCTACGCCTGGCAGGTCAACAACGTTGAAAACCATCCTGTCGGCTCGCCGTTCTACAAGTTTTCTTTGTGCAATAACATTCGCTCCCTGTAACATTTCAGGATTTTGACGAACTTTTATTTTGCCAAGATCAGTATTTTGCATTACATCAATAACCTGATTATGCAAAGTATCTCCCAGCTGCCTTATTAATATTCCGAATTTACCCTGCGCAGAGCTAAATGCAAATGCGCCGTTTTCATCTGTCAGCTGATATTGAATAACAGCGCTGTTTTGCAGCAGTAAGACTTCTGCAAATTCAACAGGCTTTTCATTTTCATCGGCTACCTTGCCCGATATTTGAAATATTTGTGCATTACCCGCTAATGCCATATTGGCAAAAATAAATATTATAATAAGCTTTCTCATTAGCTGCATAATTTTAATTTTTAAAATTAACACAAATGTAATACAAATATTTAAATGAATAATGTATAAAAGTTGTAATTTTCACAACAGGGCGTAATTTAACGTGCATCTCGGAAAATTATCAGTAGTATGACGCATAGAATTTCGATATATGACTGTCGTTTATAATAGATATTTTTGGAAAATACAGTAATCTGCCGTATAATGCCTGCAATGGAAAATTATCCCTGCAAAATAAAGATACATGGTTTCCTATTCTGGTCGGGTGCCGATTTTTTTCATTATTCGACAGTCGCGGTTTTTATAAACCGGCAAAGATAATGATTCAAAAAAATAGTCGGATTTATTTTTGCCTTTTAGGAACAATCCTGTATATTATATATAATGTATTGCAAAAAGATAAATTACTTTCCGAATAAGCCTATTCGGTATTGATGCTTGAAATGCAGTTCTATTCTGCGTATCCAAACCGAAACAAAGGCAAGAGCCAAACGAATGATTATCATCCACCAGAACGATGCGCCTATTGCCGCAAACAGCAGTACATCTTCGAGACTGCTGTGCGAAATGGCAATATGATGATTTAACAAGTCGGCTTCTATCCTGTTTATTTTTCCCTGTGAGGTTTCTTCAATCATTACCGCTGCTCCGTAAGCCAGTCCGAGCGTATTTGCTACAATCCAAAGAAAGGATGTTTTTACCGGAAGCCCGAACAGACGCAATATCGGACTTAATACTTTTGACAGTATCTTTACTATTCCCAGTTCGTTTAACATCCGCTGAAGAATGGTGAGCAGGATTATAAGAGTTACCATTCGTACTACAAGTTTTATTGTCGATATTCCCCATACCCGTAATACTTCAATAATGCCGGCGTTTGTAGCCGCTTCTGTCATGCCGGCATTTTCGACCTGCGATTCGGGCAAAACAAGATTAAGTATGAATGCCGAAACAAATGCGGCGAGCGTTCGCAAAATGCACATTCGCACTGCCGACGAACCTGTTTTTTTCTGTACTGCAGTTTCGATAATCATATTGTGCGAACACAGGCACATTACGGCAATAATGGTTATGGCGCGAAAACTTAAATCCAGTGTTGTAATAACGGCAATAGCAGAATAAATGTTTACAAAATATCCGGTGATATAAGCCAGCGCCGATTCGCCTGTAAGTCCTATGTGTGTA
Organism: Prevotellaceae bacterium; assembly: GCA_031265155.1. Taxonomy (GTDB): domain Bacteria; phylum Bacteroidota; class Bacteroidia; order Bacteroidales; family UBA932; genus JAIRKV01. Next base: position 24,634 of record JAISDB010000219.1, on the reverse strand, counting down.
AATATGGGGGATGCGATTTGTGAAAACCATTTCACAATGCCCAAATAATCCAGAATTGTTACCGCAAGCGATACGCCAACCGTAAGTTTCACAACCCACCATGCAGTACGCAAGGCGCTTGGAAGTGCGTTTTTTATTGAATTTTTCAATCGCTTTTTTATAGCTGTGCCAGACATTATTTACAGTATTTATTCTATTTCCCGACCGGATGTATTGTTTTTAAAATAATTTTTTGCCGCTTTCATAATTTTAGGCGACAGGGCAATAGTTGCCGTTATTGTGCAGTAAGCCATTAATCCGTACATTGTATCTATAAAACACACTACAAGGTTAACGGAACCGATGGCTGCAAAAATCAGCGTAATAACGTAAAAATAATTGTAATACTTTGCACGTTTTGCGCCGAACAGGAACGAAGCGCATTTTGTGCCGTAATATGATGATGTAAACAGTGTGGAAAAGGCAAAAATCAAAGCCGAAACCAGCAGGATATATTTCCCTGCATGAGGCAAAGCCTGTTCGAAAGCGGCAAGCGTTATTGTAATTCCCTTCACATCCTCGCCTGCAAATTGCTCCCAAACGCCTGTAACCAGAACCGAAACGGCAGTCAGAGTACAAATAAGTATTGTATCGATTGCCGGTTCAATCATTGCAACCAAACCTTCGCGTATGGGTTGAGGATTTTTTGAAGCTCCGTGCGCCATTGACGCTGTTCCAACTCCGGCTTCGTTGCAAAATACGCCTCTTCGCGCTCCCATTAGTATTAATGCTCCCAAAGCACCGCCCGAAACGGCGTTTCCGGTAAAAGCATCATCAAAAATCAGTTGAATGGTTGGAATTATGTTATGACTGTACTTAATCATAATAATCAGTACCGCAGTAAAGTAAATTATAACCATCGCTGGAACCATTGCCGCCGCCACTTTTCCTATGCGTTTAATGCCGCCGAAAACAACCAGCGAAACAATTGCACATATCGAAAGACCGATAATGAAATTTGACTTTATTCCTGTTTCAATTCCCGCCTCAACAAGAAATCCGCTGCTGATAATCTCCGTAAGCTGATTTGCCTGAAACAGGCACAGGCAGCCTCCCATACCGCAAACGGAAAATACTACGGCTAAAGGTTTCCATTTTTTGCCAAGTCCTTCGGTTATGAAATACATCGGTCCTCCCTGCAATGTTCCAGCACTGTCTTTTCCTTTATACATGACGCTTAACGAGCATGTGAAAAATTTTGTCGCCATGCCTGCAATTGCAGTAATCCACATCCAGAAAATCGCACCCGGTCCGCCCATGGTGATAGCTACGGCAACGCCTGCAATACTTCCCAGTCCTACAGTTGCCGCTATTGCTGTTGATAACGCCTGAAACGAACTTATCTGTCCGCGCTCGTCCGAATTTTCGGAATTATATTTGCCGCGTAAAATCTGTATGCTGCGATTGAAATATCGAAAAGGTAAAAATCGTGAATATGCAAGAAAGAAAATACCGCCTCCGATTAGCAGTATCAATAAAGGATAAGACCACACCCAGGCGCTTATCTTATCAATTAGTTGTTCGAACTGTTCCATATAATTTTTAAGAATATTATTAATTGGCGGCAAAATTACGTAAAAGTTTCATATAGTTAATAAAGTTTATAATGTTTGTGAAATTTATATCTGCTTTTTTCTATCGAAAAACAGTTTTAAAGAATTTTAAACTACTTACTGTTTTTCTGTACAAAAATATTGATTTTTTTGCTTATCCAATACCCCATTTGTAGGGTTTTTTGAAAAAAAGTTAAATAATATGTATTTGTAATGAAAATTATTTATAAATTTGCAAAAAAATATTTATTGTTAAATTTTAAAATAAGGAGAATTTATTTATGAAAAGAAATTTACTGTCAATCGTTTGTTTTATTTTTATTTACATGCTATCGTATGCGCAGGACATAGCAGAACCTGATTTCATCGGCGAAGTTATCGCTGTAAAAGACGGAGAATCTACAGGTCTTTTGGAAAAAAACACAGTTCAACTAAAAACTAAAGCCGGAGCAAGCCTCTATATAGTTGGAGTCGGCTCGGTAAAGACACGAATTACCGTTGACGGCTGCTGTTCTAAAACTACATTCAAAACTTCAGATGATTTCAGTTTTATTGTAAAGGCGGTAGATAACAATACCGATCCGATTTCGATAATATCAATATTTAAATTTGAAGAAAAAAAGAATGAACGACGGGCAGAAATGTCTTCATCAACAACATTCGGCGGAGCTTCATCCAATAATCTGGAGTATTTACGGTTTTCAGCAAAAAAATACGGCACAAGTTCATATATACTTACCTTGAACGAAAAACCTGCAGGACAATACGGTATAATAGTGAAAAATCCTAATTCGCTTGATGAAAAAAACTTAATTGTTGCTACTTTTGCCATCGAAAACTAAAAGATTTTCAAATTTAAGTATTTGATAATTAAGAAATAACAGTGCGAACGAGGCTCTGTTTCGTTGTGATATTTTAAATTTATGGCTGTTTAATAATTCTATTGAATTTCTTCAAAAAATAATTTATAGCTTTGCAATATGTGATATAAATGAACCGAATAAAAAAAGACTGCATGTTTGCATGCAGTCTCATTTTCTATTTACCATTTTCATTTATTCGTCTGCAAAATCGGCGTCCACAAGTATGCGACCGCAATATTCGCAAACAATAACTTTTTTACTCAATTTAATATCCAGCTGTCGCTGAGGAGGAATTTTATTGAAGCAGCCGCCGCAGGCATCGCGTTTTACCGTTACTACAGCCAAGCCGTTACGCGCGTTGTGGCGAATTTTATTGTAAGCCGTGAGCAAGCGAGGTTCTATCAGATTTCTGATTTCTTCTGCACGACTGTCCAGTTCCTTTTCATCATTGGCTGTTTCGGATGTAATTTCGCTTAATTCATGCTTTTTCTCTTCGAGTGCAATTTTTTTATCGGCAAGCAGAGCTTTTGTGGTGTCTATTTCGCGCTTTTTCTCCTTGACTTTTATTCCGAGTTCTTTTATTATTTTTTCATTCAGCTCAATTTCAAGTCCTTGAAATTCCAGTTCTTTTGACAGTGAATCAAATTCACGGTTGTTTCGTACATTTTTTTGCTGTTCTTCGTATTTTTTTATAAGGCTTTTTGCCGTTTCCACACTGCCTTTTCGATGCGATACGGTATTTTCTGTTTCTTTGATTTCCTGTACCAGGTTTTTTATACGGGTATCAAATCCTACAATTTCATCTTCAAGATCCTGAACTTCAAGGGGTAATTCTCCTCTTATGATTTTGAGATTGTCAACGCTTGAATCAATAATTTGCAACTCGTACAGCAATCTTAACTTGTTTACCGATGACAAATCGGACAACATTGTGTTTTTTTTAGTTTCTGATTTTGTAGCTGTTGATTTTGCCGAAGTTTTTTCAACCTTTTTTACTTCTTTTTTTTTCGTTTTTTCTGCCATTAACTTTTATTTAATTACATAATATAAAAAATCGGATTTATATTTTTTTCCGCAATTTGCGCTGCAAAGTTAGGTAAATTTTTTTTAATAATATCACAAAATATTTCTACGGTAAACTGTTCGCTTTCAAAATGTCCTATATCGGCAATCGTAATTTTGTTTTCAGCGTCAAAAAACTGATGATATTTGAAATCGCTTGAAACAAAAACGTCTGCTTGATTTGCAACAGCATCGCCAAGCAAAAAACTTCCGGAACCGCCGCACACGGCAACGCGAAAAACGGCTTCTGAAACAGGTTTTGTGGAACGGATAATTTTTAAGGAAAAAATATTTTTCAGCTGCTTATAAAATTCATCGTGCGTCACCGGCTTTGGTAAATTGCCAATCATTCCGGAACCTGCATTTTTGTATGCGTTTTCCAAACTGTATATGTCGCAGGCAATTTCTTCGTACGGATGATTTTTTCGTATTGCATTTTTTATTTTCGCTAGATTATGCTTTTGTGCAATCATTTCTATTTTCACTTCATTTTCAATATGAAGCCTGCCTTTTTCGCCTGCAAAAGGATTTGTGTTTTCGCCGGCTCTGAAAGTTCCCTTGCCCTGCGCACAAAAACTGCAACTGTCGTATGCGCCTATGTTTCCCGCTCCGGCTTCGAACATTGCATTGCGTACTTTTTCGGCATGTGATTCGGGAACGAAAACTGCAATCTTTGCAAGTTCGTTTTTGAGCGGCGCTAAAATTTTACAATCGACAAGACCCAGTTTTTCGCATATTTTTGCATTTACTCCGCACGCAACATTGTCCATATTTGTATGTGCGGCATAAAGCGCCATGTCGTATTTTATTGCTTTTGCAACTATTCGCTGAGTTGAATTCTGTCCCGTTATCTTTTTCAATCCTGAAAATACAACAGGATGATGAGAAATGACAAGGTTTATATTTTTAGATATTGCTTCATCAATAATTTCTTCGGTAATATCAACGCACAAAAGCGCCGAGCCTGTTTCCGCTTCGTCGTTTCCAACAATTAGTCCTGCATTGTCAAAATCTTCCTGATAATGTAGCGGCGCATACTCTTCGATGCATTGTATTACATCTTTAATTTTCATATTGATTTTTTTATTTCGAGTAATTGATTTTTGATATTTGTGAGTATTTCTATTGCTTCCATGTTTTTGACGGTTCCTTCGCGGTTTTCGAGTATCCGTTTATATGCGCCATCTAATTTCATTCCCTGCCTGCGAACCAGAAAATGAATTAATTTTACAACATCAACATCCTGTTGCGAAAAAAGCCGGTTGCCCTTTTTATTCCTTTTAGGATTTAATATATCTTTGAAATGATTTGTCCAAAAGCGAATCAGAGATGTTTCTTCGCCAAAAATATCTGCAACTTCTCCAATAGAGTAAAATAATTTTTTCGATTCGCTTTCTTTCTCAGTCATATTTATTTCCATAAACAGTACAAAATATCAGACACAAATATATGCATATCATTTGTAATTACAAAAAACATGCCGTAAGATTTTTTTCAACGGATTTTCGCCGCATTTGCAAGCGTCTGAGATTCAAGATATAAATACAGGCATCTTCGAACTGTTTTATGTCAAAATGGATATTGACGCCGGCATGTTATTATCGTACCGATAAAGGATGAATCAGGTTGTTTTTAGTTGTAATAGGTTGTAATTAGTTGTATTTGGTTGTAAGGATACAAATATATATAATTAGTCATTCCTTAACAAGTATATTTTTCAGAGATAAAAGATAATAAAGATGTTTTTTCTGTATTTACAACAACTTAACGTAACCATAAATTACATCCGTATGCAGCAAAATTTTCATCCGTATGAAAATAAATTTATATACTGACGGAAATAAATTTTCATCAGTATGTAATTTTACGTGGATACGGACGGAAATTTACCCGGATACGGATGTAATTTTACTTGCCCGCGTATTTCATAATGCTCTTCCTGTTTATCTGTTAATTTATACGGTGTAAAGTTATACTCCGGGCGCTGAATTATGAAAGATTTCACTGTCACTGTTCAAAAATTCACAAAATTACGCCAGCGAACTTTTATTATTCCTTTTTCCTGTTTAGCAGGTTATTCAGCAAGTTTGTCGCCTTATCCTTTACTTTTTCTTCAACCTTGTGCTTTGCAGAATCTATAACTGTTTCGAGTTTGTCTTTTGCCTCATTTTTAAGAGAGTCAACTACTGCATTTATACTTTCCTTTATATTGCCTGCTGCACCGTCGAGGACAGATGAAGATGCGCTTCCGTATTTGGGCAGCCCAAGACTGAATGCGGGATTTTTCATTGTTCCCCTGATTTTTACGCCCACTTTTATTTTGTTGCCTGCTCCCGAGTTTGAGATTCCCAGTTTCGATAATGTATTATTTATGTCGGAGCCTATTTTTCCTGCCGGAATATCAACATCGGCATCATAGTTCAAATCGTTTGCAAGTCCGTGCTCTCCGCCTATTTTCATATCGAAGTTACCTATTTTCACATCAAAGGGATTTATTTTTATCATGCCGTTTTTGACTGCAAAATGGAGGTTTACGTTTTTTATAGACTTCACGCTGTCAATTTTCAGGAGATTTGCCAGTTTGTTGATGCTTTCATTTGCAGACATCAGCAAGTCTTTGGTTTTTAATGAGCCTTCTGCGTTCAGTGTCTTATAGTCGATGTTCATGTTTTTATCAAGTTCGGAATTGAAATCAAACAGTAAACTTACTTTGCCGCTGGCGTCTCCCAGTATCGGAGCAAATTTTCCAAATATGTCGAATGTTTTTGCCGCATCGCCGATATTGACATCCGCGAGCGACAGATTTATTTTTACAGCGGCTTTATCGGCAGCCTGAGCAAAATACGAACCCGAAACGTTTATCTGTCCTCCTGCGGTATTGCTTGCTATCTTGTCAATATTCAGCTTTCCTCCTTTCAGGCTCATGACACCTGAAAAGTTTGTCATTGTAATATTGTCGTAAACAAGCTTATCGGCATTTGCGTTTATTGCAAAGTCGATGTTTGCAGGCAAAATTATTACTCCCGTATCCGAAACGCTTGCAGATTGAGCTGTTTCGGAAGACGGGCTTACCGTCAGAAAATCGTTGCAGTCGAACATCGCCGATTTCAGATTAAGATTTCCCTTAAGCGGGCTGCCTTTAAACACATAAGGCAACATGTTCTCGAAATGTCCCGAAAGATGCAAATCGCTTTTACCCATTTTTGCATCAAATGAATTTAGCTGGCAATATGCAGGCTTGAACATTAGCGATGCATTTTCGATATCTATGTCCGAAGTCATGCCGTCGAGTTTCATTTTAAAGTTACTTAGCGACAGCGCTCCGCTGAGTATTATTTTTTCGTATTGCCTGTTTTCTATCTGCGACAGTAATCCGGCAAAGGCAATATTTGCATTAAACGTGCCGTCGAGCGAAATGTTTGTAAGAGGCAAACATTTGCGTAACGATGTAAAGTCTATTTTGCCGCTTGCCGTAAAATTCATTTCGGGGTCGGTGAACGGATACAATATCTTGCCTGAAATTGAAAAGGGATTATTGATTACATCCAAACTGAATCTTGATAAATTAATAATGCTGTTTGCGTCCTTGTTTTTATTCAAAATCATATCAAGGTCGATGTTAAGATTTTTGATTGCGTCCGAAAATCCCGAATATTTTACATAACCATCTTTCACTTTCAGGGCAAGCGTTATGACAGGCATCGAGTTTTCGCCGAGCAATCCTTTCATTGTCGCATTCATCGACAGGTCGCCCTGCGTATCAATATCGTTCACTTCGGCGATAATCGAAGACGGTATCAGCCCCAACAGCGATTTCAGCGATGGAACTTTTAATCCGTAAGTCAAGTCTAAATCGATGCCGCTGTCGGTTGCCCTTATTACGCCATCGGCTTTCAGAGCCATTTTATTTATCTGTATTTCATTTTCTTTTAACGTGAATACGTTATTGGTCAGGTCGGCATCGAAGTTTCCGTTTATTGCAAGCGCAATACCCGACACAAGTGCCGATTTATTACTGTAAACGCTCACGTCGTCCGACAGGATTGACAATGCGATCACATCATGAGCCGACGAAAGTTCGCCCTTCAAATCAAGATGCATGTTTTTTATGCTTGCAAGCATCGCATCCGCTACGTTATCATAAACAATATCGGCGTTTTTTATTTCAAGTTTTTCGAGATTCAATTTAAATTCCGACTGTTTTTCTTCGGGCATTTCTTCAACGGGCGTTTCGCCGGCTTTCATTATGTCCCAGTTAGCGCTGCCATCGGCAAGCAGGCGCGCTTTAACAGAAGGATGGTCAACCGACACCGACTTTATTACAAAGTTGCCCTTTATAAGCGCCCAAACATCAACAACTACCGAAATAGACTTAATGTCGGCAAGCGTGTCGCCCTCGAAATTGCCGATACCCGTAATGCTTATGTTTTCCAGCGATACGGTTACATTGGGAAAAGTTTTCAAAATAGTTATGTTCAGATTATTAAAATTGACATGCGCATTTACATTTTCGTTGATTGTATTTTTTGCAATCGTTTCTATCTTACCTCTAAACAGTGTTGGAACGGTAATAATAATCAATACTAACAGTACGATTATGACCGCCAGCGATTTTAATATGATTTTTAATGCTTTCATTATTTTATAAATTTAATATTTTACTTCTGCAAAATTAGATGAAATATTTTGAATAACATATTTAATATGTGTGAAAAAACAAATAAATTTTAAAGTTGCCGCGTATATTTTACTAATTTGAGATTTTTCGTATTTTCTTTTGCACGTATTAACATACTATACTGTCGGGGCTGTGCGCTGTGCAAACGCTTTCGTTAAGGTACTGCCCGGATGCTTCCGAAATCTTTCCATACATTCGCATTACTGAAAGGCATAATCGCCGATAACGGTTACCTAAGTTGGGATTGTCAACATGCCCATCAATCTGTCGCAACCGTAAAAAGCATAGTTGCCGATAGCTCTTACCCCGTTGTGTATAACAAGCGTTTTGAGTTCGCGGCGGCATTTTTCATACCATGGCATGGGATTGCTGTAAGTATAATCGTACATAACGCCGTTGCCACTAATGGCGAGAGTGTAATTATCGTGTGCGCCGGTAATCATCCATTTACAGCCGCCGGTAATGCCGGAAAATGCGGCTGCATGTTCGTCTTTTTTGCTGTCGTCAATGGTTGTCGGTGTAAGAATGTGTTTCATATTTATTTGATTTTTATTTCAATGCTGTCTTTTGGCTTTTCGAATTGCAGCTTTTTTAATTTAATTCAAGGATTTATTGTCTCGCAGAGACGAAATGCCGGTAAAAAGTCTTCTTGTCTGTTTCGCGCGGAACGCTGCCGCTGACATGAAATGCCGCAGGCAACCCGTGCGACATGTGCGTTGCGACGCTTTCTACCAACATTGTGTCCCTGACGGGACATTTTCTATTAAGCATTTTCATATTTACGATTTATTAAATCCTTGAAATTATCAACTGTCAATTAAAATTATTTTGCATCAATGGCGGTTTTTGAATTAAAAAAACTAATTTTGTGATGTAGTAAAAACATTTAATAAAAATAAAATGAAACCACAGACTATTATAAACCTTACAGCAGTTTTACTTTTTACAGCAATGATTTCATGTAAACAAAACAGGCAGCAAAGCAAATCTTCTTTTTACAGTAAAGTTGATTCGCTGTTTTCTGCCATTTATTCCGACGGCAATGAGCCGGGCGCTGCCGTGCTTGCCATGAAGGGCGACAGCGTGATTTTTGAAAAATGTTACGGTATTGCCGATATGCAAACAAAAACGCCAATCACACCCGAAACGAATTTTTGCATTGCATCGGTATCAAAACAGTTTTCTGCCGTTGCAATTCTGCAACTCGCCGAACAGGGATTATTGTCGTTGAGCGATAATCTTAAAAAGTTTTTTCCCGAATACAAAGCCGGTTTTTATAATCGAATAACCCTGCATCACATACTTAGCCATACATCGGGAATTCCCGACACGCGCCCGCGAACAGATAAAAATTTTATGCTTTATTCAACAGATATTGAATCGTGTGAATATTTAATCAATCTGGATAAGCTGAATTTTGAGCCCGGAACAGAATATGAATATATAAATCCAACGTTTCAGCTTGTATATCAGATTATTCCGCGAGTTACGGGCATCGATTTCGATTCGTATATGAAACAGCGCATTTTTGATGTTGCGGGAATGGAAAATTCCATTTATTTTGAAGCCGAACGCGCAATTCCAAACATGGCTCACGGCTATACCTTTGATAAGGGAAAAAACGTTTACGCAGAATGTGATTACGGCGAAACCAACTTTTTTGCATCAAAAGCCGATGGCGGACTTTACACATCCATACGCGATTTTGCCAAATGGGAAAAGGCTTTGCGCGAAAATAAAATAATAAGCGAGGCGATGAAAAAAGAAGCCTGTTCGCCTAAAATCAGGATAAATACGGATGCCGAGTACGGATATAATAAAAATACGGCTTACGGATACGGATGGTTTATACAGCAAAACCCTAACGAGCCGGAATGTATTTACCATCTTGGCGACAACGGCGGATTTACGATTTATGCAGGCAAAATTCCCGAAAAAAACATAATATTACTGATTTTTTCAAATCGAGACGACATTGACAGAATTGCGACTGCCGATAAAATCTATGCAATGATGAAAGAAGAAGGATTGCTATGATTTACTGTTTCCAATTTAATGATTGCAAAATCCGGCATTGCTTTAAGTATGTTTTTTGAATTTATTTGAAAAAATGCCGTAAAAATTGTCTATCTATATTGCGTGAAATCCATATATAATTAACATTGCTTTTTTTACTTTTGTACCATGCAGAAAAACAAACGATGTCGCTAAAAAGAGAAGTTAATGGAAAAATTAAGCGAAATACAAAAAAGTAACTGAAACAGTTCGTAATTTACTTTTCATTTTTTACAAATTTTACAAATTCATCTATAATTTCACTCCATTTGGAATCGTTCCAAATTCTTTTGCCATCATCATCGATTAATTCAAAATTATGTCCTCGTCCAGGCACCGGATACATTTTATAATTTGTTTTATTTGCAAGTCCGAAATATATCGGCAGCAATTCGCAGGCTAAACTGTGATAATCTCTTGTTCCCAATTTAGCGCAAATGACAGACAGATATTTAAAATTATTACCGGAGAAAATTATAAAGTTTTCTTGTTCTTCAACTACTATTCAATTCACAGATAATCTGTTCGAATATTATTGATGTATATTATCGGTAATGATATTCTCTTTCGTAATAAAATTGTCGTGTACTTTCGTTTTCGGAAGTTATTTTATATGTAATTTTTTGCGTCCAATTATTAAATGAATCGTATTCGTAAATATATGATTCTCCTGATTTTAATTCCCACCATCCGCTATTGATAACGTCATCGTCATCATCACTATCATTATCGTCTTCATCTGTTTCCTCGTTGTTGATATTTTCATTATCAATTTGCTCAATCGCTTCAATATATTTTTTTTCCAAATTCTGATATTTAGTAAGATTTCCGTATTTGTCATAAATGTATGTTGATTTTGCAATTTCGTTATCGTGATTGTCATAATTTATTTTTTCGTAATAATCGCCAAAAGAATTGAAATCCGAATAATTTATTTGCTTGTCGAAACTGACGGTTTTATTTTGGTATTTTTCGGAAGTGTACGTAATTAAATTTCCTTTGTCGTTATACATATAATATTCTTTTTGCGCCAAAGATCCGCCTCCCCAATATTTTTGTTTCTCTCTCAACAAAGTATTTTCATACAAATGAACATATTTTAACGAAAGCGTTGTCCCATCGCTTTTGTACCAGTCTTCGTCCTGCAATAAGCCCGAATCCGTGTAATAAATATATTGAACTTTTTCTTTAAGCGCATCATCTTTGCCAAATTTTTCTTTTTTTGTAAGTTTCGTTTTATTATCATAAGCATATACAATGTGTTCGTCCAATTCATCGCCTTTGAAAATATCTTCGGTTAATGGCTGATGCGCATCATTATAAGTGATTTTTCTATGACTTATTATTTTATCTTCAGAATTATAATGAATTTCTTCTGTCAAAAATCCGTCTTTATCAAAAACTTTCAGAAAATCGTATTGAGGAAGATTTTGCAGTCTGCCTTTTTCCATTCTTCCAAATTTTTCGAGACACCAATACACCCTTTGTCGTACAGAATCTACAGAACCGTAGATACGTTCCTTTTGCAAATCACTGTTGGCTTTTGTTGTACCTGATGATTTTGCCGATTGCCCGGAATCTGAATTTTGTTTTTTGCCACCTCCGCAAGCAAACAAAAGCAGGCATGAAACAGTAATAAAAATTAATTTTTTCATAATACATTTTTTTTAGTTTAGGATTCAATAAATATCGGACAAAGTTAAATATTTTTAAATAAAAAACAATAAAAAATGAAAAAATATTTTAATTGCCAACTTCAATAATTGGTGGTGATGTAAACAGTATCCGGTGTAAATTATCTTACGTAGAAGAACATGCCGTTGATATAGAGGTGAATAGTTGTCGGATGAAACATCGTATCCGGCGAGCATTCCGTAAAACTTGCTGTTTCTCAAAAAAGTTGTCTAATCATTTGAAAGTTTTCAATTTCGCTTTCTTTTACATCAATTTCGGTTTTGTCTAAATTAGCATACTTTGTAGAACGACACCAAAAAAGGATGCTGTACTTTTGAGACATCCTCGTTTTTATTTTCATTATTTATTGTTCCTATCCTTCTTTATCATTGTTAATTCTTTATAAATAATTCTATCCGAAAGGAGATTTCTTGATTTTAACACCTATATTTACAACCAACACAACGCGATATGTTTTTTAATACGTTGAACTAATAAATGCTGGAAGTCATGGATAAACTATCAAAAAAAAGAAGTTTCTTTTCCGACAGCAATGCGGAAAAGGAAAATGCAGGTTCCCGGACTCATCAGGAGTTTTATTGTGAGGGTCAGAATATAAATGACCAAAACGTTAAGGAAGAACAAGATTTTGCAACAAAGAAAGAAAAGAAGATAAGTCATTTTTTTGCCAATTATAACACGTTCTTCTAATATAACTAAGCAGACTTCCCCAATGGTGCGGGAAGTCTGCTTTATTTTAACGAGATAAATACCCGTAAATCTACAAGCCGATTTTTTTCTTCCCTGCTTATCATCTGGCATCCTTATAGCAAAACGCCAACGAAAGTCAGTCAATAATTTGTTTATCGACTAATTGATGTCGTGGATAACGAATATGACGTCAATATACCCAAGACATCAGGCTCAACCCAGATACATCCACGAACATATGATAATAGATGCAATTTGCCGTGATGCCGGGGTAAACGGCAAGTCAAAAGCAAAAGTTGAATTCGGCTCGAAAGCAGGAGTTTGCATTGTAAACGGTTATGCCTTCATTGATTTCTCAAGAAAATTAACAAAAATAAAAAGTCAAGATGACTTCAATAGAAAAAATAACCTTTTCAAACAGCCGGAGCAATAGAGTTTCGCTCAAAAAAAAGAGGCTGGGACTTTAATTAAAAAAACAAAATTGTTTGCGCACACATTTGTGTGTTTAAAAAATAGGTTTAACTTTGCAAGCATTATACGGCAAATAAATTTGTATCTTAATTAATTGATTAAATAAATAGAATCATGACAACACGTAGAGATTTTTTAAAGACAGCAACTCTGGCATCGGCCGGGTTGGCAATGAATGGTGTGCGATTAAACGCATCAAGTTATCGTCAGATTATCGGAGCCAATGAAAAGGTGAATCTGGCATGTGTAGGTATAGGTTTTCGTGGAGGCGAAATAATCAGGGAATTTGCAAAGACCGGACTGGCAAATGTTGTAGCGTTATGCGACGTCGACATGGGAGCCAAACATACGCAGGAAGTAATGAATATGTTTCCCAATGCAGCCCGCTTCAAAGACTTCAGGGTAATGTTCGATAAACTTGGCAATAAGTTTGACGCCGTCTGCGCCGGTATTCCCGATTTTGCACATTATCCGGTAGTGATACGGGCAATTAAAGAAGGTAAACACATCTATGTTGAAAAACCCATGTGTCGTACCTTCCTTGAAGGCGAACTTATGATTGAAGCGGCGAAGAAGAATCCTAAGATTGTTACGCAGATGGGCAACCAGGGACATTCGGAAGCCAATTATTTTCAGTTTAAAGCCTGGAAAGAGGCCGGTATTATAAAAGATGTAACGGCTGTTACCGCTCACATGAACTCTTCCCGTCGTTGGCATGGCTGGGATTCACGTATTTTTAAATATCCGGCTCCGGAGCCGATGCCTGCTGGTATAGACTGGGATACATGGAACATGGCCGCACAGTATCATGAGTTTAATGAGAAATATCACTATGGGAACTGGCGTTGCTGGTATGACCTGGGAATGGGCGCCTTAGGCGATTGGGGAGCACATATCATTGATACGATACACCAATTCCTGGAACTTGGATTGCCTTACGAAGTTAATCCGGTGATGCTGAAAGAACACAATGATTATTTCTTCCCGATGTCATCTACCATATTATTCCGTTTTGCAGAAAGGAAGAACATGCCGGCGTTAGATATTACGTGGTGTGACGGACTGGATAATATTCCTCCTGTTCCGGATGGATACGGAGTGTCGGAGGTCGATCCGAATATCCCGACTGTTGCGGGAGGAAAACTTCAGCCGTTGAAACTTAATCCGGGAAAAGAAATATACAGTAAAACGTTGACGTTCAAAGGCGGTTCGCATGGCAGCATCCTTTCGATTATACCTGACGAAAAGGCGAAGGAAATGGCTTCCAAACTGCCTGAAGTTCCAAAATCTCCGTCAAATCACTATGCGAATTTCCTGCTTTCGTGTTTGGGTAAGGAAAAGACACGTTCGCCGTTTGAAGTTGCAGGCCCGTTAAGCCAGGTATTTTGCCTTGGCGTTCTCGCGCAACGTTTAAATACGAAGCTTGAGTTCGATGCCGCAAAGAAACAGATTACCAATAATCCGTTTGCGAACGCTATGTTGGCAGGCACTCCTCCACGTTCGGGCTGGGAAGAGTATTACAAGATTTAAAAAAGAGCCGGCGATATCGCAGAAACCTTAATAAAGGCTGTTCCGTTTGGGGACGGCCTTTTTTATTTATACCAAACAGAGTGATAAAATTCCGACTATTAACCGATTAAGACTTGTGTCCGTCTTTGTTTCGGATTGTACGGCGTACTCTTTGATTATAATGTATCAATATTTGTGTTAACTTTGCATGGAAAATATACGTTAAGTGTGTACGCATGAATAAACGAAAAATATTAATAGTAGAGGATGATATCTCGTTTGGAAAAATGCTTCAGGTCTGGTTTGTTAAAAACGGATACGGCGTTTTTTTGTGCACATGCATTGCACGGGCTAAGAAGGAATTGTCCGAAAACGAGTATGATTTGATTCTTACAGACTTGCGTTTACCGGATGGCGATGGTATACGGTTGCTTTCATGGGTCAGGGAAATGAAAAAGGCTGTTCCTGTCATGATTATGACCGGTTATGGCGAAATTCAAAGTGCGGTGTCTGCCATGAAATCAGGTGCGTTTGATTATATGGAAAAACCGGTAACCCCTTCTGTTTTAAAAGAAAAAGTCGAACAGGCGTTAAAATCGTCTACCGTTCGGCAGGCTGCAAATACCGGAAATGAAAATCAGGCGCATAAGGCATTACCGGATATCGTATACGGGAAAAGCAAGGTCATGCGGGAAATGTTTGAATATATACGCCTTGTAGCGCCGACCAAAATGTCGGTGCTGATTACCGGTGAAAGCGGGACCGGCAAAGAGTATGCGGCGCGTATGATTCATGAACACAGTCGCCGGGAAGAGGCTCCTTTTATTGCGCTGGACTGCGGCAGTCTGTCAAAAGAGTTGGCTCCGAGCGAACTGTTCGGTCATCTTAAAGGCTCGTTTACTTCGGCTATTGCAGATAAAAAAGGCGTTTTTGAAGCGGCGCAAGGCGGTACGGTCTTCCTTGACGAAGTCGGCAATTTATCGTACGATGTGCAGATACAGTTATTGCGGGTATTGCAGGAATTTAAAATCCGTCCGGTAGGCTCCGCCTCCGATATGGACGTTGATGTGCGCATCATTGTCGCTACTAACGAAGATTTAAAAAAAGCAATATCGGAGGGACGTTTCCGCGAAGATCTCTATCATCGTCTGAATGAATTTAACATCGTCGTTCCTCCATTGCGGGAGAGGCCGGAAGATATTCCGCATTTTGTCGCGCATTTTATCGGACAGGCCAACAAGGAACTGGAAAAGGATGTGAAAGGCTGTACGGAGGAAGCGCTGTTGTTGCTGAAAAAATACAAATGGAGCGGCAACCTTCGGGAGCTTAAAAATGTGATAAAGCGCGCAGTTCTGTTTTCCGCGAAAGATGAGATAACGGCGGACTGCCTGCCCGACCTCATATCTTCTCCGCCGGAAAAAGATTGTGCCCTGTCGCTTTTTGCGATTGATGACGAAAAAGAGCGTATCGTAAAAGCTCTGGAATATACAAACGGAAACAAGGCGGCGGCAGCGCGGCTTTTAAAAATAGACAGGAAGACCCTGTATAACAAAATGCACCAGTATGGAATGGAACCGGATTGAGGACGCCATCTCATCCTGTTTCTGGACTGTAAAGGGCATTTCATTCGGAATGCCCGATAAGCGCCGGGGATTTGGCAGGCGCTATATCAGTTCGTTTATTACTGATTTCACTTCGTTTATAAATGTAATTCCATCCGTCTGCCATTCCGGATAATGGATTGGCGTCTTTCCCCGAAGGCTGTCCATTTTTTTCGGATATTCGGCTTCTTTCTTCATTCCCGTTTGCAGAAACATGGGCGTCACTTTATGACATAAAGCCTGGGCTTTATCAAAGTCGTTTTCGTTTATAAACTGTTGTAACAGCTCCATGTTTTTCATTGTGGACAGACGGAAGGAGGCGAGGATTTTGCGGATAGCCTGTTCGTCGTTGTCGAGCATTTCACGCAGGGAAGCCAGGCGGTCTTCTTTTTTTGTGAAGTTTCCCGTTATATCGGATAACATATCGCTGGTTACCGGTTTTGGCAAATATCCGTCGAATCCTGCTTTCACGGCCTCGGCCTGATTGAAATCGTCCCGTCCGGTCATGACAAACACCGGGAGATCCGGATGACTCTCCTTTATTTTATGGAGAATGTCGATGCCGGAAATGCTTCCCACTTCCATATCCGTCAGGACAAGGTCGATCGAGGACGCCTGCTTTTCCTGTTCCTCAAAATCGGAGGCTGTATTGCTTGAAATCACCGTTTTTCCTGACTGAACGAGCATCTTTTTTAAAAGATTCAGGAATGTGGGATCGTCGTCGATAATCCATATTTTTTGTGCGGCGCGAGACTTTTTTTCGGCCGTCATCATACCCGCCGTGTCCGCTGTGACTGTTGCCGGAGCTGCGGGCGCGGGGATTTTGATCGTAACGCACGTGCCTTTGCCTATGGCTGAATCTATGGAAACCGTGCTTCCCAGCAAGTCGGAAAGCCCTTTTACGACGTACATGCCGAAGCCGTTTCCTTCTGCGATGTTTCTGTTTTCGTCGAATCTTGTAAACGGTTCAAATATCTTCGCTGTCTGCGATTGCGGCATGCCAACTCCCGTATCGGAAATGCGGATGTGTATTTTTTCCTGCTCGAAACGGACGTGAAATCCGATGCTTCCGGCAGTTGTGTATTTGACGGCATTCGACAGCAGGTTCGTTATTATCTGTTTTACCTTGAGCATATCGGATGTTACGCGCAGGTCGCGGTCAAAATCAAACGTGCAGTCGAACGTTAGCTTTTTCCGGCGGGCGAGCGGGAGGAACATTTCCCTTATCTCGCCGCACAGTGCGTACAGGTTGAATCTGGAAGCGTTCACCGTCAGGTTGCCCTGTTCGAGGGAAGAAAATTCGAGCAGGTTATTCAACAGCGAGAGGATGTATTTCCCCGAATTGCTCATGGACGTGAGGTCGTGTGGCGTTAGCTCGCTGTTTTTTAGCTCCAGGTACCCTAAAATGGAATTGACGGGGGTTTTGATGTCGTGCGAGACGGAAAGTAAGAGCTTGTGGCGGCTTTCCATTAGCTGTTTCGTGCGCGCCTGGGATTTCTCAAGCGAGATGCGCATGCGTAATCCCCTGTTTACGTTGATGATTGTGAATACCGTGAAGATTAGCATCAGGAATAATGCGATCAGTCCGCCTGCCGTAATCATCGTGTTATCCCGTTGCATTTTACGTTCGCTTTCGCGGATTTCGGCCAGCCTCGAATCAATCATATTATTGTATAAATCAATCAGGATGGTCGATATTCGGGAGGAGATGTCCTGGTCGGTCATGATGAGCAGGGTGACCTGGCGCTCGATTGACGAGATGCGGTTTTCGTAGTCCGTTTTTATTTTTTCCACCAGCCCGTTTATGTCGGGAGGCGGCGTGACGGCTCTGCAGGACGTGATTCTGACCGTGTCGATGACTTCGGTGAAGGACGTGATGACGGTATCCTTTTGTTGCCTGTCGGCGGAAAAGATGCCGGAAAGCCTTTTCCAGAATCTTTTTTCCGGTTCTGCCTTAATAATCGTATCCCGGATGTCAAATTTTCTTATTTCGAAGGAATCGACCTCGCTGCCGGCGCTGTCGGCGCTGAAGTCGAAATCTTTTAGCTGTTCCTTCACTTCGTCCGGGATGTCCATGTCCTTGAATTGCGTACTGAGTTTGAAAACCGTATTCACTTTTTGTTTCAGCAAGACTTCCAGCTGGTTGAGGATATTTATTGAAAGCGAATCCGTCCTGGACATTTTCAGCGTGTCGATCCGGAGTTTAATCCCGTTCGCACTGAGTTGAAAGGCGCGGAGGTGGGATGCGCGTTTGGTTGAGATATACAGGTTGACTTCTTTCTGCGCTGTATTGACGCTGTCTATGAGGCCTTTTATCCGGCTCATTTCTTTGTCGCGTTCTTCCATGTTTTCTTTCCGTTCCCTGATGATATCGCGGTTATAATAAAAGAACGAGCTTATTCCCGCGCAGAGTAAAACGGCGACAAAGTATATGAGTATCACGTTTGAGCGTATCTTGTTTTCTATTGTTCGTTTCATGAAAGCTGATAATTTAAATCCGCCAAAGATAATTATTTTTTCATGCAGACAGGAGGTAAATATATGAATATTTGCATTTCTTACACGTGAGATAAATTCCATCACATCTGAGATGATTTTCATTTCATGCAAAATGAAAATCATCTCACGTGAAACAGATTTATTTCCCGGTCCACAGTTAAAGTGTGGAATTTTCCACATATTCCACACGTGACTCATTTGTTTTGCGGCTTGTTTATAGATTTGACGAATAGCCGTTTGCGCTCATCGCCGCCATGCCGGAATACCTTTGGCACGGAGCTTGCAGTTTAATATACGAACTTATAATCACGTTTGATTGTAAAGGTTCAATGATTTTTATTATTAACAAAAAAAACAGGTTATGAAAAAAATGTTATTATCACTCGCCATTATGGCTGGAGTAAGTATTTTCGCAAATGCCGGAAATGTAAAAGAAGGTGTATCCGTATGCAGCGAAGCGGTTGTCGTAGCAAGCGACGACGATGAAGACGGTTTCGTTGAAGTCAAGACTGAAGATCTGAATGATAATGTGAAGAAGGCGATCGAAGCATATTCGGAAACGGATACGGTTAAGACCCTCGCTTATAACACGGAAAAGAAATTAACCAAAGTCGTATTCGTTTCGAAAGCCGACAACAGCGAAAAAGAAGTAATCTTTAACGACGAAGGCAAAGAAGTGGTTGGGGAATAAATTATCGTTTATTAAACATACGAAGCGGCGCGGAGGGAAAAACCTCGTGCGCTTTCGTGTAACAGCTAACAAAGGGAAAGGGGTTGTCCGAAAACTGCGGACAGCCCCTTTCGATTCTATTATCGGAGAATCCACATGACGCCGTTAATGTTGTCGTTTCCGTCGTACTGACGTTTCAGCGCTTCATCCAGACTTTCGCGATTGTACGCGTATTCGTCGGTTGAATACATGTAGCGGGACGGAATCCTGTCCGGGGCCGTCGAATTCATGCTCGTACTCGGGTTGATCGGCAGGACGGGATAGCCTGTCCTGCGGTAATCGTAATATGCCTCGTAGGTGTACTGCAGGAATGATGCGATATACTTTTGCGATATTATTTTGTTTAAATCGCTTTCAAAATCGCCGGTAAGCCGGATTTTATCATTTTCCGGATACGAGTTAATGTACTCGTCCGTCATGACGCGGTTGTGAGCATATCCGTCGGGAGTGGCGTCGCGCGTGAAAGTCATATTCGCCTTGATGCCCTTATCATAATACTCGGCCGGACTGCCGCCGATCCATCCGCGCAGGCACGCTTCGGCCAGAATCATTTGCTGTTCGCCGTAGCCCAGCCTGATAAGCGGTTCGCCTTCGGGGTGTTCCGTAGATGTATACCGGAAGTTCGGCGAACAGAACAGGTTCGCTCCGTGCGCCTTCGAGACTTCGCCATAGTTGACGGAAGGATCGACGCCTGTGTAGGCATCAAAACTGTCGTTCGCGATGCCTTCCTCGGTTTTTGCCCTCGACGGTTCGGCATAGTAAAAGATCCTGTAATCGTTCAGGTCCTTCAGCATATCAATGAGGACGGACGAGTGCATGGCATATTTTGTCTGGTTTGAGGTCAGGTCATTGAAGGGATAGCGCATTCCGGTCTGATCCTTATATGTCAGCTGGAAGTTATCGGCGTTGGACTGCATCAGCGAACCGTTTTGGATGACAGACGCAAAACGCGATTTCACGTTCACGTCCGCATCGCCTTCTTTCCTGGAAAGATTGATTAACACTTTCAGCCGGAAAGCCGTAACCGTTTTCTTCCATTTCTCCCTGTTCCCGGAAAAGACGATATCGCCCTCGAAAGCTGTTTCGCCGGCTGCGGAAAAACATTCGTAAGCCTTATCGAGGTCGTCGAGTATGGCGAGTATAACGTCCTTTTGCGAGTCATATTTCGCCTTGTACACGCCTTCTTCGCCTTTGCCGGCCTCGCGGTACGGTATGTCGCCAAGGTCAAGCGAGATGTAGTAGAGGGCGTAAGCTTTCACGAAAAGCGCCAGACCTTCGTAGCCCTTGTGCCCTGCGGCTTTACTGACCAGATCGTTGCAGTTCGTCAACAACAGGTAACTGTCGAAGCTTTTGCGGCCAAGGTCGTTGTACTGGAGGCCGTTTGCGCTTTCGTTCCATACGATTAGCTTGGCCAGCAGGCCGTCTTCAACGGATTCCTTGACGTACCGGTCTTTCTTCGCGATCTCACGAATCAGGTGAGTCGCCAGCATGGACGGCAACACTTTGGTCGGAGCGTCCGGGTTTGTATTGATATGGTCAAAACTGTCGCATCCGGATAATATGGCGGTGGACAGCAGTATAATTAAAAATTTATTTATCTGTTTCATAGCGGTAATTTTTTAAAAATCAACTTTAAGATTTAAACCTACGTAACGCATGGCCGGAGAATTTAATGCCTCTGCGAAATTTTCATATATGGCGTCAGGGTCGGAATATTTAAATTCTTTCGTCCAGATAAACAGGTTTTGCCCGACGGCCGAAACGTGGACATTGCCAAGTTTCATTTTGCCGGCGATGCGGCGGGGCAGCTTGTAGCCGATAGCCACTTCACGCAGCTTCAGGAAGGTAAGGCTTTTTATATTCTGGCTTCTCGTGCTCCCGTTCCACGGATGATACGTCTTTGTGTATGCCTCGTACGTCACGGCCTCGTCATTAGGCGCATAGGTGCGGGTATCTTCCAGTATTTTCCCGTAGGAATCGTATTTCACGGAGCCGGAAACGACTTTTACGCCCTTGCCTATGTAGCTGGTCTTCCCGTTGACGACCTGGTCGTAGCGCCATTCGTTGTCGCTGTCGATGTGCGTGCCCGAATTCCACATCGCCTGTTCCAGGCGGTTGTAGGCTTTGCCGCCGACACGTCCGTCGAGCGAGAAATCGAGCGTAAAAGACCTGTAGTTGAGATGATTCGTAAATCCCCATACCCAGTCTGCCCGCTCGTATCCCGCCTCTGTGGGGTACTTGCTCAACACCGGCATTCCTCCGCTGTGTATGATATTCCCCTCCGGGTCTCTTTCCCAGTCATAGACTTCGAACCAGTCCCAGCGTTTGCCCTTTTTGACCCACTGGCGGTCGGTCGAGTAAAGGTCGTCAATCTTATGGTAGTATAAGCGGTCCCGTCCCCAGTTGAAAGTCGACGTCCAGTTGACGTCTTCGGAACGTACGACGTCACCCGAAAGCGTGACTTCCCATCCTTTCTTGATGCGTTCCTCCCCGTAATTTATGAGCGAGCTTCTAAAGCCCGACGAAATGCTGACCGGGGCCGAACGCTGGATGTTATAAAACAGTTTATTGTAGCAGGCGACGTCAAGCTTGAGGCGGTTATCGAAGAAGTGCGCCGTCCCTCCGACTTCGAAGGCGTTGGATTTTTCGGGTCCTAACGTGACGTCGCGTATTGTCTCCGGGTATTTCGCCGTGGACATTCCTTCCCATACGTTCTGTGTGATGGAATACACTTTATTGATGTCATATTCGCTGGCCGCTTTTTTGGTCATAGTCCACGAGCTTCGCGCTTTGAGGAAGCTGAGCAGGCTGGGCAAATCGAACAGTTCCGACAGGATGATGCTGCCCGATACGGAAGGATAGAAATAGGAGCGTTCGGATTTCGCCAGCGTGGAGACCCAGTCGTTCCGGCCGGTTACGTCCAGAAACAGCGTGCTTTTCCAGGATACTTCGGCCTTGCCGTACAGGCTGTTTGTCTGTTTACGGTACGTATCATTCGTCACGCTGGGCAATTCCTTTGATGCTTTGAGCGAATAGAATCCGGGGATGCTCAGTCCTCCGTTCGTAGAAGCCCAGAGCCTGTCCTTCTGATAGTAAGTCATGCCGGCGCCGAGGATGCCTCCGACGTTGAAATCTCCGAGCTTCTTGTCGGCGACGAACAGGAAGTCTCCCGTCACGCCGTATCCACGGTAGCTGTATGTCGCAAATCCGCCGGTCTGACTGTTCCGCACGTTGAGGGGCGTCCTGTTTTCGGACTTGCTCGAATACGTATCCGAACCAATCCTGCCGGTCGCTTTCAGCCAGCCGGTTATCTCGTAATTAACCGTCGCCTGCGCATTGGCTCTGTTTTCCAGCTTTGACTGCGTCACTTCGTGAGCCAGGAAGTACGGGTTGTTGTAGTCATACTTGTACAGCCAGTTCTGCACTTCATTTTCTTTGCCTTTCACCCAGTAGTCTTTAAATTCGCGAACGTCAAACTCGGTTCCCGTCCAGACAATCATGTTGTACATATATCCGAGTCCGCTGTATCCGGAGCCTAAGGACTGCGGGGTGTAGCTGCCGTTATATGCAATGGATGCGTCGAGCGAGAATCTTCCGATTTTCATGTCCCCGGCTACGGTGTACGTGAATTTGTTTAGCTTATTGCCGGGGAACTGCCCTTTGTTGTAAATATGCGTGAAAGACGTCCTGACGCTTCCGTCCCTGCCCTTGTACGCTACGTTCACATTGTTGTTCAGGACGAACGATGTTTCCAGGAAGTTCGAGAAATTGTTCCTGCCTTTCGATACGAGGGGCATCTCCCTCCATTCGCAGGTGTAAGGGTCGTACTGGACGGATGTCCTGCCGATGTCCAGCTTGTCGCCCCAGATATATTCGCTTAATTCCTGCAGGTATTTGCCGCCGGAACCGCTACTGTACGAAGACTGCACTTCGGGAAGGACGAGATAGCCGAGGTTGAACATCGTATTGCTGTTCACACTGACGGAGAGGCCTTCCCGGGATCCGCGCCTGGTCGTAATCATGACGGCTCCCGAAGCGCCTTTGGAACCGTAAAGGGCAGAGGCTGTCGCTCCTTTGAGGACGTTTATGGATTCGATGTCGTCGGCAGCTACCTGTCCCAGGCCGGTGTTTTCGTACGGCACGCCGTCGATTACGACGAGGGGCGTTTCGCCGCGCAGCAGTATGGTCGGGGTGGAATTGAACTCATTCGTGTTGAGTACGGTGACGCCGGCAATCTTGCCGTTGAGCGACGACGCAAGGTTGGCGCCCTTTACGGTCGTCAGTTCTCCGCTCCCGATTTTCTGAACGGAGTAGCCGAGCGCCTTTTCCGAGCGCTTGATGCCCAGAGCCGTTATGACGACTTCCTCGAGCGCTTTCGTGTCTTCGAGCAGGGTGACGGTGATGCTCGCCTTGTCGCCGACCTGTATTTCCTGCGGCGTATAGCCGATATAGGATATTTGCAAGACTGCATTTTCAGGAACGTTCAGCGTGAATTTTCCTTCAATATCGGATATTACGCCGTTCGTGGTGCCTTTCTCGACGATGTTTGCGCCGGTTACGGGTTCGCCCGCCTCGTCGCGCACCGTGCCGGAGACGGCCCTGGTCGACTGTTGCGAGATGGAGTGCGCACTGTTTCTGGTAAGGACAATATAGTCGTTCTCAAAAACATATTTGACACCGGAGTTTTGAAACGCTTCGCTTAAACATTCCTTTACGGTCTTTTTCCCGGAATTTACCGGTACGTTTTCATTCAGGTTGACCTCGCTTTTGCTGTATACAAACAAATAGCCGGTCTGCTTCTCCACCTGTTCGATAAGATTTTCGATCGTCGGATTTGCGCCTTTTATATTTACGTTTGCATTCTGGGACCTCGTCCCGGCAGCAAGAACCGTAAATATGCTTAGAAAAAATAAGAAGAAAGAATTTCTCATAATCCTTAATGGTTTTGATGTTTTTTTCATAATTTTGTTTCGTTTACTTGTTAATACTTTTGTGTTGACAGTTAATTACCGGCAGATGCGGGAACATCTGCCGGTTTTGGGTTGATTTCAGTTTTTTCATTTCATAGGCTTTCATATTTTTCAATTATACACTATTATATTTGTTTTGTACGTTCTCTCTTTTCTGTTGTCGCGTTCCCCTTTTCCGTGGAAGTCGTCAACCTTCTGATGGAAGTCGTCAACCTTCTG
>JAISDB010000042.1 GCA_031265155.1 Prevotellaceae bacterium | reverse complement strand
TGGAATGAGATGGAAGAATTCGGCAGGGCCAAGGAAGATTGGTTGAAAACATTTCTTCGCCTTCCCGGTGGCATTCCCTCCCACGATACCTTTAACCGCGTGTTTTCCGCATTGAACCCGGAAGAGTTGGAAGGCTGTTTTATGGATTGGACACGCTCAATAGCTGATTTATGCGAAAATGAAGTGATAGCCATAGATGGTAAAAGCATGCGTGGAAGCCGTAGTTTGGGTAAGAAGAGTATCGTCCACATGGTCAGCGCATGGGCGGAAAAGAATCATATTGTGTTGGGTCAGGTAAAGGTTGATAAAAAGAGTAATGAAATAACAGCCATCCCCAAATTGCTTGATTTGCTGGTACTCAAAGGATGCATTGTGACGATAGATGCCATGGGCTGTCAGAAAAATATAGCCTCAAAGATCATAGAAAAAGAGGCAGATTACCTGTTGTCTCTCAAAGGAAACCAAGGCAATCTGGTGGAGCAGGTAGAAGATTCTTTTCGTTTTCTACCGGTAAGTGCCTTTGATGAGGAATTGGATTACGGACATGGCAGGGTGGAAACCCGCAGGTGTTCGGTTGTAAGCGATCTTTCCCTGATAGAATCCAAAGAAGAATGGACAGGATTAAAGGCCCTGGTAAAAATAGAATCGGAACGTTATATAAAAAGTACCGGCGAGACGGAAAAAGAAACTCGCCTTTATATCAGTAGCCTTCAAGCTGATGCCGAATTGATAAACCGTTCGGTACGTGCCCACTGGGGAGTTGAGAACTCTTTGCATTGGGTCCTTGATGTTGGATTCAATGAGGATAACAGCCGCAAGAGAACCGGATTTGCCGCACAGAATTATTCACTGCTCAACAGGATCGCACTGAACCTGTTGAAAAACGAAAAAACAACGAAGGTGGGCGTAAAGGGAAAGAGACTCAAAGCAGGATGGGACAACAGCTACCTGATGAAACTGATCAAAAATTAGATGCGTTTGCCCTATCATATTCCATTTTTTGATGCAAATATATTACTTTTTAAAATTTAGATAAATATACAGGCATTCATTAAAATCATTAATACTTTTATCATTTCTGTCGGAAAAATAACTGTAAGGGGCAGCCTGTAAATTCAAAATTTTCTCGTAGTCTGTTTTCTATAAAACGTTTATAAGGCTCTTTTATATATTGTGGCAAATTACAGAAGAATGCAAATGCAGGCGTCGGCGATGCAAGTTGTGTAATATATTTTACCTTTACATATTTTCCTTTGATTGCAGGCGGCGGAGTTTCTTCAATTATCGGCAACATGGTATCGTTGAGCAGTCGAGTTGCTATTTTGCGTTTACGGTTTTCGGCAACTTTCATTGCCATTTGCAATACATCGTAAATGCGTAGTTTATTTATCACAGAAATAAAAATAACAGGCACATCTGTAAACGGTGCTATACGGTCGAGTATTTTCTTTTTGTAATCGCGCAGGGTATTTGTTTCTTTTTCAACCAAATCCCATTTATTTACTGCTATTACGCAGGCTTTTTTATTTTTGATAATAAGGTTGTAAATACTCATATCCTGAGCTTCAACGCCCTGTGATGCATCCAGCATGAGAATGCACACATCCGAAATTTCGATGGAACGCACCGAGCGCATTACAGAATAAAATTCCAAATCTTCGGTAACTTTATTTTTTCGTCGCAGCCCTGCCGTATCAATCAAAAAGAAGTCGAAACCGAACTTACTGTATCTTGTTTCTATCGAGTCGCGCGTAGTTCCTGCTATTGGCGTTACTATATTTCGCTCTTCATTGAGCAGTGCATTTGTCAGTGATGATTTACCGACATTAGGTTTTCCGACAACGGCAATGTGTGGAATACTGTCTGTTGCGCTGCTGTCGGCATTTATATCCTTAGAAAAACATTTTACTATTTCGTCGAGCAAATCGCCTGTGCCGCTTCCGTTGATTGACGAAACACAATACGGCTTGCCAAGCCCGAGTTTATAAAATTCATGACTGTCGAATATTCGGCTGCCGTTATCAACTTTGTTTACAACCAGAAAAACTTTCTTTTTTTCGCGGCGAAGAATATCGGCAACAGTATCGTCGAAGTCGGTAATGCCTGTTGTTACATCAACCATAAATATAATAGTATCAGCTTCATCTATAGCCAAATGCACCTGCTTGCGGATTTCGCTTTCGAAAATATCGTCGGAATTTATTGCGTATCCGCCCGTATCAATCACCGAAAATTCCTTACCGTTCCAGTCGGACGTTCCATAATGACGATCGCGAGTAACGCCCGACATTTCATCAACAATTGCCTGACGCATTCCGACCAGACGGTTGAACAAGGTTGATTTGCCAACATTAGGACGACCAACTATTGCTAATATATTTCCCATTTCTTTGTTTTTGAAGCGCAAATATACCAATTTTTATGCAACCGAATGAAATCGGATACAAAACAATTTGAATTTTTGTTGGTTATAACACGTTTAACAGGCGTATAAACAGACATAACGAAAAAATATTTTGTGACCGAAATAAGCGTGATTTTACATAATAACAGGTTAAATTATTATTACGAAACGATTAAAAATAAATCTGTACAAAGGTTTCAACAGTTAAAAATAGTGTTCCTGGAAAAAAAAATCATAAAATAACTAAAAATAAAAAAAATATTCAATTTATATAACGTATTGATTGTAAGTGATTTAATTTTACGCAAGCCGATATTTCAAGTAAAAAAATAAAAAAAAGATAAAAAAAGCATTATAAAATTTTGCAGATCAATGAATAAAAATTACTTTTGTGGCAATTAATAAAAGAGTTTTATCTTATTTATAACCTTTTTAAATTTATATTATTATGAACAAAGCTGAACTAATTGATGCAATTGCAGAAAATGCAAATTTGACGAAAGTAGATTCAAAAAAAGCTCTTGATGCTTTTATTAAGGCTGTATCTACAGCATTAAAGAAAGGCGACAAAATTGCTTTGGTTGGATTTGGTTCTTTCTCCGTAAGCAAAAGAAGTGCGCGTACCGGAAGAAATCCGAGAACTGGCGCTGCTATTAAAATTGCAGCTAAAAAAGTTGTAAGATTTAAAGCAGGTAGCGAGCTTACTGCAAAAGTAAAATAATTGTTTTACTTTATTGAGAAAAAGGGGGGGAACTTCAGAAGTTTCCCTTTTTTTTATTTACTTTGTGAAATGAATGTATCATTAAACAGATATTTGGAACAGTTTGTTCGCGATGAACGGGTCGGACTGCTGCATCAAAAACTGCTGCAGCGAACCCGTTATATCTGCATTTGCCTCGAAGATATTTATCAGTCGCAAAATGCAAGCGCTGTGCTGCGGACATGTGAAGCGTTCGGAATACAGGACATACATATTATTGAGGATAAAAATAAATATCAAATAAATCCAATGGTAGTAAAAGGTTCTGTGAAATGGCTGAACCTGTACAGGTACAATTTGCCTCAGCCAAGTCGGGATGCTTTGAAACATTTGAAAAATCGGGGATACCGTATCGTTGCAACAAGTCCTTATGGAAATAATTCAGCGCTCGAAGATTTTGACATAACAAAAGGAAAAGTCGCTGTGTTTTTTGGAACCGAATATTCGGGAATATCTGATACTGTACGAAACAGTGCTGATGAATTTATTACAATTCCAATGTTCGGATTTGTTGAAAGCTTCAATATTTCGGTGTCAGCCGCAATAATTTTACATCAAATGGTAATGAAATTGAGAAAGTCGGAAATTTTATGGCAGCTGAGCGAAGACGAACAGAATGAAATAATGCTGCAGTGGCTGCGAACTACGGTTCGAAACGCCGACAAAATAATCGAACAATACGAAGCATTGCACGAACATACTGAAAATAAAAGATGAATCATGAATGACAACGGATTAAATTTACGAACGCTTTTTTTGCGGCATGTAGCGCAAACATCAGATTCGCCAATGTGCATAAAAGTTGACCACGCCGAAGGAATTTATATTTATGCGCCCGACGGGAAAAAATATATTGACTTAATAGCAGGCGTTTCGGTAAGCAACGCCGGTCACTGTCATCCTAAAATTGTAGCTGCCGTCAATGAGCAGGTCTCCAAATACATGCACGTAATGGTTTACGGTGAATATATCGAATCGCCGCAGGTGTTGTATGCAAAGCGCCTGACGGAATTGCTGCCCGAAAATTTAACATCCGTATATTTTGTAAATTCGGGAAGCGAAGCGGTGGAAGGCGCTTTGAAACTTGCAAAACGATATACGGGTCGTACGGAAATGGTATCGTTTAAAAATGCCTATCACGGCAGCTCGCATGGTTCTGTAAGCGTCATGGGAAATGAGGAATTTCGCAATTCGTTTCGTCCGCTTTTACCCGATACCCGCATAATAAATTTCAATGATGAAAACGATTTAAATCAAATAACCGAACGCACGGCATGCGTAATTGTCGAGCCTGTTCAGGGCGAAGCGGGAATAGTCCATCCTGAAAACGATTTTCTTAAAAAGCTCGGAAAACGCTGTTCCGAAAAAGATGTTTTGCTGATTTTTGATGAAATACAAACAGGATTCGGTCGTTTGGGTAAATTATTTGCATTTGAATGTTACAATGTAATTCCCGATATTCTGTGCGTTGCAAAATCTATGGGAGGAGGAATGCCTCTGGGTGCATTTATATCGTCAAACAAAATTATGTCGGCGTTGACAACCAATCCTGCGCTCGGCTACATTACTACGTTTGGCGGACATCCTGTTTCATGCGCTGCTGCTCTTGCCTCAATAAACGTAATTGTCGACGAAAAGCTTTTGGAACAGGTAAACGAAAAATCAAATCGCTTCAAGCAGCTTTTGAAACATGAAAAAATAAAGGAAATAAGAGGAACCGGACTGTTTTTGGCTGTCGAACTCGGCTGTTCACACTTACGCGAACGGTTTATAAACAAAGGAATTGAGCGCGGACTGCTCTCCGACTGGTTTTTGTTTTGCGATACGGCTTTCCGTATTTCACCGCCGCTCACAATCACTCATCAGCAAATAGAAGAAGCTGTAAATATCATAAATTCAATACTCGATGAAATATAAATTTATCATAATAACAACACTGTTTTCGGCATTTTTGCAATACGGTAAAATATATGCCCAAAACGACATGCAGAATGAATTGAACAGAATACTTGCAATCGAAAATGTTGAACAGCGAATAATATCGGCAGATACGCTTTGCGCCAAGCTTGCAGATATGATAAGCGTCGGCGCAAATGCCGAAAAAATTGATTCGCTTCAACGCATATCACAACTTTTTTCAAAAGACAAAACCGTTGGAATTTACACATGGAGCATACCTGCAGAGCCGGGAATGTTTAAATATTACGGAATAGTGAAATCGCCGAAAGAAATATTTATTCTGAATGATGTGAATATTAATAATGAATACATGGCAGACGAAAAATTTACAAACAATAAGTGGTATGGAGCGGTTTATTACGATATTGTTGAAACAAATATAAACGGCAAGAATGCATATACCTTGCTGGGCAATGATTTGAAAGGAATTTTGTCGAGCAAAAAAATTATTGATGTTTTGAGTTTTGATGATGAGGAAAAACCTGTATTTGGAGCCGCAATATTTGCAAAGCAGGATTATCATCGGCTGATATTTGAATATAGCGCACGCTCGACAATGCATTTGGTATACGATAAAAAACAGCAAATGATAATTTACAGCTTGCTGGTTCCAATAAATCCCGCTTTTGAAGGTGATTATCGTTTTTATGTTGCCGATACTTCGTGCGATGGATTAATATACAAAAACGGAAAATGGACGCTTGTTGAGAATGTAATGTTAGATAATAAAAAATAAAATTTATGGATTTTTTTATAACAGCCAACGGTATTGCAATACGCGCAGGCGACACAGGAAAAGGAAAAGCAATAGTTTTGCTGCATGGATATCTGGAAACAATGGAAGTATGGGAAAATACGATAACGGAACTGTCGAAAAAATTCAGAGTTATTGCATTCGATCTGCCCGGACACGGATTTTCAGGATTCAGCAAGGATGCAACAACAGTGGAATTTATGGCAGACTGTATAAAATCGCTTTTGGACAAGCTAAACGTTCCTGAATGCTTTATTGTTGGACATTCAATGGGCGGTTATGTTGCACTGGCATTTGCAAAAAAATATTCGGAAACGGCAAAAGCCTTGTGCCTGTTCAGTTCTACGCCTAATGCCGACACCGAACAGAAAAAGCTCGATCGCGACAGGGAAATCGAATTAATTAAAGCCGGAAAGCTGGAACTTATTCTTAAAACCAGTATCGCACGCGGTTTTGCCGATATGAACGTAAAAAAATTCGATGAGGAAATTTTTGCAATCGAAGATACTGCAACAATTTCCGATACGGATGGAATAACGGCTTGCTTGCAGGCTATGAAAATGCGCGAAGACATGAACGATTTTATGAAAACCATTCAGCACAAAACGCTTTTCATTTTCGGGAAATACGACAACTACATAACTTTTGACGCTGCCGAAAGCATAATACAAAAATATCCCGATGCTACCGCATGTATCCTCGAAAATTCGGGACACAGCGGATTTATCGAAGAACCTGAAAAATCAATAAAAATATTAAGCGAGTTTGCAGAAAAAATATTTTGATAAATATTAAATCATAATAATTTGACAATAAAAAATATAATATATTAATAATTTTAACTGTAAATCATTCAAAATAAAATTACGTACTTTCACAAAACATCAAATCAAATGAAAAATTATTATTCGTACAAAATCAATAAAAACTGTATTTTAATAGTTGAAAACAGCGGCAGCATTGTAGAAATTGCTCTCGCAGATAAAAAAATCGACGGAAACGAAAAGGAAACCGGTGTAATAAAAAAAGCAGCCATGCAGTTATGTGAATATTTTGCAGGAAAGCGCAGGTCATTCGATTTTCCGATAAATCCTAAGGGCAGCGAATTTCAAAAGCTGGTTTGGGCTGCATTGCAGAATATTCCTTACGGCAAACTCTGTACATATAAGCAAATTGCGGAAGAAATCGGTAATGCCAAAGCTTCGCGTGCCGTAGGAATGGCAAACAACAAAAATCCGTTGCCGATAGTTGTTCCGTGCCACAGAGTTATCGGTTCAAATGGAAAACTGACCGGCTACGCTTATGGTCTCGATATGAAGGAATATCTCATAAACATTGAGAAAGACGCCTGTTTATCGCAAAAATAGATTTATAATTTCGTCGTAATATTCTATTTCCAGTTTTTTACTGTCGCGCAACGACTGTAATGTTTTTATAATATCCTGCTTATTGTCGATATCGGCGTTGCTGTTCGAGGTAACAAGCTTCAGTAATTGATAGTGATCGCTGTCGTTTATGTCTTTGTTTTTATTCAATTCGTTTATTTTATTCAAAAGAGCGTTTTCTGTAATGTTCACTTTTTCGGTTTCAATAACAGCGGGTTTTTCGGGATTTATCCTTTGAGGCTCTTCTGTTTTTTCACGTTCAGCATCATTTTTTATTGCAATATTAAATTTTTGAGGCACTCTGCCTTTTGCAATCACTTCGCCCGTTTCAACAGCCTCTGCAATCTCGCAGTCAAGTATTATTTGTTCCTTGCCGTAACCTAATGATGCAACAACTGTTTTTTCTTTGGTGTCCTTATCGTTTTTTGTTGTAAAAAAATGAATTATAAACATTTTATAACAGTGCGTTTTGTCGGCGCCATTTCCTCCTAAAAGTCCGAATGCGTGTCGAGGCTCGTAGATATGAGTAAATCTGTCCGCATTGTTTTCAGGCACGCCAAGCATAATTGTGTCTCCTTTTGAAAATGTTATACCGCTGTTAAGCTGAAACACATTTTTTTTCAATATTCCCTTGCCGTTTGTCTGTGCGGAATTTTCAAAACAAACTGCCATAATGCTTAACAGGAAAATCAGTTTTTTCATATTCTTTATTTTTATTTGTTAAATTTCATTTGAATAGTATGCTTTGGGCAGTTCGCGCAAATTGTATTGAGATGCCATGACTTCGCCGTAAGCGCCCGCCGAACGTATTGCAAGAATATCGCCGCGCTGGGTTTCGTTAACCGGTTCATTTTTTGCAAAACAGTCGCTTGATTCGCAAATTGGTCCTACAATATCATAATTTTTTTCGGCTTTTGCCGATGTCAGATTTTCGATTTTATGATACGCATGATATAATGCCGGACGAATCAGATCGTTCATTCCGCCATCCGTTATTACAAAACTTTTTTGTCGTCCGTTTTTTACGTAAGTAACCTGTGTTATAAGACTTCCGCACTGAGCAACAATAGAGCGTCCGAGTTCAAAATGCAATTTTTGTCCTTTGTGCAAATTCAGATTCTTATTAAAAATTTCAAAATATGATTTAAAATCAACAATGGAATTTGCATCCGGATTTTTATAATCAATTCCCAATCCGCCTCCGACATTAAGATGCGGAAGCCGTATTTCAAACGATTCAAATATCTTCTGAATTTCGTTCACTTTTTTGCAAAGAGTTTCAAACACTTCCATATCTACAATTTGCGAACCTACGTGAAAATGAAGGCATACAAGATTTACACTGTTCAATGATCTTATTTTTCCGACAGTTTCACTGAATTGCCACTCGCTTATCCCGAATTTGTTTTCTTCCAGTCCTGTTGTTACATATTCGTGAGTATGCGCATCTACGTTCGGATTTATGCGTATTGCAATATCGGCAATTTTACCTTTTTCTGCCGCAAGCCTGTCTATATTTTCTATTTCAGGCAGCGATTCGCAGTTGAATGTAAATATTTCCAAGTCCAGCG
The DNA here is from genome assembly GCA_031265155.1 of Prevotellaceae bacterium. Lineage (GTDB taxonomy): Bacteria > Bacteroidota > Bacteroidia > Bacteroidales > UBA932 > JAIRKV01. Next base: position 20,136 of record JAISDB010000042.1, on the reverse strand, counting down.
CCGTATTTATTTCCCTGTCGGTTTTACCAACTCCTGCGTAAGCGATATGTTTCGGATTAAAGCCGCATTCTACGGCGCGTACAATTTCATTTGCACTTACACAGTCAGCGCCAAATCCCATTTCACTTAATATTTTAAGAATCTTATGGTTGGAATTTGCTTTCAGTGCGTAGTGAATTTTGTATCCGTACTTATCGGCTTCGGCTATTGCTGTCTGTGCTGTTTTTTTCAACAGTTCGACATCATAAAAGTAAAATGGCGTTTGGATTTTTTTAAATTTTTCGGCGAGTGTTGTGTTTAGCATTTTACGGATTTTAAATGTTTATTGTATCAGTTTGTTTATTATTTGTAATTTGTTACTTTTCAATATTTTTGAAATATTTCATCAATTTTTTTCAATCGTGTAATTTAACATTGCAAATGTACATATTATTTATGAACAGACAAAAATTTCGCAATGAAGCAAATAAAAAAGCAGTATCTGTAAGTTTAAATTTTCAGTGATACTGCTGTGAATCCATTATATGTAACGGTAAAAATTTTACATTCACAATCGTCAAACGCAATATGTTATGTTTCAATTAAAGCATGAATTGCATCATAAAACTCAATAAACAGGTCGAACATGTTTTGAATAATCCGGTTAATGCGTTTTTGAGAAAATATGCCGTATTTACTTACCGTTCATTGTAATCAAAAATTCCTCGTTTGAAGATGTTTTTTCGAGGCGTGTTTTCATAAATTCTATTGCTTCTACGGATGTCATATCAGCCAAGTAGTTACGAAGTATCCACATGCGTCCGAGAGTATCCTTATCGACGAGCAAGTCATCGCGGCGCGTACTCGACAGAGTAACATCCACAGATGGGAATATTCGCTTGTTCGACAGTTTACGGTCGAGTTGCAGTTCCATGTTTCCCGTACCTTTAAATTCTTCAAATATAACTTCATCCATTTTAGAACCTGTATCCGTAAGGGCAGTGGCAAGTATCGTGAGCGAGCCTCCGTTTTCGATGTTGCGCGCTGCGCCGAAAAAGCGTTTTGGTTTCTGCAATGCATTGGCATCTACTCCGCCCGAAAGCACTTTGCCCGATGCAGGCTGCACGGTATTGAATGCTCGGGCAAGACGTGTGATGGAGTCAAGAAGAATCACTACATCGTGTCCGCATTCTACCAGACGTTTTGCTTTTTCAAGAACGATATTTGCAATTTTAACATGGCGTTCAGCAGGCTCGTCGAATGTGGATGCAATAACTTCGGCATGTACGCTGCGCGACATGTCGGTGACTTCTTCGGGGCGTTCGTCTATCAGCAGCACTATCATGTAAACTTCCGGATGATTTGCCGTTATTGCGTTTGCGATATCTTTCAGAAGCATTGTTTTTCCTGTTTTTGGCTGAGCGACAATAAGTCCCCGCTGACCTTTACCTATAGGCGCAAACATGTCAACTATGCGCACCGAAATATTACGATTGAATCCGTGTCCGGTAAGATTAAATTTTTCATCGGGGAAAAGCGGCGTAAGAAAATCAAAAGGTATGCGGTCGCGAATATATTCGGGACTTCTTCCGTTTATTTCGTTTACCTTTATCAGTGGAAAATATTTTTCACCTTCTTTCGGCGGGCGAATACTTCCGGTAACGGTATCTCCCGTTTTCAGTCCGAACAGTTTTATTTGCGACTGCGATACATAAATATCATCGGGTGAATTTAAATAATTGTAATCCGACGAACGTAAAAATCCGTAACCATCGGGCATTGCTTCAAGCACTCCGGTAGCTTCAATAATACCTTCAAATTCGTATTTTTCATCTTTTTTAATATCGCTGACTTTATTTGTCTGCTCGTTGTGAACATTTTTTGTTTCGGTTTGCAATGTTGGCTGTTGCGGTGCGTTATCAATTTGCGGCTGTTTGGTATTTTTTTCAACATTGATTTCTGCAGTTGCTGCACTTGTATTTTTGTTGCCGGATGTTTTTTGCTCATGAGCGTTTTGAACATTTTTTTTGGGGCGTCCGCGCGAACCTTTTTTCTGGCTGGCTGTTGCTAACGAAGGAGATAAAATAGTTTGTTTAATAACCTGTATGTCTTCGGTAATTTGCTTCTGTATTTCCTCGTCTATTTTTTCTTCTTTCTGTGCAGGAAATATTTCTACCTGAACAACAGAATTTCCAACTTTTATAGCATCATCTTTGGGCGGAGTTGAATATCCCACTTTTTTAAATTCTGTTTCAACACGTTTTATACGTTCGCGTTTAGATTTTGTATTTCGTTTTTGACCGGCAGAATGATTGTTTTCGTCGACCCTGTTTGAAGGCTGTTTTTTGCTGTTTCCTGTTTTTTCAGCGTTTTTATTCTTTATCGATTGAATTGCCTGTTCATCCAATATTCGATAAATAAGGTCTTCTTTTGTTAGGGATTGAAACTTTTTTATGTTCAATGTTTGCGCAATGTCAAAAAGTTCTTCCTGTGTTTTTTGATTTAATACTAAAATGTCGTACATATTTTTTTATACTATTTATTTTATTTGTTCACAATTATATAATCTGATTTTTGATTTTATATTTTGTCATTGTTTTACAATATGGCTGTTAAAAGCAAGCATTTCTTACTCATTTGTTAAATAAAACATATTAAACAGCGACTTAAACATAATATCGGACAATAGTGTTTTTGGCAGAAATATGCCGCAAAGGTAAAAACTTTTTTATTACTGCCAAAAAAAAATGATTTTTTTTCAAAAAATAGTAATGCAAAGTATCTGACTCATGGAATACAAACACATTTAAATCTCAATTTTGCTCAAGCCGGTGTCCGTATCTGTTTTTAGCGAATATTCCGTTTTATTAGAAACCGGCATTGCCAATTATATATGGATTTCTCACAATATTTGATTATAAATATTTGATTTTCAGGAGATATTATTCCAAAGAAATATCAAAAACCGTACTCAATCAGCAATACAAAAAATCCCCGATTTTTTCATCGAGGATTTTTTGTGTTAAAAATAATCAGCTGTCTTTATTTTTTAATTTTATTTGGCTCGTCTAATCGCAGTTCGGGATGATTTTGCGACGATTTAAACAGCAAGAATGAAACAACTATTGCCACACAAGCCAAACCAATGAAAACAAGTTCGGCGTTAACGGCATTGCTGAGTTTTTCGGCATCGTTGCTTGTGTCTGTCGTTTTTAAAATCGTACCTATTATAATGGGTACTAACCACATTCCGATATTTTGCACCCAATAAATCAGTGAATATGCCGTCCCAAGATTATTTTCAGAGATAATTTTGGGTACCGATTGCCACATTGCTGCCGGAACAAGCGAATAGCCTATGCCGAGCATCGAAAAGCTTATAAATCCAAATGCAGGTACCCCCGGAGCAAATGCAACAATAAGGTGTGCGAGAAGTACAATGCACGACCCAAGTATCATCCAGCGCGTAGCCTTGCCTTTAAAATCAACAAGCGAGCCAAACAGCGGAGTGAAAATTATTGGCGTGAACGGAAGCATTGTTACCATATACGAGGCTATACTGTCGTCAAGTCCAAAACGCGGAATAAGTATTGATGTCGCAAATTTTTTGAACGAAATTATGCAACAGTAAAAAAATACACATAAAAGCGCAATATATATGAAATTCCTGTTTGTTAGAATTTTGCCTATATCCGAAAATTTGAATTTATTATCATCGCTTTTCTTTGCGCTGTTCAAAGCGGCTGTTTCTGCATCCTGAGTGTCTAATTTTTTATCGAAAGCAATAAATACAAACCATGTAACTACACCGACAATCATAAACAGCAAACCGATTTCTATCATGTTATTCGATTCCGATAAAGGTATTGCTCCATCTGATAATGGCAGGTTAGATTTAGCATGTATTACCATTGGAGCCAGCAGTGTGGCGGCTGCAGTTCCCAATCGAGCCAAAGCCAGTTGCAATCCCATTGCTAACGCCATTTCTTTGCCTTTAAACCATTTTGCTATTGATTTGGTTACGGCAACTCCTGCAATTTCGCTGCCCAATCCGAAGACTGCGCATCCTGCGGTTGCAAGAGCAAGCGAAGGTTTGGAAAATCCAAGATTTTGCATAAAATTTGCTACTGTGCTGCCTGTAAATGCAGGCGACAGTGCATAAAAAACAATTAACGAACCTGTAACCATTAAACCAACAAAGAGTGTTCCCGTAAAACGTACTCCCCATTTGTCGAGCAACATTCCACAAACTATAAGTCCGCCCCACACGCATAATAATGAATATGCGCCGGCATATATCCCGAAATCTGCCTTATTCCATCCAAGTTCAAGCAAAGGATTATTAAACATTTGACTTACTGTCGAATACATGTCATCAATAAAATATGATGCAAACATTGGTATTGCCAAACACAGTAATACCGCCCAGCGTGCGGTTTTTGAATCGCGCAAAATAGATTGTAATTTTTGTACCATTATATAATTTTTTGTTTATAAATTTCTTTTTATTTTTTAATGTTGGGAAGTTCCAAACCAAGTCCTTTTTTCTTATCAACAGCCTTTAATACAATGCCGAGTATCAATGCGGCAACGCCAAGAAATGCCAGCATTAACAGCGGAACGGTATAGTTGTACGAAGTTGCTGCAATTTCAGGCGTCATTGTTCCATCTTTCACTGCCTGCACTATATCAGGATTTGTAGAATCCAGGATCTTACCTATTAACAATGGAAATAGCCACAAGCCTATGTTTTGAATCCAGAAAATAAGCGCATAAGCCGAACCGATAACTTTATTGTCGACTAATTTCGGAACGCTGGGCCACAACGAAGCAGGAACCAACGAGAAAGAAGATCCAAGCACTAAAATTGTTATATAAACAAGAATGATTCCGCCAATAGCGCTTCCCTTAAACATCGGCAAAATAAATGCAAAGGTTAAATGGCAGGCGATTAACAGTATAGAACCTATCATCAACATGGAAGCGGCTTTTCCTTTGGTATCAACATATTTGCCAAGTATTGGCGTAATTCCGACTGCCAGCAAAGGAAATACTGCGAAAATAGTTTCCGCCGACTGACGCATATAACCCATATAGCAGAAAACAATTAAAAATATAACAGATGTTATCAGTAATGTAACTTTTAATTTCTTTTTGCTGAAATTGCTTATAAATGCAGCAGCAGCAACAATCAGCATGATACCATATTGAATCATGGTAACCGTATTGCCTGCCCAAAAACTTCCTTCGGCAGGAGGTGTAAATGTTAAATTGCACTGAAGCATATTTACCGCATATTTCTGAAACGGGAAAATCGCCGAATAGTACAGAACGCAAAGCAAAGCCACCAGCCAAAAACCGCTGCTTGAAAGTATTTTGCCGATATCCCTGATTTTGAACGGGTCGTCCTTTTCTTCGGCTTCGCCTGTTTGAGCGTCTAATTTCTTATCCATAAAGAAATATACTATAAACATTATCAGAGCAATCATTAAAAGAATTACTCCAAAAGCAACAGAGCGCGAAACGTCAACGTTTCCGCCGAGTTTTGCAAACACAGGAGAAAAAATCATACACGTTGCAACGCCCAGACGCGCCAGCGCCATTTCGGAACCCATTGCCAGTGCCATTTCCCGCCCCTTAAACCATTTTACAATACCTCTGCTAACCGTTATACCTGCCATTTCAACGCCGCAACCGAAAATCATAAAGCCGACAGCTGCAAATTTTGCAGATGCGGGCATGCCTTTGTAGAATGGAGAAATGCCCAATTCATCAAAGCCGGGAATGTAATTCAGATTGTTTGTGAACCAGGTACTCAAATCGGAACTTTGAAACGATTCGGTTACAGCATACCAGTTTATACTTGCGCCAATCAGCATCACCACTCCCGATAAAATAGCAGTAAAGCGCACTCCCATTTTATCCAGAATAATTCCTGCAAAAATCAGGAAGAAAATGAATACATTTAAAAATGTTTCCGATCCCTGCATTGTGCCGAAAGCGGTAGAATCCCAGCCCCGCGTTGACTGCATCAGGTCTTTAATAGGCGAGAGTATATCCATAAAGATATACGAACAAAACATGGCAAAAGCCAGTAACACAAGAGCAGTCCAGCGTATAGCGGGAACATCTCTCATTAATTTCGCAGTTTTTTCCATAACTTTATTTTTTTGATTAAGTATTATTAATATATGTTATCTTACTATTGTTTCGTCTCTATTTGGTCCTACGGAAATGGCTTTCAGCGAACATCCTGTTGCGGTTTCAATAAAATCAACATAGTTCTTAAACGCTGCCGGAAGTTTCTTATACGACTTGCAATCCGATATTTTTGTTTTCCAGCCTTCAAAATCTTTGTATATGATTTCAATATCCGTATGATTCATGTCATAAGGAATGGTTTCGTAAATTTTGCCGTTTATTTTATAGGCAACCGCAATGCGTATTTTATCAAAATCATCCAGCACGTCGGCTTTCATCATTATTAGCTGCGTTACGCCGTTCACCATAATGGAATATTTAAGCGCAGGCAAGTCGAGCCAGCCCGTGCGGCGCGGACGTCCTGTTGTTGCGCCGAATTCGCGTCCTGTCTGCCGCAGTTTTTCTCCTGTTTCGTCGTTCAATTCGGTAGGAAAAGCTCCTCCTCCCACACGCGTACAGTATGCTTTGAAAATTCCAAATACTTCTCCTATTCTGCCAGGCGCAATTCCAAGTCCTGTACATGCTCCCGAACAAATAGTAGTGGATGAAGTAACGTAAGGATATGTTCCGAAATCAATATCAAGTAATGAGCCCTGAGCGCCTTCACATAAAATTCTTTTGTGTGAATTTAACAGGTTATTTATTTCGTATTCGCTGTCTGCAAGTCTCAATGTTTTGATACGCTCTATAGCCTTAAACCATTCGGATTCTTCTAATTCATATTCAAAATCGAACTGCTTTAATATATGTAAATGCTTGTTTTTTAAAGCATTATAACGCTCGCTGAATGTATCGGATAACAAATCTCCTATTCGCAATCCGTTGCGTCCGGTTTTGTCCATATAAGCAGGACCTATGCCTTTGAGCGTAGAACCTATTCTGGTTTTTCCCTTGGATGCTTCCGACGCTGCATCCATAATTTTATGCGTAGGTAAAATCAAATGCGCGCGTTTTGATATTATCAGATTCGATTTTACATCCACGCCCATAGCCTCAATAGTTGCAATTTCGTTCATTAATACCACAGGATCTATAACAACGCCATTGCCTATTAAATTCAAAGTATTTTCACGAAAAATTCCCGAAGGAACCGTATGCAACACTATTTTCTTATCATTAAATTCAAGTGAATGACCCGCATTGGGCCCTCCTTGAAAACGGGCAACCATATAATAGTCGGGCGTAAGAAAATCTACGATTTTACCTTTGCCTTCGTCGCCCCATTGAAGTCCTAAAACTACATCTGCTTTCATAATTTTTACATAAATTTGAGGTTATAAATTTAGATGTTTTTTTCTTTGTGAAAGTAAATTATAACTGTTTTTTTTTCAACAAAATATATTCATTTTGTATATTGCATTGATATAAAGCATATTAAAATTAATACTTAAAAACGAAAATAAGCGCTAAACCGGAATTTATTTAACTGAAACAGCTATAAAACACATGCGTTAAATTATTTTTATACCTTTGCAGATAATATTATTCACCGGCAAAAGTCAGTTTGCCGAATTGTCGCAATGAAGCACAGCAACATTCATATCGTAGAAACATTAGATGGCTCGCACACGTTAAAATCCGCCGACATTGGCGAACATTATCATTCTGTAAACGGCGCCGTGCAGGAATCGATGCATGTATTCATCAAAAACGGATTCCATTCTGTCGATAAAAGCAGATTAAGCATATTTGAAGCAGGCTTTGGTACGGGATTGAATGCAATGCTTACTTTTCACGAGGCGGAAAAATGCAATAAACTTATTGATTATACAACGCTGGAATTATATCCTGTCGACGAAAACATATTTTTGAAACTCAACTATGCTGAAATATTGAATATTGATTCAGGCAAATATTTTTTGCCTCTGCATACCTGTGAATGGAACAGAAATATTGAATTAAGCAAAAATTTTCTTTTCAAAAAAATCAATACCGACCTAAATGAATATGCTGATAATAAATTATTTGACATTATATATTTTGATGCGTTTTCTCCCGAAAAACAAGCCGAATTATGGACTGAAACAGTGTTTAAAAAAATGTTTTCAATATTGAATACCGGCGGGATACTTGTTACCTATTCGTCGAAAGGCGAAGTGAAGCGCAATTTGCGCAGTGCGGGTTTTACGGTAATGCGTTTGCAGGGAGCGGCAGGAAAGCATCACATGATACAGGCTATTAAAAACGAATGATAAAGGCAATGCGTTTTAATGATGAGCAAATCATAGGTTTTCACAGCCGTTAACAGGCGAAAATGCTTGATTTCATCCGATTTTAAAATTTAAACGTAAATTTGCCGACATAAAATTTTCATAATATGAATGCAGAAATTATAACCATTGGTGATGAAATATTAATCGGTCAAATTGTTGATACAAACAGCGCCTACATTGCCGAACAGCTTAATTTGACCGGCGTAAGCGTTTACCGAAAAACGTCCGTATCCGACAGTCGTAAGCATATCATGGAAAATATCGACAGAGCCTTTACCACATCCGATATAATAATAGTTACGGGCGGTTTAGGTCCTACAAGCGATGATATTACCAAGCAGGTTTTGGCAGAATATTTCGGCGCGCGCTGCATGAAAATTCACGAACCATCGCTCGAAATAATAAAAAATCTGATGCATCGCCTTAATATTCCGTTGAGCGAAACCAACCGACGGCAGGCAGAATTGCCCGACTGCTGCATCCCGATACTGAATAAAAACGGAACCGCTCCTGCCATGTGGTTCGAGCATAACGGAAAAATACTTGTGTCGATGCCGGGAGTTCCGTTTGAGATGAAAGCTATAATGAACGATGTAATTCACATGATTGGCAATCATTTTAATTTGGGAACAGTTTATCACAAAACGCTGCTAACGTACGGCATTCCCGAATCGGTTCTGGCGGAACAGATAAAAGAATGGGAAACCGGCCTGCCCGAACATTTACATCTGGCATACCTTCCAAATCCCGAGTCGGGCGTGAGGCTTAGACTTTCGGCATATAACATCAATGATAAAAATTCACTGATAAAAGAAATTGATGATTATTTCGACAGTTTAAGAAAAATTTTAAAGACGGCGGTTTATGGCGAAAACAGTGACAGTCTTGCATCTTCGGTTGGAAAACTTTTGCAGCAGAAGCAGGCAATGCTCGCTACCGCCGAATCATGCACGGGAGGGCGCATTGCAAATATGATTACTGCAAATGCAGGTTCGTCAGGATATTTTGTCGGTTCGGTTGTTGCATATTCAAATGCCGTTAAGATAAAAACGCTCGGAGTGAACGCTTCCGACATTGAAAATTACGGAGCGGTAAGCGAACAGGTTGTTTGCCAAATGGCTCAAGGCGTGCGCATTGCCCTTAATGCCGATTATGCAGTTGCAACATCGGGAATTGCCGGACCCGACGGAGGAAGTATTGAAAAGCCTGTCGGCACGGTTTGGATTGCCGTTGCAACTCCTCGAAAAGTTGTTGCGCAAAGATATGTATTGTCAACGCTGCGCGATGTAAACATTTCGCGAGCTTCGGCAATAGCTCTGAATATGCTGAGGCTGGAATTGATTAACGAAAATTAATTTTGCATGCAAATATCATTAATTCTTGAAAGCTTTCTTATGTAAAATTTACCCGTGCCGCTTTAACATGATATTAAGCGGTCGTAAATCGGAGTTACCGTATAGCGTCGGCTGCTCTTGACTTTTTGGTTACTTTTGTGTCAAGACAAAAGTAACAGAAAGAGAAAAACATTATTTATTTTGCAAAGTCTTATGTCTGTATTGATTGAATCTCAACAATTTTATTAATCATTTGTTTCCATATTGCTTCTGACAGCACAGTTGCAATGGCATCTGATTTTCTAAATTGCCATTTATATTTACATTCAATTTATCGCTTGAACGATGGTCGTAACGCCCATTCCACCACCTACGCAAAGAGTTGCAAGACCAAATTTTGCATTTCGTTTTTGCAGTTCATGCAGTAATGTAACCAGAATACGCGCTCCGCTTGCGCCTACAGGATGCCCAAGCGCTATTGCGCCTCCATTGACATTCAGCTTTTCATTTGGAAAGTTCAGCTGAATGCCGACTGCCAGCGCCTGCGCAGCAAAAGCTTCATTGGCTTCGATAAGGTCAATGTCATTTATGGTCAGTCCTGCTTTGCTTAACGCTTTTTGAGTTGAATAAACCGGACCTATTCCCATTATTTTAGGATCAACACCCGCAGATGCGCAGGATATGATTTTAGCCATTGGTTTCACTCCAAGCTGCGCCGCTTTTTCGGCGCTCATAACAACCAGCGCCGCCGCGCCGTCGTTTATTCCCGAAGCATTTGCAGCAGTAACTGTTCCGTTGCTTTTGAATGCCGGTGAAAGCTTGCCTATGCTTTCGGCGGTAACGCCCTGTCGGGGAAATTCGTCGGTATCAAATATTTTAATTCCTTTCTTTTCCTTTATTTCAACAGGAATTATTTCGTCTTTAAAGCGATTTTCACTAAGCGCTTTTTCAGCTTTCTGCTGGCTCCATGCGGCAAATTCATCCTGTTCCCGGCGTGATATGTTGAATTTTTCAGCAACATTTTCGGCTGTAACGCCCATGTGATAGCCTTCGAATACATCGGTCAGAGAATCATAAACCATGCTGTCAACCACTTCTCCAGTTCCCATTCGATAGCCCCAGCGTGCGCTGTTAAGAATAAAAGGCGTAGCGCTCATGTTTTCCATTCCGCCGGCAACAACAATTTCAGCATCTCCCGACAGTATCAATGAAGCGGCAAGATTAACGGCTTTCAATCCCGAACCGCAAATATTGTTTATTGTCATTGCAGGAACATCGTAAGGTATTCCTGCTTTCACAGCCGACTGGCGAGCGGTTCCCTGTCCGAGTCCCGCCTGCAAAACATTGCCCATTATTACTTCGTCAACATCGTCAACCGTAATGCCTGCACGGCGTATTGCTTCTTTAATGACTATGCTTCCAAGTTCCTGAACCGGAACAGATGTTAATGTTCCGCCGAATTTTCCTATGGGAGTTCGTACTGCTCCTGCAATTACTATTTCTTTCATGTTTTTATTTTAAATTTTAGTGATTGATATTAATATTTCTATTTCTATTTGTTATCATTAAGGATAACATTACCATCTTTGTCAACATTAAATTCGACTTCGTAATAATCAATAACTTCACGTCCGCCTTTCATGCGGGCTGATTTTCCTTTTTCGGTAACATTGATAATAAAACTTATTTCGAGACTTCCTTCGTCTGCCGTAAATGTTAGTCTGTTTACACTTTCGAACTTGTAAGTTTCAGGTATCTGTGATTTCGCATTTTCTACATATTTTTCAATATTATCTTTTTGACTGATAATATCATCAACATTTATTCCGTCAGGCTCTTTGGTATTACGCCTTAATTCTCTTTTGGATTCAGGATCGTTATGAGGAATTCCTATGTTATAGTAAAGGATTTGCTCATATTTTTCCCCTTCGCTGTTTCGCAAGTCAACAATACACATTCCAAATTCGTTTGACAGATTTTCTTTTTCATTTACAATTACTTTTTCGATTTTGAAATTTTCACTTATCTTTTTCAAATCTGCAGTAAGTGCATCCATTGCTTTAGACGAATAGACCGAAGGCGCAAAAATTTGTGAACATGCCGATACCAGCAACATTATTGCAGGTATAATAAATAATTTTTTTTTCATATTTTTTATATTTAAAATTTTAAGATTTAAGATGATTGAATAAATTATATCCGCATTGGCTTAATATCGTCGGCAATTATCAGCTTTGCGCCCGTTGCCTGCTGCACCTGCTCTGCCGTAAACTCTGGATGTATTTCTTTAAGCACAATGCCTTGCGGCGTTATTTCCATAACTCCCATTTCGGTAACTATCATATCCACTTCGCCCGAAGCGGTAAGTGGCAATGTGCATTGCTGTAATATTTTATGATTTCCCTTTGCCGTATGTTCCATTGCAATAATAACTTTTTTTGCTCCAACAAGCAAATCCATAGCGCCGCCCATTCCTGGCGTTTTGCTTCCGGGAATCATCCAGTTGGCAAGGTTTCCGCTCTCGTCAACCTGCAAAGCTCCGAGTATTGTAACATCCACATGCCCGCCGCGAATTATTCCGAATGATGTAGCGCTGTCGAAAGACGCTGCTCCCGGCAATGCCGTAATATAACCTCCGCCTGCATTTGTCAGGTATTTGTCTTCTTTGCCTGCTGCAGGTGTTGCTCCCATTCCCAGCAAGCCGTTTTCGGATTGCAGGGTTACATTAATATTTTCGGGTAAGTAATTTGGAATCAATGTAGGCAAGCCTATGCCAAGATTCACCACATAGCCATCTTTTAATTCTAAAGCGCATCGTTTTGCAATAATTTCTCTGATTTGATTTTTATCCATAAGTTTATGTCATTTATAATTAATATTTTTAATATTTTATCCGTTCAGGCGCTTATCAAGTTCGTGTGCAATGTATGAAGCAACATCGTCGGCGTATGAGTTCATGCTGAAGCCTGCATCGTAGCCCAATTCCTTGGCAAGCTCGTGATTTATTCGAGGTCCGCCGCAAACAAGAATCACCTTGCTTCGCAATCCTTCGGCTTCAAGAAGCTCTACCAGTTCGGTCATATTTTTGATATGAACATCTTTTTGTGTTACGGTTTGCGAAACGAGCAGCGCATCTGCCTTTATTTCTATGGCTTTTGAAATAAATTCTTCGTTGGGAACCTGACTTCCCATGTTCAGCGCTTCGAACATCTCGTAACGTTCAATGCCGTAATGTCCGGCATAGCCTTTCATATTCATGATGGCATCTATGCCTACAGTGTGCGCGTCAGTACCTGTGCTTGCTCCTACAACAACAATCCTGCGACCAATATGCTCACGTATAAACTCGTCGCATGCATGCATGTCCATAACGCTGCTTTCAACTTTGGGAACGTGAATGTCTGTATAATCTATCGTATGGCTGCAGCCTGCATAGCAGTTAAAGAACGTAAAACCCTGTGTAAGCTCTTTATAAAAAACTACCTGCGGGTTTTCAAAGCCCATTTTCCTTATTAGCTGTTTTGCCGCTTCAATAGCCTCGTCGGTACATGGAACGGGAAGAGTAAAACTCAACTGGGTTTTGCCATCGTTCATTGTATCGCCATAAGGTTTTATCTTTTTCAAGTCAAGGGTCTGGTCAAAATCCCTGCCTTCCATCGAATATAATCCTCCACTCATAATCTTATCCGTATATCATTATTTACATATCACTACTGTAACATTCTTTAATATTATATTTTTCTTTCAATAACAGCGTGTAAAGGTATTAAAAAAATATCATCTGTCAATAGCAATCTGAAAATAAGATGAAAAATTAAAGCCGCTAAAGAATATTTCTCAACTTGCTATATAACGCTGTATCCACTGTGCGCCTTCGGCAAAATTAGTGCCTGTCTTAGTAAAATCAATCATTGCATTTTGGAAACTCCTGTCATAGGCATTTTTAACGACATTTATTCCCTTATGAACAACAGCTGCTATATTGTTGTTTTGCTTTTCCAAAATCTGTTCCTGTATGTAATTCCTCACAATATCAGGTAATTGTCCGTCTTCAATGCTCTGCGTTACAACAAATTCCTTAAATACATACTGACTGTTTTGCTTCTCACTATTTTCTTTATTTTTATTCATTGCGTTTTTCATTTTTTATTGCGCATATAGAACCTGCAAGGATAATATTAAAGATAAAAATTTGAAAATTAGGCATCGTACGCATTCTTACATTATTGGCATTATAACCAACATAATAAGCTACCAAATATATTGATAATATTACTAATAATATACTAAAAATTATCATTAACCAAAATCCGTAAACTTTTTTCTTTGTTATAAAATAATATACTATTGCAAATAATGTTGTTATCCATTCTATTGGAAAACAATACACAAGATACCAAGACCCTTTTACTCCTATTGTTTTTAAAAAATCATGAAAAAAAGAAGGATAATATATACATAATAACCATAAAGTATTCATAGTTACTCCTATAATAAAAACATAGAAAATAACAGGCAAATATTTCTTTTTACCACTTTGCTTTAATATATCCATAATATGTTTCATAAAATGATTGTTCACTGATATTTTTTATTTGTCTAAAATTTTTTGCTCCCCCAAGTAAATACTTTAAATGTTGCATTTCCACTATGATCAAAACTTAAGCCTCCTTTATATAATACCCAATGATCAGGGATATCTTGTACATTTGTTTTATTTATTGTTGTTTTATTCTCACATCTTTTTCTTTAGCATTAAATAGATTTCTTTGTCTGATAATGCATCTATCCTATCTTTAACCGTATTTAAAAAAATCAAATATTCGTCTATTGGTTCCTTTTTAGTCCTTTTTTCGCGACTACAGAATAAATAAATACCATATCCCATATAAGTACAAATAAAAAATAATATACTAAATATTGGATTGTAAAATGATACTTTAACAGGAGCGTATGGACTAAATAGAATAAAATGATGTAAAAGAATTATTAATGCACAATATGATAATATCTTTATTATTGCGTTTCCTGTAACCGTTCGTTTTTTAATAAATTTATTTTTTATAATCGCAATATCATTAATATTGTTTTTCACAAAAAAATCAATAAATTTTGCATTAGATTCAAATTCTTTATGTTTATTTATTTGATCCATATCCATATTATTGAGTAGTAAAATATCTATCTGTTTATTTACCAGTTTCTGTAAATCGCGTTTAATTTTTATGTCTAATTTATTATAATTCATCATTTATCTTTGTAAGGAGCGTAGTGTCGTGGAATGAATACAGCATTACGTAAAAAATCGTAGTTTACATATTTAGGATAAAATCCAAATATACTGTTTGCTAATTCTCTATCCAATATTCTTATACTTGTGGGTGCTACAGAATTATATTTTTCTTTTTCTTCTACATATTGTAAAAATATATCTGCTTCAAAATATTCATATGTTGAAGTTTTTTTCCAATTTAGTATTTCATTCCACGTTTGCATTAATTCAAACATTGCATATTGTAAGTCATCATATTGTTGATTTATTATCATTTCAATAAGAATCTTACCAAGTCCTGAAGTAACGATGCCAGTTATATCAGCAGGAGAAATATCTCCATGTCCTGCTTTAATTAAGGCATCAGATATATCAATATATGGAATAAGTTTTTTAATTAATATGAAAAATTGCTTATTTTTTAATGCTTTTGCAATTTCTTTTCTTTGCTTACTAATATTTTTATCTGATAATATTTTAAGTTCAATATTATCAGATAATTGTTTTTGAAATTGGTTTGATGTATTTGGATCTTTGAAAAAATCTTCTATCTCATCTATTATAGAGTTAGGATTGTTCCTTCTTAATTCCATTATTTGATTAATTCTTGCAT
The DNA here is from genome assembly GCA_031265155.1 of Prevotellaceae bacterium. Lineage (GTDB taxonomy): Bacteria > Bacteroidota > Bacteroidia > Bacteroidales > UBA932 > JAIRKV01. Next base: position 4,524 of record JAISDB010000042.1, on the reverse strand, counting down.
CATCTGTTATTTTCAATACATTCCTAAGAATTTTTTTGAATTTTTGATTACTGGTAACTTGGTAAACAAAGCTTTTTTGTGCAGAAACGGCAGATATTTTATATAATTCTTCTTTTGCCGAAAAATAAGATTGTATAAATTCATCCATTACATTAATTACATATGGTTCTCGGACAAACGTTTTTAATAGTCCAGTTATTTCATAAGACAACTCATTAGTATTTATAACATCTGCTGTATCTAAATATGCAATAAAATAATCAGCATGATCCATTATTTCTTTTCTTATCATATATTCATAAGCAGTTGAGCAAATGAATTTAGCTTCTTCTATAACATCTATTTGTATTTTATAATCAAATAAATTTAAAAGTAAAATATCACAAGGTATATTATCAATGTTATTATTGAAACTATTATAATATTCTAAAAACAGGTTTTTAAATTCTTCATATTTGTTTGTAATTATATAATCTATTATTTGAGGTAAGCCTCCTATTTTCATATTTGCATCATATATTAAGCTGGGTTTTAGTAACATTCCCTCCTCATCACTTCCAAACGGGTCAGTAAACAGCGCAGGGTAGCGGATTATTTCCCACTGCCATTTGGCAAGGTGTGTTGCTTCTGGAGTGTAATCCATCAAATTATCAGTCGTGTTTACGGCTATATTGCCGTAATCGTTGTCAAACGTATGCTTCAATGCCCAAATGCCATGTCCCAGCTCGTGTGCCGCTATGCTGTTTATTTGGGCGGTTGCTATTTTATCGACAAACAAATATCCGAAGCGTTCGCGATAGGCAAGGTTATTCGCTTTATGAAAACAAACTCTGTTTGAATTTATTGTATTTTTACTTGTTGCGTTTTTCATTTTATATTTTACTTTTTTTGCTTCGCAGATAGAGTCTACGAAGATAATTCGAACGGAATTATTTCTTTTTTTTAAATCTTAATTCTTCCGGATGTTTTATTACATAAGCTAATGCTGATGAGAATGTTATAATTCCTAATATAATAAATATATATGCTATCCAATATGGTGTTTTATAATTTTTCATATAATATTTTCCATCTGCAAAAAATTGCATAACTATATAGCGTGATTTATCAGTATTTAAATGCCACATAACTACAGGTTTATTTTTATATTGTATATTATTAAGATAATCTTTTATTTTATTCGCTCCTACATAATACATATTCCCATTGCTTGCTTTAATGGCAACATAGTTAAACGATTTAATATCTGTTTTAACTATTGTATCTTTAATATCAACTATCGAACATTCGACTTTTATGAGATATTCACTTTTAAATTCTTTTAATGCTTTAAAACCGCCAATAAGAAAGGCTAGCCCAAGCGGTATGCCATAAATTATAGCATGAATGTAACTGTATATATTAATTAGACCCATTATCTTTAAGTTTTTCAATTTGCTCCTGAATAAAATAATAAACTGTTGAATTGTTAATTTTTAATTCATTTTTTCGACTTTCATCAATGCGTTCCCATGCATCTATAAGCCATGGCAATTTATCGTTGATCTCTACGCTTGCAAAATCTTTGAAAAATATACCACAATCTATTAATCCACTTATATCTCTATATAATTGAATGAATTTGTAACCATAATCATTTTCATTCTCATCTTTTATCAAAATATTCAATACAGTTGGCGACTCCAATAGTTTATCCGTTAATTCTTTTGCAAATATAATAGTTCTTAAAATTTTGCCGCTACTACCTAATGCATTTATTATTGAACTTCCACTCAAATAAAAAGTTGCTGCTGTCAATCCAATATTACGCATTATTTGATTTATTTCATTATCCTGTTTATTAATAATCCATGCTAATAATATTCCAGGCATTACAACTGTATAATTTTCAATATTTATATATTTATTTTTTGAGGCAAAATAAACACTTACAGTTTCAAGCGGGTTAATGTAAAAGTCATGATGATAATATTTTGTTCCTAATGGTCCAAATGCAGTTCCTGTTGCATGTATTCTAAAATTACCATTATTTTCTGCAAAAGTTGTGTAATAATAAGTTGTTGATTTGTAAAAATAGTTATAAAGTGTAGATAAAGATGGGTTATTTATCCATTGTTGATAATTGTCATAAACATTTCCAAGCGGTCGCCAAACATACATATTTGTTGCATCAATATTTTCTCCTTGTGTTAAAATATTTTCTTTATTTTGAGTATAATACAATTTCGATAATCCATTTGCAATATGATCAAATGCTACTGAATTTATATTTGATATGTTTTTGATTAATTTGTATTCATATTGATTAGATTTTATATTTAATAATAATTGTTCTGCTTCATTTGAATCTTTTTCTGTACTTAACAATATATCCAAACATATTGCTTCTTGTTCTGAAATTACATTATCCTGATTTATTATTTTTTCAAAAAAGAAAAATCGCCAACTTGCAGTTAACATTTCATGCATACAAGATGGCATATCTAATAATTGTCTAATAATATTATCATATGATTCATTACTCATTTTTACTATAAGATTATAAAATTGCGCTTTATATCCGCTTTTTGATATAGTAAGATAATCTAAAAAATTTTGAGCGTATTCAGGCGAATCTGCATAATCTTTTTTAACCAAAAATTTTAATTGACAGCCATTATCATCTCCAACATATACATAACTACCTTGTCTTTTAATTTTTGAAATATCAATATTTTCATTATCTGAACATGTATACCAAACCCAAATTGCGCCATAGTTGATATTATCGAATAGCAATGGGTTAGCCCATGAGTCATATTTATATTCTCCATTATTATATTTGAATGAATTGTTATTGTAATTGAAATTATCATTATATCTTAAACAACGAATATCCTTTATATAATTCTTTACATAGATTCCATAAGCATTTCCCATTCCCTCCTCATCTCCGCCGAAAGGATCGGTGAAGAGCGCGGGATAGCGGATTATTTCCCATTGCCATTTGGCAAGGTGTGTTGCTTCGGGAGTGTAATCCATTAAGTTATCAGTTGTGTTTACGGCTATATTGCCGTAGTCGTTATCAAACGTGTGCTTCAATGCCCAAATGCCATGTCCCAGCTCGTGTGCTGCTATGCTGTTCATCTGTTCGCCCGATATTTTATCGACAAACAAATATCCGAAGCGTCCGCCGAGCGGCATAAAGCCCTGTGCATCACGGTCGCTGCGTGATGCATCTTCGCCAAGTATGAACAGATAATTTTTATCCTTGTCATAACTCGCGCCGATACGCTCACGATAAGATATGTTAAAGGATTTCATTGCTGACGTGTAGCGCGAAAACCAGCCGCTGTTCTCTTCAAAAAAGCTTATCGTATTATTATATGTAAACGTGTCCGTTTCAATCTCAAACGTTACGCCGACTTCGCCATAAACTCCGTTTAAATATGAATGTAATTCATTTGTATTTACAGTGTTACCGTTTACACTGACTGCGACAATCTTCTGCGTTTGCGGCTTGTAGGTTACAACATCAATGCGTCCAAGGTTTAAGAATTTCCCATCGTCTGTCGGATAAAGCGCGTAAATCTGCTGTACGTCATTGTCAACGCCCGCTACTGCGCTTATTTCAAACGTGTTGCCTTCCAAATGTTTCTTTTCATATAACATTCCTTGCGGAGTCTGGAACATAACATCGGCGGGGTTTATCGCATTGTCAACCGTTATGATTTTCGCCTGTATTTTGTCCGAGCCGCCTTCCGGCAGAAACTTCCACGGAACGTTGTAATCGCCTATTTTCGTGTATTTATCGCGTATGCGCACGCTGCCCGAAAATTTAACATCAAACTTGTCGAAAGCGTATTTTCCCGCGCCTTTTTCAAAGCTCACTATAGCTTTGTCGGAATCTATTCTGTCTGCATCGAAATTGTCGGCGGTGAGCGGAGTACCCTGCTTGCCGAGATATTCGGAACTGATTATTTTATTGCCGTTTTCGTCTGTTTCTTCAGTCAGGCGGTAAACGTTTCCTTCTTTGTCCTTTACCGTCATTGGGAACACGGGATTGCCGTCATCATTCAGTTTTTGCCGTCCGGCTTCGGTTGGCGGAGTCGTGCTGTAATCGTAAACGATAAGATAACCTGTTGTATCATATACAAATACAGGATTTTCGGGAATGACAAAATTGAAAGTATAATCGGGACGGATTATGCCGCTGGCGGTGTTTTGGCGTCCGCCATCAGAATAATTATCAAGATTCCCTACATTTTTCCAGTCCTTGTTGTATTTGAAATTTATTATGCCGCCGGTGGCGCGTTTGTCCGTATTTATCGGAATATTTTCAAATTCAACAGCTACCCGAACATTCAAAATCCAGCGAAGCATCACCCAGCCTTCGCCCGTGAACACGCCGTTGCTGCCCGTTACCTTCGTTACCGTTACAGGATAATCGGATGCCATGAATACATCCCCGGCTTTCAACTCCGGCAATGGCTCGCGGTTGCTCAAGTCTATATCCTCAATTATGCCGCAATTCGCCATCCGAGC
>JAISDB010000215.1 GCA_031265155.1 Prevotellaceae bacterium | reverse complement strand
GAATAACACTACTATCGGTATTAATATTTTATCGGTTCTTGTGATTTTCATGATATATCACTTTAATAGAAACATATAAACCTGATCTGTATTTCCTTGCCGTGTTTTACCGTGCGACCGCTCATAATTATTAATAAAAGGCAAATGTAAATAATATGATGTCCTTGATTTTGAATCTAATGCTATAGACAATATTTTCTCACCAAGCTTATAAAAACTCACATTATAACTACCCATCATTTGAAGTCGCATATTATCGTGTGCGAGTAAAACTCCTAATGCACCAAATTTAATAGCTGTATTGCTTTTCATTTTATTTGACTTTACAAATTCTTGTAAAGCAGAAACATATTTTAAGTCTTTTAAAATACCTTCTGTAATTGCAGGGTGATCATTTTCAAATAAACTGCGAATAGGATCATCTCCATTTACCCATTCCGAAAAAATAGTCCACCAATTAACATCTTTATTGCGTTTTACTCCACCTTTTAGATGTCTTCTTCCATCTTTCATTAAATTAGAATTTCCTTCTCTGTCATAAATATACATTGGGTTGATTGTATCGAACTCAGATTTGTAAATATTTGAGTTCTGCAAACCCATCACGGCTTGCAAGCAAAGTCATTAAATCCTCCAGAGTATCAACAGCATGATTTTCGATATTGGTTTGAGCGACTTTTATCCTGTATCCGTTTTCGAGCCAGCGTAACTGTTCGAGCGATTCGGCTTTTTCGAGATTTCCCTGCGGCAATGCTGACAATTGCTTTAATATGTCAGTACGATAAGCGTACAAGCCTATGTGTTTGAAAAATGTAAACTGTTTTTGCCAGTTTTCCTTTTCGCTGCCGCGCACGAAAGGTACGGGCGAGCGGCTGAAATATAAGGCTTCGTTTACTTTTGATACAACAACTTTCGGGCTGTTGGGATTGAAGATGTCTTCGTTGTCAGCAAATGGTTTTACCAGCGTTGCAATATGAATTTCATCATTTTCGAACAATTTTTTCAAAATTTGCAGATGTTCTTCTGCAATAAACGGTTCATCGCCCTGAATATTTACAACTACATCTATTTTTTTGTTCAATTGCTTTTGTATAATATCAACTGCTTCGGCGCAACGGTCGGTTCCGCTACTGTGTCTATCGGAAGTCATTACGGCATTGCCTCCGAAATTTACAACAGCATCGAATATTCTTTTATCGTCGGTAGCTGCGTAAACAATTTCAAAAACATTTTGCGCCCTTTCATAAACATGCTGAATCATTGGTTTGCCGAAGATATCGGCAAGCGGTTTGCCCGGAAAACGGGTCGAAGCAAAACGAGCCGGAATTATTCCAGCAAAACACAAATTAGAATTATCAAATTTCATCTGTCTAAATTTTACGCAATATTAATCAAATTATTCCGATTTCTGCATTTTTTGCTCCTTGTGTTTTTTTGTCGCTGTATAATGTCCTCACTTTCTGTGATTTGATTTGCTACATTTTTCTTTTAATAAAGTTCAGAATTACAGGGAACAACATAATTAACAAGCCTCCTCCCGAAGTAATCAGAATAAACGTAACGGTTAATATTTCTTTTTCGCCTGCAATAATGTAAGCCCATGTACAAACAGGAATAAACAGCAAAACGGATGTGATTAATCCGGGTGAAAATTTTCTTTTAATGACTGTTGTACCGAGATGTGCAAATATTGCATTTATTGCTGCCAGCGCTACAAACATATACGAAAAAACAGGACATTCGAATCCTGTCGCAGAACATGCAATTCCCAAAATAATAACAGCAAAATTTGCAATAAAAAATTCTGTCCATTCAAGTGTTAATCCGGATGTTTCATATACCCATTTACGCCAGTCAAGCACATATTCTTCCAAAATATGTCCAGCATATGCAACTGTCAATATCCAAAACGGTAAACTGTCCACTATTTATTTTTTCAATTATGCGTTAGTATCTTTTTACTACCGAGTAATATCAATCGCGCTCATTTCCTTTCGCCATGTTGTTATTCCGATTATTGCAAATATAATGTAGCCAATGCAGACAACAGGCATAAATATAAGTCCGACAAGCAAATATTGAGTTAAATTTGTTACGTTCACCGTGAGCCATGCCGCCCAGCATTCAAGTTTTTTCTGTGCCGACAAATATTGTGCAGTCAAAATGCACATTGTGATTGTTGCATCCAGAAACGGCAGGCGTGCTGGCGGAAATGCATCGGGAAATATTGTACCCAGCTTGCTCAATACAAATCCCCATATTGCTGCAAGTATTATTACTAAACCAATATGAAACAGCCGTCTCTGTTTAGTAAGTAGTGTAACTTTCAGCTCGTTATTTTTGTTTTCTTCGCCATATTTCGGATGCGTCCATCTGTAATGACCGAAAATTGTAAGCACAAGCGAGACGGGCTGCAGTAACATACTCGAATAAAGATGTTTCTGCATAAACAGAAAAAACAGTAATATTGTGTAAAAATAACCTACCCAAAAATTTACGCTTTTTCCTCGCGATGCCAAAAACACACAAGTAAGTCCGCTGACAGTCGTAAAACATTCAAGTACACTAACCTGTTGATTTCCTATCGTAAATAATATATTTTTTATACTGAAAAAATCCATTTTGTTAATTTTTGATTTAATTTTAATCCCTGAAATTTACCCAACGCTTCCCTCAAGCGATATTTGTAATAATTTATTAGCCTCAACGGCAAATTCCATTGGGAGCTGATTTAAAACTTCCTTTGCATAACCGTTTATAATAAGACTCACCGCATCTTCGGTATTCAATCCTCGCTGATTGCAATAAAAAAGCTGATCTTCGCCGATTTTTGAAGTTGTAGCTTCGTGTTCTACGACTGCGCTTTTGTTTTCTATATTTATATATGGATATGTGTGCGCACCGCAATTACTACCAAGCAACAGACTGTCGCACTGCGAAAAATTTCGAGCATTTTCGGCATTTTTCAATACCTTTACAAGTCCGCGGTACGAATTTTGGCTACGTCCTGCCGATATTCCTTTCGATACAATTCGGCTTCTGGTGTTACGTCCGATATGAATCATCTTTGTGCCTGTATCTGCCTGTTGAAAATTGTTTGTAACAGCAACCGAATAAAATTCAGCGCTTGAGTCATCGCCTTTAAGAATTGCACTCGGATATTTCCATGTTATGGCAGAGCCTGTTTCTATTTGCGTCCACGAAAGTTTGGCGCGGTCGCCTTTGCAGATTCCGCGTTTTGTAACAAAATTATAAATCCCTCCCTTGCCGTTTTTGTCGCCGGGATACCAGTTCTGCACAGTTGAATATTTCACTTCGGCATCTTTCATGACAATAATTTCGACAATAGCAGCATGAAGCTGATTTTCATCGCGTTGAGGCGCAGTACAGCCTTCGAGATACGAAACATAACTTGCTTCGTCGGCAATAATAAGCGTGCGTTCAAACTGCCCTGTGTTTGCAGCATTTATGCGAAAATATGTTGACAATTCCATCGGACAGCGAACGCCTTTCGGAATAAAACAGAATGAACCGTCGCTAAACACTGCCGAATTTAATGCCGCAAAATAATTGTCGGTATAGTGAACAACCGAACCGAGATGTTTTTTTACCAGATCCGGATAGTCGCGAACAGCTTCGCTGAACGAACAGAAAACTATTCCTTTTTCTGCCAGCGTTTCGCGAAAAGTTGTTTTCACCGAAACGCTGTCCATGACAGCATCAACGGCATAAGAACCAACGCCGGCAAGCACTTTCTGCTCATCGATTGGAATCCCGAGCTTTTCGAATGTTTCTCTCAAGTCGGGATCAATATCGTCTATATTTTCAAGTTTCGGCTTGGATTTTGGAGCTGCGTAATATATAATATCCTGATAATTTATTTCGGGAATTTCGAGATGCGCCCATTGCGGCATTTGCATTGTAAGCCAGTGCCGATAAGCCTTTAAACGAAAATCAAGCAACCATTCGGGTTCTGATTTTTTACTCGAAATAAGCCGTACGATATTTTCATTCAGTCCCTTAGGAGCAAATTCCTGTTCGATATTCGTTGTAAATCCGTATTTGTAATCACTATCGGCAATTTCGTTTAGTATGTTTTTTGTTTCTTCCATCGTTTATACATATCCGTTGATATTAGGTTCGGATATTTGCATTTTCCAATTTTTACTGTTTTAACAGTTGTTATTTGACTGTCAAGACTGCAAAGGTATAAAATAATTTGCACTCGTAACAGATAAAATTCATTTCCGTAACAGTCAGCCTTTTCATAAACAGGATAAAAACGGTAAATACAGCAGAATAAAAATTATTACCGGCAAAATGTTCAAAAAATAAAAAGGATATTTCGGCAGTTAAAAATTCACATTCTGCTTTTTTGCTTTCAAACTGTAAGGCAATAAGATAAAATTGAGGTTAAATTTAATATTTTTGCCCGCCAATGAGTTGTTTTTGTGCATTTTGTGTTTGGTTAAAAATTTTATGTATATTTGCAGCCTTTTTTAATCCTTAAAACAGGTTATATGATGAATGAAAAAGCAGCATGCATAAAATTTTATGGCGGAGAAGACATTCCGCTGGAATTGCACAAAGTACGCGTAGTGCAAAAATTAAATTTAGTTCCTATAGAACGTCGTCTTGAAGCCTTGTACGAAGGCGAATTTAACACGTTCCGCCTGACTACCAATGATGTGTTTTTAGACATGCTGACCGACAGCGGAACAAATGCAATGAGCGACATGCAACTGTCGGCTATGATGCATGCCGATGATGCTTATGCAGGCTCGCAAAGTTTTTTTCGCTTGCAAAAAGCGGTTGAAGACGTATTGAAGAAAAAATATTTTTTACCTGTTCATCAGGGACGCGCAGCAGAAAACATTATTGCCAATGCATATATCCGTAAAAAAGGCGATTTAATACCAATGAATTATCATTTTACTACAGCGTTGGCGCATATCACGCAATACGGAGGACGGATTGTCGAACTTCTTTACGGCGAAGCTTACAATATATCTTCCGGTCATCCTTTCAAGGGCAATATGAATATTGAAAAGCTGGAAGCAGTGATAAAAGAAACAGGAAAAGAAAATATTCCGTTTATACGAATGGAAGCTTCCACAAATCTTATTGGCGGACAACCTTTTTCTGTTCAAAATCTGCGCGAAGTGCGGCGCATAGCCGACAGGTACGGACTGCGTATTGTGCTGGATGCAAGTTTACTTGGCGAAAATGCATATCTGGTAATTCAGCGCGAGCCTGAATTTGCTAACGCTTCGATGTCAGATGTAATTACAGCAATAACAGAATTGTGCGATATTATTTATTTTTCGGCTCGCAAACTCAGCTCATCTCGAGGCGGCGGTATTTGCACAAACGAATTAGCCATATATCGCGAATTGGAAGCGTTTATTCCTCTGTTTGAAGGTTTTTTGACTTATGGAGGCATTTCTGTTCGCGAAATAGAAGCTATGGCAGTAGGCTTATACGAAACTCTCGATGAAACAATGATTTGCCAGAGTCCGCAGTACATTGCCTACTTGGTGAATGCGCTCGCGTCAAAAGGTATTCCTGTGGTTACACCGCCGGGCGTACTCGGAGCGCATGTAGATGCAAAGAAAATTTGTGAACATATTCCACAGTCGCAGTATCAGGCAGGAGCGCTGGCAACTGCATTTTATCTTATTTCGGGCGTTCGAGGAATGGAACGCGGTTCAATATCGAACCAGCGCGATGAAAACGGAAATGAAACATACGCCGATATGGAACTTTTACGATTGGCTGTCCCGCGTAGAGTATTTACTCTTTCTCAAATTAAATATGTAGAAGACCGCATGACATGGCTGTACGAAAATCGACTGCTGATTGGAGGATTGAAATTTGTTTACGAGCCGCCTGTATTGCGTTTTTTTATGGGTGGTTTGGAACCTGTTTCCGACTGGACTGAAAAATTAATGGCAAAATTTAAAAAAGACTTTGGAAATAGCCTGTAATAAATAGCAAATAAATACTGTCACAAATTCTTACATCAATCGTAAGTTCAAGTAGTAAATTGAGCTTTTACAAATAAGTAACTGAAAATAATCAGCAATTGAAAATAATATATTAACTCTGTACTAATACAATAGCAGTTGCATTTACTGAGTGAACTTGCGGATACGTTTGCTCTGTTTTTTTGCTGTTTTATTTTATTTTTATATATTTGCAAAACGAAATTGATGAAGAATTAAGTTGGGGTATTAGCTCAGTTGGCTAGAGTGTTTGACTGGCAGTCAAAAGGTCATCGGTTCGATTCCGATATGCTCCACAAAACAATTAAGTTCCTGATAATAAATAAATTACAACGCAATAAGCAATGTAAGATACATTTAGATACAGTTAATCTCCTGCGCCTTTAATTTCCAAAAAAAATTAAAGGAAAAAACAATGTGTAGAAAAAAATTTTGATCTTACCGAAACTATGTGACAGGAAGGAAGACATGAATAAAAAATGGTTTGTTGAACTGTCACAGTGAAATCCAATAACAGGCGAAATGGAACGCCGAAGGTTCGAAAAATTCGATAACATAAACATTAATTCATTTTGTACACATGAGGAACGCATGACGTTTACGCAAAAAATTATTGACGATTTAAACCAAAAACTTTCAAATGGGTGGACTATTTTTAGCGATACCACTCGTGTCGTTTGCAGCCATTTTCAAGAACATACAAAAGGGCGTTTAAGACCTCTAAATTACTTAAACTTACGTTATCGCGCCGGGTCGGGAAACTTTCCGAAACTGTATCGTATTGTGCTTTCGTCAATTTCATAGCATTATTTTTCTTGCAAAGATATGAAATTATGTGCTAACACGACCTAATTGAATCTGTGCAGTAAGAAAAATTTTGCATGATATTTTTGTTTTTTGATATTTTTTTATATCTTTACAGCAAATTATTAGCCATTAATATCAAAATCATTATGGAAAAAACTATAAAATCATACTCGCTTCATAATTTTAGAAAAATTTCTCAGATATCGCTTTTGCCCGACGAATTGATTAGTGATATAGAAACTGTAGGACGGGTTTTGCCGTTTAAAACAAACAGTTATGTTGTAAATGAGCTTATTAACTGGGATAACGTGAATACGGATCCGATGTTTACTCTCAATTTCCCTCGACGTGAAATGTTAAGAAAGCGGCATTATGACATTATCAAAAAAAAACTGGACGAAAATGCCGATAAGCATTTAATCGACGAAATTGTTAAGCGCATACGCTTAATGCTTAATCCCAATCCGGCAGGACAGGAACATAATGTTCCGTATCTCGGCAAGATAAAATTGAAAGGTATTCAGCACAAATATCCAGAAACGGTATTGTTTTTTCCAAGTCAGGGACAGACGTGTCATGCCTATTGCACGTTTTGCTTTCGCTGGCCTCAGTTTTCGGGAATGAACGAATTGAAATTCGCCATGAAGGAAACCGACTTGCTGCTGAAATATCTTAAAGCTCACAAAGAAGTAACCGATATACTGTTTACCGGCGGCGACCCGATGGTAATGTCCGCAGAAATACTGTCAACATATATCAGTCCGCTGTTGCAAAAGGAATTCAGTCATATTCACACCATACGGATCGGAACAAAATCGCTAAGCTACTATCCTTACCGGTATCTTGCCGATAGCGACAGCGACGACATTATAAGACTGTTTGAACAAATAAGCACGTCAGGAAAAAATCTTTCTGTTCAGGCGCATTTCAATCATCCCGTAGAATTATCGACAAAGGCTGTACAGCAGGCTATTGTACGTATCAGAAACACGGGAGCTCAAATAAGAACGCAATCTCCCGTATTGAATCATATTAACGACAAGCCCGAGCTGTGGTCGCAACTTTGGCGCAAGCAGGTAGATTTGGGCTGTATTCCTTATTACATGTTTGTTCCGCGTGATACCGGAGCAAAGCATTATTTTGAACTGCCTTTGGAAAAATGCTGGGAAATATACAGAAAAGCGTATCGCAGCGTAAGCGGAATCTGCCGTACGGTACGAGGTCCAAGTATGAGCGACCTGGCTGGGAAAATACAGATTTTGGGCATTCAGGAAATAAAAGGCGAAAAGGTTTTTGTTTTGCGCTTTCTGCAGGGTCGTAATCCTCGATGGGTTGATATTCCTTTTTTTGCCGAATATAATTCCAGAGCTACATGGTTCAATCAGCTGAAACCTGCTTTTGGCGAAAAACATTTCTTTTTTGAACTGCAGCAGTGCAATCACAGTATAAAAGACGATTTATTATTTGAATAAAAAATGAAGAACAGTTGCAATTTTACATCCGAATGCATTTTTAAATAGTTAAATCATTATTTATTAATTTAATATGCCTGATTTATTGAACATGTTCACAGATAATTTTCTTTCATTTCTATTACAATATGTTTTTTTTATTACCTTTGTATCCATTTTAGATAATAAAAGATGAATTACTTGAGTAAATATGATGTGATTTTCAGTGGTTTGTCTATCGGAAGGCATGATTTTATCTTCGAAATTGACGATAAGTTCTTTGAACAATTTGACTGCTCGGAAATAAGGCAGGGTCAACTTTCGGCAAATGTTGAATTGAATCGTTTAAGCGATTCAATGATTGCAAATGTTACCGTAAAAGGCGAAGTTACTACTGTTTGCGACAGATGCTTGGACAATGTCGCCATCAGCATAGAATACAAAGGAGCGTTGTTGATAAAATATGGAAAACCCGACGACAATACCGACATCAACGATGAAATAATGTATTTAAATCGCGGCGATGATACGATAAATCTTGCTCGGTATATTTATGAAAGTATATGCGTAAGTTTACCAATTCAGCGATTACATTCTGACGAAAGCCGGTGTAACGAAGAAATGATAAAAATATTAAAAAAAATGAAAGTAAATTAAAATTACAGAAAGAAAATAAAGTATTAACAATTAAAATTATATTGATATGGCACATCCGAAACATCGAATATCGAAACAGAGAAGAGACAAGCGAAGAACACACTACAAGGCAGTAGCGCCGACACTGGCAAACTGTTCGAATTGCGGCACTGCAGTTCTCTATCATCGCGTATGCCCAGAATGTGGATTTTATAGAGGTCGTTTAATTATCGACAAGCAGGTATCGGCATAATATGAGATTTTGAAATTTAAAATTGAGAGTGAAGTATTACGAAATATTTTACTCACAATAAATTAATTTTTTAAGTCTAACAAATATTAGTGCGTATGAAAATAGGTATAGATGCAATGGGCGGCGATTTTGCTCCCTTGAATGTTGTAAAAGGAGCCATTGATGCGTATCATTGTTTACGTAAAAATACCCGACTTGTACTTTTTGGCGATGAAAAAAATATAATTAAGATATGTAACGAAAATGATTTTGCAGCCGATAATTTCGAAATAGTAAATACATCCGAAGTTATAGGTATGGATGATCATCCGGCAAAAGCATTCAGTCAAAAAAGCGATTCGAGTATAACCGTAGGTTTTGAATATCTTGCCGGTAAAAAAATCGACAGTATAGCAAGTGCTGGAAGTACGGGTGCAATGATGGTTGGCGCGGTATATACCGTTAAATTTATTGAAGGAATATTGCGTCCATGCATATCAAGCAACGTTCCGCTGCTGAACGGAAAAACAGCCGTCATTGCAGATGTGGGTTTAAATGTTGACTGCAAGCCCGATAATCTTTTGCAGTATGCCCTGCTCGGCTCTATTTATGCAAAAGAAATTCTCGGTTACGAAAATCCCCGCACAGGTCTTGTAAACGTAGGCGAAGAAGAAGAAAAAGGAAGTTTGCTGACCAGAGCCGCATACGAACTTATGAAAGCCGATGGACGGCTTAATTTTATCGGAAATGTGGAAGGACATGAGCTTTTCACAGGCGAAAAAGCAGATGTTATTATCTGCGACGGATTCACAGGCAACATAATTCTCAAGCAGGCAGAATCAAATTACAGAATAACAAAAAAACTTAATATCAAAAACGATTTTTTCGACAGGTTCAATTATGAGCTTTACGGAGGCACGCCGGTGCTTGGCGCCAATGCTCCGATTATTATAGGACACGGAGCATCAACGCCTTTGGCTATAAAAAACATGATTCTGCAAGCGGAATCTGTTGTACGGGTTGATTTAACAGACAAAATTAAAAAATCATTAAATATTTAAGAACCATGAGTAAAATAACCGCAGCAATCACAGGTATTGCAGGCTATGTTCCCGAATACATTCTTACCAATGAAGAATTAAGCAAGATGGTTGATACTTCCGACGAATGGATTATGACCCGTATCGGAATTAAGGAACGCCATATTTTGCGGGAACGCGGACAGGGAACTTCACACATGGCTGAAAAAGCTGTTCGCAAATTGCTAAATAAAACAAATACAAATACAGATGATATCGATTTGCTTGTATGGTGCGGAGTTACTCCCGATATGCCTTTCCCTGCAACAGCAAATATTGTCAGCGATTTGGTCGGAATAAAAAATGCTTTCGGATTTGATATTAATGCTGGATGTTCAAGTTTTTTATTTGCACTTGCAACCGTTGCAAAATTTATTGAAACAGGACGATACAAAAAAATAATACTGATAGGCGCCGACAAGATTTCTACATTCGTTGATTATTCCGACCGCGCTACCTGCCCCATTTTTGGAGATGGAGCAGGCGCAGTGCTTATCGAAGCCAATACCGAAGGCTATGGCGTGATTGACGAAATTCTCCATATCGACGGATCGGGACGTAAGCATCTGTACCAAAAAGCAGGAGGCTCAAGCTATCCTGCAACAATGGAAACTGTCGTAAACCGCCAGCATTTTATATATCAGGAAGGACAAGCCGTGTACAAGGCTGCCGTTTCAAAAATGCCCGAAACTTCTTTGGAATTAATGCAGCGGCACGGATTGACTTCGGAAACAATCGACTGGCTTGTTCCGCATCAGGCAAACCTGAGAATAATAAAAGCAGTCGGCGAGCGTATGAAACTGCCTGATGAAAAAGTTATGGTAAATATCCAAAAATACGGAAACACAACAGCGGCAACGCTTCCGTTGTGCTTATGGGATTTTGAGAACAAATTGAAAAAAGGCGATAATATCATACTTACCACATTTGGTGCAGGATTTTCGTGGGGCGCAATTTACCTTAAATGGGCATACGACGGTAAAACGGTGAAAGAAAGAGAAAAACAACTGGAAGATTTTAATTAACAGGACACTAAAACGATTTAAATATAATTAATGAAAACGATTAAGGCATTATTTCTGTTAGGTACGCTGTTGTTTGCTGCATGTAGCAGCGACAGGCAGGACAATCCTGCTGTAAACAATATGCTGGCAGAACTGCTGGAAAATAAAAATCTTTTCAAACTTCAGGCTGAATTGAATAATAATAAAAATAATCTGTCGGATATCAAATTTCTTTATTACGAAATGTATTGCGGACAGGCATTTAATAATCTGGAAAAATCCAGCTACTGCGCCGATATTTTATTGGATAAATACAAAAAGCAGCTAAACGATACGGTTATTGCCGAAATATTGCAGGTAAAAGCCGATAATTATGTTCGTAACTATCATTATAAAGAGGCAGCCGATGCGTACAGCCTTTTGCTGGAACAGTATAAAACCGTATTGAATGATGAAGAAATTGCCAATTATGAAAATATAAAATCCCTGTTCGGAACGCTGTCGGCAGTGAAACCTCAGCAAATGCACAAGCGCACTGACGCTGAAATTAAAACATACCGCAACCTTTTCAATCATTTAATGACGCCTGTAAAATGCGGCATCGCCGATGAATTTATTTTTGATTCCGGCGCAAATATCTCAACCATTACTGATAGTTGCGCTAAAAAAATGGGGCTGACAATATATGAATCCGACATTAGCGTCAATACGGCAACAGATGCCAAGTTGAAAAGCCGGTTAGCAGTTGCCGACAGTTTTTATGTAGGAGATATTTTGTTTGAAAATGTAGTATTTCTGGTTGTTCCCGCCGGGCAGATGAGTTTCCCGCAGGTTAATTATGAAGTTCATGGAATTATTGGTTTTCCGGTGCTTTATCAAATGGAAGAAATACGAATCCGGAATGACGGTAGAATAACTGTTCCAAAAACTTCGGAAAGCAGAAATTTGAATAATATGTTTTTATCAGGATTAGATCCTGTTGTTCTGCTAACATCTCATAATGATACTTTAATATGTTTGTTCGATACCGGAGCAAGTACATCGGAACTGTCTAAAAGGTATTATGAAACCCACAGAACCGAAGTCGAGCAAAATGGCACGTTGCAAACACGTCGTCGTGGCGGAGGCGGCGGAATTGTTGAAGTTGAAGAATATGAGCTGAAAGATTTTCCATACACGATAGGAACTAAAAGCAGTGTATTGCCGAAAATATCTGTAATATTGCAGGAATACGACTTTGTTAAACACTTCGATGGCAATTTGGGACAGGATGTTATCACACAGTTTAACGAGATGATTTTAAACTTCAAATATATGTATATTGATTTCGAATAAAATGCACAATTCCTGATTATCAGTTACAAATGCCCTTGTAGTTCAACGGATAGAACGGAAGTTTCCTAAACTTTAAATGGCGGTTCGATTCCGCCTGAGGGTACAAAAAATCAAACAGCCTTATTTTACAGTACTTTCAAAGGTTTTATGCGGGTTTCAGAGAAATGAAAAAACAAAAATTGAGAAAATATATTTTGTACATTAAGCAAAATTTACTTATTTTTGCACAAAAAAAATCTACCATAATTCTACCGAAATGGCAACATTTAAAACAGAAGTGCATTTGCACAGGAAAAAGAAAGACGGAACGTATAACATTAAAATACGCATTACGCACAAGCAAAAGAAAAAATATTTGTCCACTCCTTTTTTTGTGTCCGAAAAAGAAGTTACGCGCACAGGCAAAATAAAAAATCAGCATTACCTTGATGCCTGCGAAGACGAAATACGCAGGTACAGGAAAATATGCGATTCCGTCGGGTTCAA
>JAISDB010000206.1 GCA_031265155.1 Prevotellaceae bacterium | reverse complement strand
AAGAACCGACTATGCCCTGCTCTTCGACCGCGAATATCAGCCCAAGCCCGTTGTAGGCGAATTAATAAAATTAGCAAAACAAAATTAAGATTATGAAAGCAAGATATTTATTCCCGAGCGATTACATGGCTGACCCTGCCGTGCATATTTTCAACAATAAGCTCTACATTTATCCTTCGCACGACCGCGAAAGCGGGATTCCCGAAAACGATAACGGCGACCATTTCGACATGAAAGACTATCACGCGCTTTCAATGAGCGGTATTGACAGCGATGTTATCGATCACGGCTTGATTCTTGACGTAAAAGACATTCCGTGGGCAGGACGTCAGTTATGGGACAACGATGTAGCGTATAAAAACGGAAAATATTATCTGTACTTTTCGATGAAAGACAAAAACGATGTTTTCCACATAGGAGTTGCTGTATCCGACAAACCCGAAGGTCCGTTTATTCCTCAAGCCGACCATATACGCGGAAGTTACAGCATCGACCCGTGCGTACTCGAAGATAACGGCAATTATTACATGTATTTCGGCGGTCTGTGGGGCGGGCAGCTTCAACGCTATCGCAACAATAAAGCTCTCGAAAGCGCGGAATTTCCTGCCGACAACGAAGCAGCCATACCATCGCGCGTAGCCCGCCTGAGCGACGATATGCTTCAGTTTGCCGAAGAGCCAAAACCGGTTGTCATTTTGGACGAATACGGCAAGCCTGTTGCTCACAGCGACAATCTGCGGCGTTTTTTCGAGGCATCGTGGATGCATAAATATAAAGGAAAATACTACTTCTCCTACTCTACCGGCGATACTCACAGGCTTTGCTATGCTACAGGCGACAATCCATACGGTCCTTTTACGTACAAAGGCGTTATACTGACTCCCGTAACAGGCTGGACAACACATCATGCAATCATTGAATGGAAAGGAAAATGGTATCTTTTCCATCACGACAGCGTACCGTCTGGCGGTAAGACGTGGCTTCGCAGCATAAAAGTAGCGGAATTGCACTATAATGAAGATGATACAATAAAGACGATTGTTTATTAACGATTTAAATATTCAAAATATTGAAAACTGAAAGGTTGAAATTATGGTAGAATAAATAAACCTAACAGGTTGCAGAAACCTGTTAGGTTTTGATAAAATAAGAATAAACAAAAAAGAAGATGAAAAAAATACTGTTTATTGCATTATGCATGTTACTTGCATCGTGCAGCACAAAACCATACAAAAACGCCTCGCTTGATTTCGATGCGCGGGTAGAAGACCTTGTGTCGCGTCTGACGCTTGAAGAAAAAGTCAACATGCTTCGTTACGACTGTCCGGGCGTTCCCCGCCTTGATGTTCCAGCACATAACTTTTGGAACGAATGCCTGCATGGAGTTGCACGTTCCGGACGCGCTACCGTATTCCCTCAAGCCATAGGATTAGCGGCAATGTGGGATACGGATGAAATGTACTGTATAGCAGAAGCCATATCCGATGAAGCTCGAGCCAAGCATCACGATTATGCAAATCGCGGAAAGTTCGAGCAGTATATGGGGCTCACATACTGGACGCCCAATATCAATATATTTCGTGATCCGCGCTGGGGACGCGGAATGGAAACGTATGGCGAAGATCCGTATTTAACTGCGGAATTAGCCATACCTTTCATTAAGGGATTACAGGGAAACGACCCCAAATACTTTAAACTGATTGCTACCGCAAAGCATTTTGCCGTGCATAGCGGGCCCGAATCAATAAGGCATTCGTTTGATGTAATGCCTGACGGTTACGACATGGCTGAAACGTATCTTCCCCACTTCAGGCGAGTAGTGCAGGAAGCAAAAGTATATTGCGTAATGTGCGCATATCAGCGACTGAACGGGCTTCCGTGCTGCGGCAACGAATATCTGTCAAATCTTCTGCGAAACGAATGGGGATTTGAAGGATATATCGTATCGGACTGCTGGGCTGTAATGGACTTTTACGCCAAAGGGCACCACGAAACGGTAAATACACCTGCCGAAGCGGCGGCAATGGCTGTAAAAGCAGGCACCGACCAGAATTGCGGAAATACTTATCCTTTTCTGGTTTCAGCCGTACAGCAGGGACTTATAACCGAAAATGAAATAGATGTATCGGTCAAGCGAATACTGTTGGCAATGATGAAATTAGGGCTTTTTGATAAAAATCAGACGCCGTACGACAACATTAAATACAGTACTGTAGAAAGCGAAAAAAATGTTGAGCTGTCGCTCGATGCGGCACGCAAATCAATCGTTTTGTTAAAGAATGATGGCATATTGCCTTTGTCGAAAGATATAAAGAAGATAGCCGTCATTGGTTCAAACGCCGAAGATTTCAATGTATTGCTGGCAAATTATAATGGTTTCCCTACAACATATGTAACGCCGCTGGCAGGTATTCGCGAAAAATTGCCAAATGCAGAAGTGCGCTTTGCACAGGGCTGCGAGCTTGCTCCCGGTCTGCCGTATTTTACAGCCATACCCGCAAGCTGCTTTTTTACGGATACGTCAATGACAAAAAACGGACTTCAATCGGTATATTCATCCAAAGGCAGGCAGGTAAACCGTACAGATGACA
This sequence comes from Prevotellaceae bacterium, assembly GCA_031265155.1. Classification (GTDB taxonomy): domain Bacteria; phylum Bacteroidota; class Bacteroidia; order Bacteroidales; family UBA932; genus JAIRKV01. The sequence continues at coordinate 1,356 of JAISDB010000206.1, read as the reverse complement.
ATATTGATTTTATCTGGGGACAAAACAGTCCTGCCGAAGATATGGATTATGACGATTTTTCTGCAGAATGGACAGGAGTTCTCGTTCCAAAAGCAACAGGACAATATGTTTTTGCAGCCGAAGCGCAGCAGGCGTTTGCACTGTATATCAACGATTCGTTGCTGCTGAATGTAAAATCAAGACATAATCCTCAAAGAAAACATGAAAGCATGGAACTTAAAGCCGGTGAAAAATACAGTGTTCGTGCAGAATATTCTCAAAAAGACACGCAATTTTCTATGGCTCGGCTGCTATGGTCTGCTCCAAATCCCGGCATGAAGCAGGAAGCAATAGAACTTGCAAAAAATTCCGATGTTGTTATTTTATGCATGGGACTCAGTCCATCGCTTGAAGGAGAAGAAATGCCGGTTAATATCGAAGGCTTCAGCGGCGGCGACCGCACCAGTATAGAACTGCCCGCTACGCAAAAGGAACTTATAGAAGAAATAAGCAAACTCAAAAAACCTGCGGTTCTTGTTTTGCTCAACGGCAGCGCTATTGCCATAAATCGCGAAAATGAAACCATGCCTGCAATAATCGAAGCATGGTATCCCGGACAGCAGGGCGGCACTGCCATTGCCGATGTGCTGTTCGGAGACTACAATCCGGCAGGACGATTGCCTGTTACTTTTTATAAAAGCATCGACGACATTTCCGAATTTACCAACTATGACATGACAGGCAAGACTTATCGCTATTTTAAGGGAATACCGCTTTATGAATTCGGATACGGACTGAGCTATTCTTCTTTTGAATATTCAATCGAAAACGCACCGCAAACAGTAAAAGCCGGCGATACGGTTACAATAACTGTCGAAGTAAAAAATACAGGTAAAACGGATGGTGACGAAGTTGTACAGCTTTACGTTTCGCTGCCAAAAAATGACCTGTGGAAAACTCCTATAAGAGCCTTACAGGGATTCAGGCGAATACGGTTAAAAGCGGGAGAAAGCGCAAAAGTTAAATTTACACTCGCTCCATCTCAAATGGCAGCACGCGACAGCAGCAATGCAGAAATTGCAGCAACAGGAACAATGCTCGTTTATGCAGGCGGAAAACAGCCCGATAAAAAAGCGCTGGCTAACAGGCAGGTTGCCGAATGTAAAATAAAAATAGAATGAGAAATATGAAATCAGGTATATAGTCGTCCCTTAAAAAGTATATCTTTCAGAGATAAAAGATAATAAAGATGTTTTTCTGTTACTTTTGCCTTAACGCAAAAGTAACCAACCGAAGCGTAAGCGAAGCTCGCGAACACCAAATAAAAATAAAAACAGCGTGAGCAAAAAGTCAAGAGCAGCCGACGCTATACGCCAA